>NZ_JBFBDW010000045.1:0-7952 GCF_040683455.1 Kitasatospora sp. NPDC093679
CGCTCGGTTACCCGCTCCGCGGGTAACCGAGCGGCAAGCCGCTCGGCAGCGAAACGGCTCCGCTGCGCTCCGCCGGGATTCCCGCGCAATCGCGGGAATCGGATTCCGGTTCTCGGAATCCTGACAGTGCAGCAATTCGCGCAAGCGCGAATTGCGTGCTCCCCGCTACGCGGGGAGCACGGCTGGCTAGAGGGGTGGGGCGGGGTCGTGTGCATCGTGCTGCCCGGCCTGTGTAACTCTTCGGTTTGCTGGTGGGTGCCTCCTCCTGAGGGATCGTCGACCTCGGTGGCGGGTGGCCGGCTTAGGCAGTGAGCGGCTCCGCTGCCCTCCGCCGGAGGCCTTCCGTGCGACCGGCTCTGCTCGCCGGATCGGGTTGATGTCCTGTCAGGCTACCGTGACCCTCCTCCCAGGACTAGACGGTTCCGCAGCTTCTGACCCGGGTTCGGCTCGGCCGGGTGTAGCCTGGATACATCACGTATTGCACGGATGATGCACTGTGTAGCACTTGGAAGTATGAGGGACCTCCTCTGGGCCGGTTCGGTGGAGGTCGAGAAATCCGCTCCTGAATTCGCGCTCGAGCCCGGGGAGGGAAATTCAGAATGCCTGTGAAGCTGCGGCCGCATCAGGAGGAATTGGTCGAGGTGGTGGTGCGCGGGTTCGACGTCCCGCCCGGTGGCACGGTGCCGGCGGACGGGCTGCGGGTGACCGCGATCTCGCCGTGCGGGAGCGGGAAGACCGTCAGCGCCGCGCACGTCGCGCTGCAGGTCGCGCCGCGCGGCCGGGTGCTGGTCCTGGTGCCTACGCTGGACCTGCTGACCCAGACCGTCGAGGAGTGGCTCCGGGTCGGGCACGAGGGACCGGCTGTGGCGGTGTGCTCGCTGCAGGGCGACGGGGCGCTGTTCGCCGCGGGCGTGCGGTGCACCACCAACCCGTTGCAGCTGGCCCTGTGGCACGGGGACGGGCCAGTGACCATCTACGCCACCTACGCCAGCCTGGAGGTGCTGGAGGTGGCCTTCCTGGGTGCGTACGGGGCCCGGCTGGAGCCGATGAACCTCACGGTCGTCGACGAGGCGCACCGGACCTCGGGGTCGCTCGGGAAGGCGTGGGCGGCGGTTCACGATCAGGGGCGGATCCCGTCGGAGCGGCGGTTGTACATGACGGCGACGCCGCGGATCTGGCAGGAGCGGTCGGCGGGGTGGGAGCCGAGGGAGGGTGCGGTCGACCGGCTGCCGGTGGAGCTGGCGGCGTCCATGGATGATGAGACGATCTTCGGCAAGGTCGCATACAAGCTGTCCATGGCCGAGGCGGTCTCCAGAGGCATCCTTGCGCGGTATCAGATCATCGTGGTGGAGGTTCCTGACCCCTACCTGACCCGGGAGCGGCTGTACGGGCCGGAGCGCAACGAGGAGGAGGCCCGGGGGCTTCGGCTCGCCGCGACCCAGGCGGCGATGCTGCGCGCCGCGGCAGAGCACCACCTGCAGACCATGATCACTTTCCATCGGCGGACCGTCGAGGCTGAGGCCTTCGCCGCCGGCCTGCCCGCGGTCGCGGCGCAGCTGCACGCCGACGACCCCAGCCTGTACCCGGAGGAGGTGTGGGTGGATTGGCTGCACGGCGAGCATGGGGCCGCCCATCGGCGGTCTGTGCTGCGGGAGTTCGGCCAGCAGACACGTCTCGCGCTGCTCGCGAACTGCCGGGTCCTGGGTGAGGGCGTGGACGTGCGGGCCGTGGACTCGGTGGCTTTCCTGGACCCGAAGGGCTCCCCTGTCGAGATCGTGCAGGCGATTGGGCGGGCGCTGCGGCAGAGGCCCGGGGACGACAAGCTGGCCTCGCTCGTGGTGATGTGCTTCACGCAGCCCGGGGAGAGCGAGGAGGACATGCTCACCTCGGCCTCCTACCGGCCGCTGGTGCGGGTGCTGCAGGGCCTGCGGTCGCACGACGAGGAGGCCGTGGAGATGCTCGCCACCCCCACCACCAACTCGGCCAAGCAGTGGCCGGTGCGGATCGGGGCCGCGCCCGGCGAGGGTGAGGAGGAGAACCGGCTGCTGGTGCGGTTCTCTTCGAAGCGGGACCCGTACTTCCTGGCGAACCTGGTGTCGTTCAACGTCATCAACGTCGAGCGCGCTGACTGGAACCGCGGGTACCTCGCGGCGCAGGCGTTCCGGAAGCGGGAGAAGCACCTGCGGGTCCCCTACGACCACCGCGAGGGTTCCTACCCGCTGGGGCGGTGGGTCAGTGAGCAGCGGCGTGCGCACGCGGCCGGGGTGATGGAGGGCGGCCGGTACGGGCGTTTGGAGGCGTTGGGGATGGTGTGGGACGCGGTCGAGGGCGCGTTCCAGGAGAACCTGGCCGCGGCGCGGGTGTGGTTCGCCGAGCACGGCACGCTCGCGGCCCCGCGGGGGGCGGTGGCGCTCGGCAAGCCGGTCGGGCAGTGGTTGTCGAACTGCCGCAGGCCCGGCGCCATGGCCGGCCGGCCCCACCGCGCGCAGGCGCTGGCCGAAATCGACCCGGATTGGAACCCGGACTGGTCCGTCGACTGGCAGCGCCACTGGGCCGCGGTGGCCGCGTGCTTGGACGGTGGCGCCCGGGTGGAGGATCTGCTGCCCGGGGTCACCGTCGACGGTGACGACATCGGCCGCTGGGTGGAGCGCCAGCGTCGCCCCGCCGTCTGGCGGTCCCTCCGGCCGGGCCAGCGCGAACGTCTCGAGCGCCTCGGCATCGAGCCGCACCCCTCCCCCGCACCGCGGGGCGCAGCGAAGGGTTCTGCAGCGGCGGTCGGCGGGGGCGTAGCGGCGGAGGACTTCCGGGGCGCGGCGGTGGGTCGGGGGAGGGCGGCCGGTGGGGGTTCTGCGGCGTTCCGGCGGGGTGTGGCGGCCCTGCGGCAGTATGCCGAACGGGAAGCCCGTGTGGTTGTCCCGCGGGGCCATGTTGAGGTGTTGGAGGACGGGGTCCAGGTGCGGCTGGGGGTGTGGTTGTCGAACGCCAAGAGCCGCCGCGACCGCCTCGATCGGGAGCAGCTGGCGCAGTTGGCCGGGCTGGGTCTGTCTTGGGCCGTGGTCGGGTCTTGACGGTGGTGGGGTCGGTTCTGCGTTGCTGTCCTCTGCGGGGTGGGTCGGGCGGGGTGGGTCGGGCGGTGGGGCGGTGGTTGGGGATCATGGGCGGCTGCGTGTTCAGGTCGCTTGGTGATGGGCCGCAACGGATGTGTGGGTCCTCGCGGGGACGGGTGGGCCTGGTGCTTGATGGGCTGCCGGTGCCCGGGCCGCATGGATGTGCTCGTGGAGCTGCGTTTGAGCTGCTGATGCCTGTCTTGTGTGTGTCCCTGCCCTGCTGGCGGGCTGCAGTGTTGTGGGAGCTCGCTGGCGTGGTCCTCCGCGGAAGTGCGGAGGAGGGGCGGGTGTGGATCTGTGGGCGGAGCAGGCGGCGCGGTAGATGGCGGTGGGGGTCGTCGTGAAGGTGCCGGAAGGGTGGGCGGGTGCGGGCTGTGGGGACAGGCGGGCAGGTTCGGCTTGGGCCTTCGCGGTGGCGGGTACGTGGTGTTGGGCCGCCTGGGTGGCTTCTTGCGCGTGTTGTTCCCGCACCGGGGCTTCGCCGCGCTCGCGTCGCGGTTCCGGGAGAGCTACGGCTGGGGGGTGTCGTTGTGGAACTCACCTGCCGCTTGTTGGGTGCCTTCGACCTGGTGGTGTTCCGGGACGCGCTGCAGTGGGGCGGCGGCCGCGAGGGGGTTGGACGCTGACGCTCGATCCTGCGTTCCGGCCGGCCGAGCCGGGCGCGGCTGGCGGCGCGGACCGTCGTCCGGGCTCCCCCCGGTCGGGGATCCGGCGGAGACGGTCGAGCGGCTGTGGGTCCTGCTTGGGCGGCATGTCGAACACTCCGGTGCGCCGCCGGAGATGTCGGCGCCTGTCAGCGGGGCGCGGCTGGCCGCTGCCGGGCGCTGCCTGGGCCGGGTGCTGCCTGCTGATCTGCGGGTGCTCTACCTGGAGGCGGACGGGGCGGTGGCAGCGGGGTGTTGGGCGGGTGCTGGTGGATGTCGCTCGATGCGGTGCTGTCCGGGCGCGACGGCTGCATTGGGGTTGCGACCTGGTTCGGCTGGGATCTCGGCTGGAACCGGGTGGTTTTCGATGCCGACCCGCCGCACAGGGTGCGCTGTTGCTCCGGGTATCCGGGCTGGCTGCCGTTCGCGACCCGTTGTGGCGGGAACTTCTTGTTCCGTGGATCTCGCTCCGGCCGTGGGGCCGTGTCGGCCAGGTGGTCGAGGTCGGTGGGGACTTCGATGACGGTCCATGTTGCGTCGTCTCCTCCGTCACCGTCTGGCTGGACTGGGTTCTGGGCCGGACCGATCCGCGCGCCTTGTAGCAGTCCGGGCGAGAGGTGACGCCAGTTGGTGGCCTCCACCCTCGACAAGCAGCTGCTCGCTTCGGACGTCCAGGCGGTCCACCTCAACGACGCCCCTCGTCTGTCGGCCTTGCCCCGCTCGCCGCCACTGCGCGCCTGCGCCGCCTGTACCTCAACCGCTGTGCCACCGCCGACCTGACTCCTGTTGCCGCGCTGCCTGTCGAGGACCTGGCCGTTGGCCTCGCCGCCGACGCCGGCCTCACCCCGCTCACCGGCCACCCGCACCTCGTCTCACTCGCCGTTGGTGCCGCCACCCCGATCGATCTCGCCCGCTGCGCACCCTCCCGGCGCTGTGCCCCCTCGTCCTGTCCGGCTGCCCCGCTGTGGATGTGGCGTTGTTGGGCGGCCTTCGCGGCTTGCGGTACCTGGCTCTCTTCCCCGCCTGGTGGACCGCTCTGGGCGCTGGTGGCCTTATCCCTGGCCGACTCGCCGGCGCCGTTTGGCCGGCGCGTCGGTGCTGGCCGACGCCTTCGACCTGTTGGCCGTCCTCGGCGCCGGCACCTCCAGCGCCTATCACCTTTCCGGCACCGTTGACGGTAACTCCTGACCTCCCGGGCGTGGGGAAGCCATGGGTGAGGCGGGTGGGCGGTCCGGGGCTGCTGCGGCTGTGGAGAAGGTCGTGGCGGGGCAGCGTGGCGGGGGTGCGCCCTGGCGGTATGTGGGTGGTCGGGTGCCGCTCGACCGGCTGTTGCGGGATGCCATGGCTACTCGTCAGGGCGGTTCGTGAAGCGCCGGGTCGGGTGGGCGGGGTTCACTCGTCGCGGGTGGTCGTGCGTGAGTGGTCGTGTGGGTGGTGGCGGTGGGGGCGGTGGGGGCGGTGAAGGCCTCGGCGAGGATGAGGCGGATGTGGCGTTCCTCGACGCCTGCTTCCCGGGCCGCCCGGATCCTGGCGGCGATGTCACCGGGCAGGCGGTTGCCGGGGCGTGTGGCCCAGGTGCCGGTGTCGTCGTCTGCCGCGGTGTCGTCGCCGGTCATGGGCGCGCCCGGGCGGCCGGGCACGCCGGTTCGTGTCGGGTGGTGGCCACTGTCTGGCCGCCCGGGAGTAGGTGCTCCGTGCTCCGGACCCGGCGGCAGGTTACGGCCGAGGACGGGCTGGCCGCTTTCACCGTGGCGGGTGCAGGGGGCGGCCCGGGGGTGGGCGCAGCGGTGCGTGCAGGCGGCCGAAGGGGTGGGTGCCCGGTTGGGGAGCTCGTCATCTCCTGCGTGTCCCACGCTCCGCGGTCGCCCAATCCGGGCTTGCCCCGGTCGGGGCAGCAGTGGATTGCTGCGGTGTGCTGTGGGGTCCCTGCTGTGACGGGTACTTGGTCTGGGGGTGTTCGGTGGAGCAGCCTGGTGGGGTGTTTTGGTGACCTGATCGACCTGCTGCCCAGGGACGGTGTCGCCGGCGGCGCCGCTCTCGTCATCGTCTGCCTTTGGCATCGGTCGGTTGTACGTGCGGCGCCGATACACCGCTGACAGGACATGGCTCCGCTGTCAATTCCTGGTCCCTCATCGTCGACGCTGCCCGTCTGCCGCCTGTGCCGTGGCCCGGCCGGGCCGGGCCGGGTGGGCCGGGTGGGCCGGGTGGGCAGGGTGGGTGGGCCGGGTGGGTGTGCCTATGGCCAGTGGATGAACGCCTCGCCGGGCTCGCGCGGGCCGGCGGCGTCGTCGCGTATCCCGGGCAGCGCCCGGCTGCGGCCGTAGCCGGTCAGCGCGATGCGGTCGTCCTCGATCCGGACGGCGCCCACGGACTCGTAGAGGCCGAGGGCCCTGGCGACGTCCCGGGCCACCACGACCTTCCAGGAGGTCAGGCCCGCGGGCTGGCGTTCCTCGAGTTGGTGGCGGGCCGTCAGTTCGTCCCAGACCGTCCGGGCGGCTTCGTCCTCGGTGAGTGGCCCGGTGTTGAGGCGTCGCCACAGGGCGGGAAGGCCTGCGCTGAAGTCCGCCGGGCCTTCGAGGTGGAGGCGGACGGACTGCCAGCCGCAGCGGGAGTCCTCGAATCGTGACACGGCCGCGAACAGCGCGTCCTGGAGCGCTGCGGGGGCCTCCCGTAGGTGGCCGGCTGCGGGTCCGGGGCGCAGCCGTGGGCCGTCGGTCGCGACCAGGTCGGCGATGTGGGCCCACGCCAGCAGCACCTGCACACCGCGCAGGGGCGCGGCGGAGCGGGGGCTGGTCTCGTTGCCGCCGGTTTCCAGCAGATCGACGAGTTCCCGCGCGTCCGCGCGCAGGAGCTGCCCCGTCGTGGTCAACTGCCTGCCCCCGCCGACCCATCCGATCAGGGCGAGCATCTGCCCCACCGCCGTCGGCAGCACCCCGGCTTCGGTGCGGCCGGTTTCCCCCGGCCCGGGTACGGCGTCACGCGTCGTCCCCGGGCGCGGCTCGGTCTCCAGCACGAACTCATCCCTTCCCCCCGGCCCGGGAGTTCCCCCTGGCCCCCTTCACCGTATGTCAGAGCGGGTCGCCGTCTTGCCAGGGAGCACCCCGGGCCCGGCGGCGGCGCGATCTGGGTGCCGGTCGGTGGGGCCGGCGGCGGGCGCTCTCGTCGGCGGGCGGCGCGTTCGCGGCGAGCCGGGCGACCGTGGGGAGGAGGGCGGGGATGTCGTCGTCGGTCGGTCGTCTGATCGTTGTTCTCGTGGCGCAGCCGCTGTGTTCGCTGCTCGGCGAGGTCGGTGAGGTCGTTGGCGGGAGCGCGGGCGGGCGTGTCGGGCAGGGCAGGGCGGGCCGCTGCCGTCGTGGGTGAGCGGCACGATCCCGCCGAAGTCGCTGTCGGTGGGCGGGAGGCGGGGGCCGGTCGGTGGAAGAGGCCGCGGGGCGGCTGCGCGGTCGGGGCCGGGCGGGGTACGTCCCCCGTGTCGGCCGCGTCGTCGGCGTGGGACCGGTGGCCGGCCACCGACGGCAGGCGGTCCTGCGGGTCGCCCTGGGCGTGGAGGCCGTTTGGGGCGAGGAGGAAGAGCGTGGTGGCGTTCACCGTGCCGTGGTCCCGGCCGGCGGCGGGGGGACATCGGCCTGCGGGTGCCCGGCCCGCGGCGGGGCGGGGCACTGTTGCGGTGCCGCGCCGGTCAGGTGGTTGCGGTCTTGGCCGGGAGAAGGCCGCCCCGCCGGGTCGGCCAGGTCAGGGCGAGGACCAGGGGATTCCTCACCACCCAGTACCCGGGATGCACCCAGCCCCGCTGCTTGTCGAACAGGCCCGGCCCGTTGTCCCTGCACAGGTGGCGCATGAACCGGCCGTAGGCCGGGCCGCCGGCCACGAGCAGCAACGGGGACGCGAGCAGGGCCCCGCCCCAGACGGCGCACCGCAGGAGCGACTCGGAGAATCCACCATGTTTCACCGGTCGAGTATGGCCTGCCGGTCGGGCCGTGCGGAGATCCGAGTCCGTGGTCGGCCTGTCGGTCGCAGCCGGCCTGGGCCCGGGGGGCGCCCGCGGTCCGGCGCTGGTGCGAATCGCCGCATATCCGTCAGGTGGGAAGGGGCGGAGGTGAACCGTCACAGCGGGGGCGGGGGTTTTCGGTCCCCGGGCTACTGGAGCGAGGTCGAGGGACGATCCGTTTCCACGGCGGCTGCCGGCGGCGGGCGGGTGCGT
>NZ_JBFBDW010000045.1:8044-64965 GCF_040683455.1 Kitasatospora sp. NPDC093679
GGGTGCGTCAGGTGGGTTGGTCGGTGTCGGAGCGGCCGGTGGAGGTGGTGGCGTCCTGGCCCGGTCCGGGGCCTTGGGGAGGACGGCGGGCGGGTGCGTCAGGTGGGTTGGTCGGTGTCGGAGCGGCCGGTGGAGGTGGTGGCGTCCTGGCCCGGTCCGGGGCCTTGGGGAGGACGGCGGGCGGGTGGTCGGGGGCCTCGTGGGAGCGGTGGACAAACGCCTGGATCTGCGTCTGGTCGTGCGTCATGCGGCTGAGGGCACGGTGTGACTGATGGCGCGTTGAGACGGCGGCGTCGATCTCGTCGAGGTCGTCGCGGCTGTGTTCGGCCCTTGGGTTCAGACGGGCGGCAAGGCCCTGCAGCGGCAGGCGGCTGAGCCCGGCGATCATTCGGTAGGAACCCGTGGCCGCGTGCCGGGGGCTGGATTGCGCCGCCGGGTTGTTGCCGCAGTAGGGCCGTCTGGTGGGCGGCCGGCGGTCCGGTGCCGGTGCCCGAGCCGGAGCCGGAGCCGGAGCCGGAGCCGGAGCCACGATCCCCGCTGTGTCCGCTCCCCCGCTCGGCAGGGCCGGTTGCCGCTGCACAGCTTGTCCGCGCGGCGGGAGTCGCCGATCGACCGGGCGACCGGGCGGGACCCGGTACGGCCGGGGGCAGGGCCCGGGGCTGGCGGCGGGGCGGCAAGGCCTGGCCGCCCGGGTGTCGGTTGTGTGGCCCGTGGTCGTTCGGACGGCCGGGGGGCGGATAGCGGATGTCGGATGTCGCCGCTGTGGGGTGGTGGGGGGTGTCGGGTCGGGCGATCGTGCGCCGGGCCGGAGGCGGGGTGCGGGCCCGGGCCGGGGGTCTGCGGGATCGGCCCGGGCCGGTGGGCCGGTGGGCCGGTGGGCCGGTGGGCGAACCGGATAGGTTGGCGCGGTGGATGAGCCGATGGTTCCGAGCGCGGGCATGGTGGTCAGCGTGCGGACGCGCCAGGACGTGGTGATCGCCGATCCGGAACGGTTCCTGGCCGCAGCCCGTGCGGCCTACCGCGACCTCACCCCCGGTGCCACCGAAGAGGAAGCGGCCGAACACGTCCACGATGTCCGCGACGCCGTGTTCGTTCTACTGGAACGGTTCGGGCGGCTCGCGGCAGACCCCCACCCGGCACCGTCCGAAGGTCCCGGCCTGCCGGCCCCCGAGCGCCCGGACGGGCTCTCCCCCGCGGGCGACCTCACGCAGTTGGTCTTCGACGACCCTGGGACGCTGCGGGGCTATGGCTGTTTCCTGCCCGAGGACCCGTTCGCCCTCCCGCCGACCCCATGACGCAGTCGTGGCCCGCGGTGTCTCGGCCGTGGTGCCGGTGGCAGTCCTCGGCCGGGCCGGCCCCGATGCTGTGCCGGGTTCCGGTCGTGCCGGTTCTGGTCGTGCCCGGGATTTTTGTGGGGAACGCCGCGCCGCTGTCAGGCAAAGCTGCCCGGTGGAGGCTCGGGCGTGAAAAGGGGACCGGGCCCGGTGCGCTTCGGCGCACCGGGCCCGGCCGGTTGGTAGCGGGGACAGGATTCGAACCTGCGACCTCTGGGTTATGAGCCCAGCGAGCTACCGAGCTGCTCCACCCCGCGTCGGTGAAGGCGACTGTACGACACCGCGGCCGCGCGGGGGAAACCCGTTTCTGCAGCCCGGAGGTGGATCGGCCGGGCCGCGGGAGCGGCGGACGGGGGACCGGCCGGGCGTGCCCCGCGGGGCGGGGTGCGGCCCCGCCCCTCGGCCCGGTGCGTGGAGAGGAGGACCGGCGAAGCACCTCGGGATTTTATGTCCGTTGCCTGCCCCAGAGTCACGTGCGTGTCCGCTGCCGTCACGCCGCCGGCGCCCCGGCCGGACGAGGCGTAGCACGGACACCGCGCGGGCGATCCGGCACTGCGGGCCGTTCCAGCAGGGGCGGGATCCCTGCCGGGCACGGACACGGACACGGACCCGTGCCCGGCAGGGCCGCGGTGCGGTAGCGGGTAGCGGGTAGCGGTTGACGACGGGCAGCAGGGTGGCGCAGAAACGGTCGGCGGCGGGCAGTTCGGCGGTGGCCTCCTGCAAGGGCATGACAGCGGTACGGATTTCCTCGCCGTGGTCTGCTCGCCCGGTACTCCCCCGCCGGGGTGGGTGCGGCGCGGGCGGGTCTGCCGGCGCCGGGGCACTTCGGCGCGTCGGCGTCGAAGGACCCCGGCGTGGCTGCCGGTTGGGCCGGGAATCGTCCCTGTGTCTGGTCCACCGCCTGCTCGTGCTGCGATCGTACGCCGCCGCGGAATGCGCAGGGTCAGGGAATGGGCAGGGTCGAGGATCGGCCGCCGTCCGGTCTCTGCCCGGCGTCCCTCCGGCGTCCCTGCAGCGGCGGCCGGTCTTCGCGGGCGATCGCCCCGGGGATCGGCCGCGCGGCCGCGGCTGTTTGGACGGCGGGTGGGGGCGAGGCGGACAACGGGGGGCGGCGCGGCTGGCGGACGGCGCGGCCGGATGCCGGCCTTGGGGACGGGGACGGGGACGGGGTGCTGCCGGGTCACGGGCTTTCGGGGAGGGCGGTGCGGGTCGGGCCGGCCTCGGTGCGGTGCGGGTCGGGGTACAGCGCGTCGCGCTACAGCCGGAAGACGTTGTGTCCGGCGAGGGTGGTGAGGTCGCCGTCCTCGATCAGTTGCAGGACGCCCTGGCGGGCGTGCTCGGTGTCCTGGCCGATGGCGCGGGCGAGGCGGCCTTGGCTGGTCGTGATCTCGGTGAGGCGCACACCGCACGGTGTGAACAGGCCGATGACGGCCGCGGTGCCGCGGCCGTGGGTGTGGCGGCGCTCGAGGTCGGCCAGGGCCTGCCGCTCGGTGTCGTCGCGCGGGAAGACGTCGCCGGGCCGCGGCACCGGCCGCACCGGGCTCAGCACGGTGCCGGCGGGGCCGGGGGTCTCGAGCAGAACGCCGGCGGCAACCAGGAGGGTGACCAGGTCGTCCACGGTTTCGGGGTGTCGAGGCCGTAGTGCGCGGCGTAGCGGGCGGCGGCCTCGCGGGCCCTGGCCAGTGCCGCCTCGGTCTCCTCGCGGTCCGGGTCGTCCAGGTCGTCCAGGTCGGGGAGATCGGGGAGATCGGGGAGGTCCCAGCAGGAACCGGCCAGGCCGCCGGTGGCGATCGCGGCGCCGAGTTCCTCGCGGGTGGGCGGGGTCTCGGCGAATCCGGCGTACATCAGACGACGGAGGTGGCGTGCGGCGGCGTGCGCATCCAGCCGCCACGGACGAGGGCGTTCTGGTGGGCGGCGCGGTCCTGCCCGGCCAAGGGCTGCCCGGCGACGGTGTTCGACACGGGGGTGGTCTCCTGCGGGTCGGCGATGTCGTAGGGGTGACCGGGCCAACGACCGGGGCCGGCAGGGTGGCGCACAGAACATCGGGCGCAGCCGGCAGGCCTGCAGGAACGGACGGCCGGCCTACGGGAACGGACGGCGGCTCTACCGGGCACGGCAACCGGTGGTGACGGGTGGCGTTCGCCTGCGGCCACTGCCAGTGGCGGGTGACGGGTGACGGCCGGTCGCGGCTGGCCACCGGGTCCGCTGGCGTCCGGATCTGGGCCCACACCTGCGGGGCGGACCGCTTCTCGTGATCGGGGGACGGCCCGGCGACGGTCTTCGCGTGGGCGGCGTGGTCGTGTCCGGCAGCACTGCGGCCGGCCTCCCCAGGGATGTGGCCGGCCGTCCGGGCGTTCCCTGCGGCGTCGACGGCGACCGCGGACAAGTCACCGGCCAGGCCGCCGCGAATCTCGGCGGGCGGGTCGGGCCATGCCGGGATCGTGGCCGGGGCCGGATGGCCGAGTGCGGCGGCCAGGTCGTAGGCAACGCGCAGGCGCCGGCGCGGGCTCCGGGGCCGGTGCGGGCTCCGGGGCCGGTGCGAGTGCGGGCTGTGCGGGACGGGGTCCGGGCGGCAGGGGAACCGGGATCAGCCGAGCCAGACGAGGTCGATGACGTAGAGGCGGCCGGCCGTGCTGTTGACGAGGTAGACGAGGCCGAGTTGGCCGATGGAGGCGCAGCGTACGTCTTCGCCTTCAGGGTCGGTGGCGTCCTACTGCGGCCGGCCCCAGGGGGTACGGGCGGCGATGTCGAGGAGGTCACGCACCAACTGCTGGGTGTGCCCGGGTAGTTCGGTGAACGCTTTGGCGGCCTTGGGTGAGAGGCGGGCGGGCCAGGTGCGGTCGTTCACGGACGGGTTCCGAAGAGCTGGTCCAGGTCGGTACCGTCCTCGTCGTTGCTGCCGGCGGCGGTGAAGGCATCGACGGCGGGAACGCTGTCGAGGCGGACCTGCCAGGTGCGGACGACATCGTGAAGGGGCGTCAGATCGTAGGTCTGCCGGGAATCGCCCAAAGCCTTGGCCCAGTCCCGTTCGAACGCCGGCAGCCAGCGGCCACAGCGGTCGGTGTCCTCCTGGGCGCGGATACGGGCGAGCAGCCGGGCAGCGGCCCGCGGGGCCGGAGCCGGAACCGGCGGCAGGACCGGAGCCGGCGGCGGGGCGGGAAGGTGTTCCGGCTGGGCACTCATACGAGTCTCCCCCACTTCGTCCCCGGTCACGGTACGGCAATCGACACCCGGCGGTGACCTGCATCGCACCGAATTTCCCCGCCCGTCCGCCGGCCTCGAGGCGGAGGTGTCGGCAAGGCCCCCCGGGGACGCCGGATGCGCGCCCAGCACCCACGGGCCCCGCGATGCCCGCCCGGCCCGCGGGTTCGCCCGGCCCGCGGGTTCGCTGCCCTCCCGTCGCCGACCCCGTACCGGTCCCCGCCCACACCGGGCAGCAGGCCTACCCACCAGACGGACGACACCACCCGGAACAGGCCAAGGGCCAGCGAGACCGATACAGGGTGGGCAGGCCGGGGGACGGAAGGGCCGGTGAGGCCCGATACGGGACGTGCAGGCCGACAGGGCCAGGAGCCGGCGGCCGGAAGGGCCGGGGCCTGCGGCCGGGAGACGGGAGACGGGAGACGGGAGACGGGAGACGGGAGGGTTTCGCCGTGGCGGGTCAGTACTGGACGTCGATCGCCTGGATCCGGGTGAATTCGACTTCGAGTCCGGCGGCCCGTCCGCCGTCCTTGAAATAGATTTCCTGGAATCCCTCGGCCATGATCTCGCGCATGGCTCGGTCGCCGACGCCCTGCTCCTGGGCGGTGAAGAGGCGGTCGGCGTAGGCCGGGGGGAGGTGAACGGTCAAGTGGCGCAGCCGAGGCTCGTCGGTGGTGCCGACGGGAGCGGTGTAGCCGAAGTGCGCCCACACCTCCACGGTGATGCCCGTGCTGGTCGCCGCCTTCTTGCGGGCCTGGCGGCGGATGCCGGGCTGCCACGCCCGCCCAACCTCGCGGGCCAGGGCCTGGCGCAGTGCGCTGCGGGGGGTCTTACGCTGTCCGGCGAGGTAGCGTTCGACGGTGCGGCGGCTCACACCGAGTCGGGCGGCGACGGCCGCGGTATCGCCCTTGGCAGCCTTGGTCAGCAGCCGCATCTGAGCCTGCGCGCCCTTGGGTGGGGCTTTGGTGAAATGGCCGGGCGCGGCCCGGTCCAGGGCGTCGGTGATCTCCTCCACGGCTGGCTACTTCCCTTCGACGGCGCCGGAGTCATAGCCCTTGATGTGACGGGCCGGATTGAGGGGCTGGTCGCGCTCCAGCCAGTCGACGACGGTGAGCATCGTCTGGACGCCCTCGAGCTTCGCCAGGCCAGGGGTTGCGCCGAGCCGGAACGTGCCCGGGAGCACGCCCTTGCCGGAGCCGGTGAGCGGCAGGAAGTCCAACGGGCCGGGACCGGGTGAGGCGTAGACGACGCAGTCGTTGTTGACGCCGAGCGGGTAACGGCCGTTCGCCCGGGCGACGTTCGCCATCTTGCGGTGCATGTTCACCCTCGCCTTGGCGATGACCGCGGCCCTAATGTCCGGGCGCCAGGTCTCCCGCTGAAGCGCCGGCCACGGCTCGCCCTTCGTGTAGGCCAGGCCCTGGGGGCGTTCACGGAGCTTACCGATCCCGAACTTCACCGTCGACTTCACCGCGGACAGGACGATCGCGATCTGATGGTGACGCCAGGCAGCCGCACGCAGTTGATCGTCACCCGCACCGGCCAGGTGACCCAGGCCTTCGGCCACGAGCGCGGTACGCAGCACCTCAAGGTCATCCCCGGCCTCCTTGAGAAGACGATGAGCAGCCATCCCGGCGAGAAAGGCGCGTTCGTCGGTGTCCTTGTCGGTGGGGATGCCGGCCTCGGCCATGGTGGTGACGTAGGCCTCGCGCAGGCGGTCGTGCCAGGGGTCGAGGTAGGCACCGGTCCTCTCCCGCAGGTACGCCTCGATCGGCCGGACGTCGTGGCCGAGTTCGACGGCGTAGGCGACGGTGGGAGTGGCGTACCAGGCCGGGCCTTCGGGGTGCCTGCCGGTGGGAGTGAACGGGGAGGGCAGGCGGGGGTCGGTCGGGATGTGCGACAGATCGACCAGCCAGGAACCGGGCGCCTTCTTGTCGAAGGCCGGCCGGTGGAGATGGACCGGGCCGGACAGGCCGACGTTCAGGCGTGCGGCGGCGGCGAGATAAGCGGTGTTGATGTCGATGCCGACCGCATACGGCTCGATCATTTCCGCCTCGGAGAGGGTCTCGACGGGGCGCAGCCACTGGTAGGACTCCTCGTCGAGGAACCCGCCGCTCCAGCCTTGGGCGGCCGGATGCTCCGGCGGGACCTCCGGCGGCGCCGCCTGCACGACCTCGGTCAACGCGCCCGGCATCGGCCCCGACACCCATCCACCGCTCACCTCGTCACGGACCGCCCGGGTCGGCGGGCGCAGCGCGGTCATCAGCTCCAGACCACAGGTAGCACTCGAGCCACGCGGGGTGATGACCCGTTGGGCGTAGACACCCAGCACACGGGCCAGATCCGGGGCAGGCAGACTCGCGGCATCACCCCAGGCACGGGGGTCCAGAGCACGCCAGGGCAGGACGGCGAGTTGCAGACACTGACGACGACCGTCCTTGACCGGCCGGTAGATACGGGCCCACGGTCCGAAACCGCGGCGGGTGAGCTGCCACTTCGAGCGGGTGAGTGCCTTGACCGCCTTGTGGTCCTCCGGAAGCCGCTGGCTACGGCGGGTGGCGGGGTCGTCGTCCAGGGTGAGCGGCAGACCAAACCTTTCGGTAGCGGCCGCGGTAAGAACGAGCAGCGGGTCGGAATCCCTCCCGTGACGATGCAGCCGAGCCGCACCCAAACCGGAAGCGGTCAACGCCCACCCGGCGAGCTGCGCCAGCGTCGTGGCCGGGCAGTCCAGAACAAGCCCACCAACACCATAAGCAGTGCCATCGCCATCGAGCACGACCAACGGCCCGTTCGGGAACCGGTCGTCGAACGCCGGCGCTGGACGCACCACACGACGCGACTGCAACTGCGACTGCAACCGCGACTGCGGGGCCCGTACCGGCACCGGCACAGGCGTTGAAGCCGGCGATGACACCAACGCAGGCATTGAAGCCAGCACCCCTCGGCCCGTCGGAGAACCACCGACACCCGAACCACCACCCCCCAAACCAGCAAAATCCCGCAATGAGGTGCGGAGCTTCTGTAGGCAGATGATGCTGCAGGCGAGTTGGAGCAGGCCGAGGTGGAGGTCGGCGCGTATCTCGTAGCGGGTTCGCAGGCGTTTGAGCCGGTGGAGCCGGGCGAAGGTCCGCTCGACCACGCAGCGGGTCTTGCCGAGTCCGGAGCCGTGGGTGACGCCGCGGCGGGCGATCCTCGGGGTGATGCCGCGGTGGCGCAGGATCAGGCGGTACTTGTCGCGGTCGTAGCCGCGGTCGGCGAACAGCCTGCGGGGGCGTCGGCGGGGCCTGCCACGTAGGCCGCGGACGGGCGGGATGGTGTCCAGGAGCGGCAGGAGCCGGTGACGTCGTGGCGGTTGCCACCGCTCAGCGTGACGGCGAGCGGGGTGCCGTGCCGGTCGACGATCAGGTGGTGCTTGCCGCCCGGCCGGCCCCGGTCGACCGGCGAAGGTCCGGTGTGAGCCCCCCTTGAGCGCCCGATGTGCAATCCGTCGATCGCGGCGTCATCCATCTCCAACATCCCTGCCGCCCGCAGTTCGGCGAGCAGGACCTCGTGCAGGCAGGGCCACACGCCGGCCTCGGTCCAGTCCCTCAGCCGCCGCCAGGCCGTGATCCCGCTGCACCCGGTCCGCTCCGCGGGCACGTCCCGCCAGCTCACGCTCTTGCACAGCACGTAGACGATGCCGCGCAGAGCAGCACGGTCATCCGCGGGCAGCCGGCCGGGGTATCGGTGGCGTCGCGGCGGACGTGGTGGCAGCAGCGGAGCCACCCGCTCCCACAGGTCATCCGGCACAAGATCATCCGAGACGTGCAGCACTCTGCCGCCCAGACGCCTCAACTGCCAAGCCCCCAAGCCGAACTCATCCTGAAATGATCAGTTGGGATGCCATCACCTCGCTGGGGTGGTGGCTGCCCGCCACCGGTCCCGGCCTCGCGGTAGGAAGTGGGCGGGCAGGATGCCGGCTGTCGTTGTGGACCAGGGCCGCGCGCACCCGTACCCGCAGCGGGCCCCAACTCACTCTCTGGGTATGCCTTCTGGGCTGGTTCCGTCAAGAGCGGTACCCTGCCGTGGATAGCCTGTGCCGTCGTCGATGCGGGGGCGCACATGTCGAGCACCGTTTTCCTGATCCTCTCCCTCGGCCCGCTCGCCCTGATCCTGGTGGTCATCGCCGCGCAACGGGCGAACGCGGTCGACGATGCCTACACCGGGGAGGTCACCGAGCGGTGGGTGAGCAGTTCGACCGGTACCTACGGCACGACAACCCGCTGCATGTTGCGGATCCGCACCGACCAGGGGCGTGAGCTCGCCGTGCAGGTGGACGGCCGGACGTACCAGGCGCTCGACATCGGCGACCGTGTCCTCAAGACCCCGGGCACGCGCTGGCCGGTGCGATCGGAGTAACGGCGTCCTCAAACGGCGCCGCCCGCCCACGACCACCTCACGGCCCACCACGAACCACTCGGCCTGCCGCGCCGCTCCGCCCTCGATCGAGTCCTGAAGCGCCTCTGACCGCAGCACGGACCGACCGGGCCCGGGCCCAGCCATGCGCTCGCTGATCGGGTGGATGCAGCCCCGGCCATCCGATCCGTCCGGCCCGAGCCCCGGCGGGGCTGCTCGCGCCAATGACAGCGCCCCTCCAGCAGTGCTCCGCGTTGAGCGGTTGGGGCCCGGACGGACAGCCGGCCGCCGCAGACCGGCGGCCGGGGGCATCGGTCCGGCGAGGTCGTGGTGCGTCAACGACGGCTGCGGCTACAATTCGCACGGTGCAGATGCGGCTGACGTCCCGTGTACGGGCTGCCGCACCGAGGGGGCGGGCGCTCCGGTCAGCAGTGGAAGGTCGGGCTGGTGTAGTAGCCGATCGCGCTGGGGCCCGAGGTGATGCCCTCGACCCAGATGCAGTGGCCGGAACCCGGAACGCTCACCGGACCGGCGTAGTAACGGTAGTTGTCGCTTCCGTCGGGCCGGTTCTCGATGCTGGTGCAGTCGGAGCTGCCGCCGGGAGTGTCCTCGCGGCACTCGATCAGCCGGATCGAGATGAAGCCCGCGGTTCCGTACAGGCTTCCGGCCTTGACGTTGACCGCACAGTTGCGGCCCGTCGAGCCGTCCCAGAACAGGTGCACGTGGCTCAGCACCTGGCCGCCGTAGGCCTTCACCGCGAACGGGGAGTCGCTCACCTCGGTGCCCGAACACCCCCAACCGCCGGCCATCGCCGGGGTGGCCGTCGAGAACGTGATGCCGCCGGCCACCGCAAGCAGCGCCGCTGCGGCCACCGCCATCCGCCGTGCGATCGTACGCATGCAATCAGCCTTCCATCGGGGTCGGACGCGATGCGCACCATGATCGTCGGCCTCCGTATCGTCCCGGTAGCGGGACCGGAGTCGCGCCGCCGTCGCCCGGACACACCGCACCCGCACCCGCACGCGCGGGTTTGCAGACCGGCGGGGGCGCAACTGCGCCGGGCGAAGGGGCGCAGCAGGGCGGAGGTGGGACATCGGCGCGCGGCACCGGTGGCGTTCGGCGGCCGCGCTACCTCGGCGATACGGGCTTTTGCCAGTCTGCTCACCACGACCGGCCCGGAAGCGCCGCCACGCCCCGCACGCACCGCGTGCCTCCCCCCGTTGCCCTGGCACGCCCCGTTCGGAACCGGTGGGACCGGCAGGACACGGCCAGGACCGGGCGCCACGAACCCCGCAGGACGGAGTGAACCCGATGCACATGTCGACGAAGCGAGCCGCTGCCCGTCTCGGCACCCTGGCCCTGGTGGCGGGCGCCGCCGCCACTGCAGTGCCGACGGCTGCGCAGGCCGCCGGCTACAACGGCGTCTGCGGTTCGGGCTACACCGTCATCGACCACCGCGACCTCAACCTCGGCGGCACGGTCTACCTGACCTACAACAGCAGCAACGGCAACAACTGCGTGGTGACGGTCCGCAACAGCCCGGGACAGCCGATCCTCATGCTCGCCGGGCTGAGCCTTGCCGGTGCCTCCGCCTGGACGAAGCTCGACGAGAACTACTACCGGTCCTATGCCGGGCCGGTCTACCTGCACGCCGAGCACAGCTGCATCGACTGGGAAGGCGGCATCGAGAGCAACGTCAGCGGCGGCTTCAACGCGCACTGCGGCTGATCGTGGCCCGTCCCCGTCCCCGACCGCGGCCGCGGATCCGAGGCCGAGCGGTGCTGTGCCGTCGTGTCCGTGGCGTCAGGACGTTGGCATGGACAGGAGGAGGCCGCCTTCGAGGCGGTCCTGAATGTGTCGGCCGTGCGCGGCGCAGACGACGACGGTGCCGCCCTGCGTGTCCATCGCCAGGAAGGTCGCCGGTTCACCGCACGGGCTCCGGGTGCGGTCGTAGCCCCATCCCGCGCCGCACTCCTCGCACCACGAGCGACCGTTCTCGGTTCTCAGCGTCGGTCCGCAGCGCGGACACACTCCCCACCACGCCGTGCACGACCCGGGCCACTGGGCGGCCCGGACCCGGGCGAGCTTCTCCGCCGCCTCCCCGATCCGCCGCGCCGCCCGGGTGAGCGTTTCGCCCACATCGCCCGGCAGCGCTCCTCGCACGGCCCGCGGCAGGCCGGTCTGCTGCTTCAGTCGCTCCCGCACGGCGGCGACGTCCCGCGCCAACGCGTCGGCGCGGGCCTGGAGATCCCGCAACTCCGCAGGCGTCGGCTCACCATCGCCCGCGGCGGATTCGGCATCCGCAAACAAATCACTCACCCCCGACAACGCAGCCGTACACCAGCAGATCCCCGGCCCGATGCCCCACCTCCGGCGGTCACCGGCCGGGAACGCATCGTGATCAAACCATGACACCCGCGCCCCGACAAGAGACGAAGGTCACGCAGTCGAGCCAAACGATCACCGCCGGCAACGCGATCATGTCGTCCACGGCCGCGCACCCTGCCACTGGCTCGCCTTCCGAGCCCTCCGGCGCCCGCCTTGTGGACGCCGAACGATCGTCGGCGGCACCACCCGCCGAAACAGCTCACGAAAGGAACGGCGTCCAGGCTGCCCGATCCTGTTGTCCACATCGCCCTTCCGTCCAGCACTGCACTGTCCATGCCCGTCGGTCGGCGGATCGCCTCCGCAGCCTGCCGGGGCCCGCGAGGCCCCCGGCAGGCATCTTCCGGCTACGGCACGGCTTCGCAGAGGGCGGTGGCCAGCAGGGTGTGCATCCGGGCGATGGGCGCGTTGGCCGCATGGTGGGCGTTGGTCACCACGGAGGCGTGGCAGCCGTCCGCGGTGACCGGGGTCTCGCTGCAGTAGCCGTTCACGATGCCGTCGTGGCCCCCGGCCGTGCCGCCGCACGGCCGGGTGCGAGCAGCGACTCCGAGACCGTGGGAGAGACCACCGCCCACGCCTCGCCGCCGCCGGCCCCCAGGGCCGGTGCCCGCCGCCCGCAGGTGCCGAGGCGACGCCGACGGCGCACTCCCGGGCAACACCGGCCGGCGGCGCCTGCCTGCCGTCGTCGCCACCGCACGCGGAACGACCGAGGCCCGCCAGTTCGACCGGCGGGCCTCACTGCTGTGCGGGGGTGCCTTACGCAAGCACAGTTGCCGCGGGAAGTTCTTCGGGCCACACGAACGCCCACCATGGCTCGGCGGGGAAAAGGGTGGGCCGGTACAGCGTCTCGCCGACGGGCCGGATCGGAGTGACGTACGGCGTCGGCGCGAAGGGGCACAGGGCCCGGTCGTCCGGCACCGCTGCGCGAACCACCTGTACGACGAAGCGCCGGACCTGGGTGAGCTCGAGGAGGGAGTTCACGTGAGTGGACGTCAGGACGCGGACGGTGACCGGCTTCGCGACACGGCGGCATGCGTCGGCGAGCGGCAGCCGCCCGTTGAGGACGAGCCGCAGCGTCTGCTCGATCGGTGCCTGGCCGGGCGCGGACGGGAACCTCCTCGACCGGTGCACTGGACGCGGTAGGAAAGGGCGGAGGCATGCCGCGCGTCGCCGCCGGGCGGACGGGGTGCCCGACGAAGCCATCCCGTGCCGGTCCCATGATCCAAAGCTCCACTCCGACGGTGCACCTCGCGTTTCGCCCCGTTTCCTGGCACCTCTCCTCCCTCCTGCCGGCAGTGGGAGTCGACCCACCGGTGGCGGAGGGTGACGGCAACCGGAAACGGAGCGTCACAATGTCACGGAGGGTTGCATGCTGCGGTGTCGTCACCCGCTTGCAGCCACCCGTCGCGGTGCCATAGTGGAAACGAGTGAACATGCTCGGCAACCACCCCCAGAAGGTTGCGCCATGAACGACAGGCAAGTAAACGCCAGGATCGGCGAGGACCAGTTCGACTTGGACATCCGGGTCAGGGTGGTCACCACGGCCGTCGACCAGTTCACCCCCGAGGCGGGCGAGACAGCGAGTTGCGCCAGTACCTGTGGGGACGAGTGCACCAACAGCTGCGCCAGCACCTGCGGTGAGGAGTGCACCGTCGTCAGCCTGCCGGCGGCCGACGCCGCCGGCGAGACGGAGACCTGCTCGACCTGCGGCTCGTGCACCTCGGAGTGCGACACGGTCCCGGTCCAGTTCTTCGAGGACCACTACGTCCTGGAGGTCAGTCAGGTCCGCGCCGACGGCATCACCCGCAGGGTCGCCGGAGAACACGTCATCCGCCGCGTCGAGCGGGAGTCCCGATCGTCCCGGGAAGGCTGATGGCCGTAGCAGCGCAGCAGGCGGCCGCCTGGGAGCCGGCGGTCCGTGACGCGCGGACCGTGGCGCGGGTCCGTGACGCGGCCGTGGACGTCCTCTCCCGGCTGCGCGATCCCGGCACGGCGGAGGCCGCGGGCCGGGCCGGTGCGCGCCGGGGGCGGCCGCGGTGGACGCCGTACAGCACTGCGCAGGGTGCCGGCGGCCTCGCCCTGGCCTTCGGGCACCTCGACCGCTGCCTGCCCGGCCAGGGCTGGGACCTGGTGGCCCACCGTCACCTCGCCCGCGCCGTGGAGGGCACCGCGCGGGACCCCGTCAAGGCCCTGGGGCTCTTCTCCGGGCTCGCCGGAGTGGCATTCACCACCGCCTACCTGGCCGACGGCCGGGGGCGGTACCGCGCGCTGCTCGGCGACCTCGACACCAGCCTGTACACGCGGATCCCCCGCAGGCTGCCCGCGGTCGACGGGCGGGGAGTCGCGGTCGGGACCTTCGACGTCGTCTCCGGCTGGACCGGTGTGGCCGCCTGCCTGCGCGTCCGGCCGCCCGGACCGGACCGGGACCGCGCGTTGACCACCCTGCTCGGTTGGCTGGTCGACCTGTGCCGGGGTTGCCCGGCCCCCGACGGGCTCCCCGCCTGGCACACCCCGCACGCCCTGATCGCCGACGAGGCCATGCGCGCGAAGTACCCGGGCGCGGTCGCCAACTGCGGTCTGGCGCACGGCATCACCGGTCCCCTCGCCCTGCTCGCCCTCGTCCACGCCGACGCCCGTGGGCCGGCGGTGCCGGGACACACCGAGGCGATCCGCCGGGCCGCGTCCTGGCTGGCCGCACAGCACGTCGCGGACGCCCGGGGCGGCGGCTACCCGTCGGTCGCCGCGTACCCACCGGCGGTCGAGGAGTCCTCGGCCGCCGTGCCCGGTGCACGGGCCCCCGCTCCGACACCGGCCCGCGACGCCTGGTGCTACGGCAGCCCGGGTGTCGCCCGCGCACTGTGGCTGGCCGGCACCGCCCTGGGTGACTCCGGCCTCACCGCCGCGGCCACCGCCGCTCTGCGCACCGCGCTGGCGCGCCCGATCGCCTGGCGCCGCGTCGACTCGCCCGGATTCTGCCACGGCGTCGCGGGTCTGCTGCAGATCGCCCTCCGCTTCGCCGCCGACACCGGAGACGAGGCGATCGGCGCCGCAGCGCACCGCCTGGTCGACCAACTGCTCGGCGAGTACCGGCCCCAATCACCCTTCGGCTACCGCAGCGTCGAACCCGACGGCACCCGTGCAGACCGGGTCGGCCTCCTGGAGGGCACTCCCGGGATCGCCCTCGCCCTCCTGGCCGCCGCCACCCCCGAACCTCCCGCCTGGGACCGGTTCTTCCTGCTGTCGTGACCCGCCGCCCACCGCCATGACCACCCACCCACCGCGATGACCACCGACGCCTCCCACACTCCGGGCGCCCGGCAAGGGCCCTCCCCGGGGGCGCGGAGCCGCTACCGCGCCCTCGACTTCGTCATGATCCGCACGTCGATCCTGCCCGTCACCCGCTACCCCGCAGCCGACACCCCCGGGCCGGAGCCCGCCACCACGTACGTACGGGCCAACGCGCTGGCGCGGTGCGCCGTCGCCGTCTCCTCGCTGCCTCTGGCGGCCGCGCTGCGGCGCCCGACGGCCACCGAACGCGATCGACGACGGCTCGAGGCGAGTCTGTTGCGCTACCTCGTCCGGCTCAGCACCCGTCCCACCCCGTTCGGGCTCAACGCGGGCGCCGCCATGGGGCAGTGGGGGCCGGCCACCGACGTCCGACTCGCCGACGACCGGCCACCCGAGGTCCACGCCCGGCTCGACATGCACGCCCTGCTGCACTTCGTCACCGCCCTCGAATCGGCCCCGCGGATCCGCCGGGCGACCCGGGTCATCACCAACCCGGCCGTGCTGCACCGGGCCGGCCGGGTCACCCTCAGCGGCGTCGAGGCGCCGCGGACAGCAACCGGCGGTGAGAACGTCACCCTCCGCGCCACCGGCGCCGTCCTGCTCGCCCTCACCCTCGCCCGCACCCCGATCAGCCACGCCGACCTCGCCGCCGAGCTGCTGCGCACCGTCCCCGGAGCGACCCCCGGCAAGGTCGACGACCTGCTCCACCGGCTGTGGCGGCACACCTTCCTCCTCACGGACCTCCGCCCGCCGCTGACCCACCTCGACCCTGCCGGGCACGTCCTCGACCACCTCGGCCGGATTCCGGCGGCCGCCGCCGCCCACGCCGACCTGGCCGCGCTGCTCGCCGCCATCCAGGACTGGCGAAAGCAGCCCCCGGACGCCGGCGCCGACACCTTTCCGGCGCTGGCTGACCACGCCCGCCACGTCACCGGTCTCGACACCAGCACCCCCGTCCAGGTCGACACGGCACTGCCCCTCGCGGCCGGGACGGTGTCCCACCGGGTCGCCGACGCCGCCGTCCAGGCCGCCGACCTGCTGCTGCGTCTCACCCCCTTCCCGGACGGGCCTCCGCACATCACCGCGTACCGGCGCGCGTTCGAGGCCCGGTACGGAACCGCCCGCGACGTGCCCGTCCTCGAACTCCTCGATCCCGTCACCGGCCTCGGCACCCCGTCCCCGACCACCACGGTGGCCGCCCTCGACACCGACCGGGCCGACACCCTGCTGCGCCTCGCCACCGAGGCGCTCCACGACCACCTGGCCGCCGTCGACCTCGACCAGGACACCCTCGACCGGCTCACCCTCCGGGACGTCGCCCCCGCCCGGCTGCCCCTGTCGCTCGACCTCTACGCCATGGTCGCCGCCCCATCGGCCGCCGCCGTCGACGCGGGAGACTTCCGTCTCGTGGTGGGCCCCAACATCGGCGCGGGAGCCGCGGGACGCAACCTCGGCCGCTTCGCCGGCATGCTCCCGGAAGCCGCTCCCGCCCTCGCCGACGTCGCCGCCGCGGAACGCGCCCTGGACCCCGGCCGCGTCCTCGCCGAACTGGTCTACCTCCCCGAGAAGACCCGCTCCGCCAACGTCGTCGTGCGCCCCACCGTCCGCGACCACGAGATCGGCATCCGGACCAGCGCCGAGGACGGCCCGGCCCGCTACGTCCCCCTCGACGAACTCGCGGTCCGGATCAGCGACGGCAGGCTCGCCCTGATCTGGGACGATGGCGCGCCAGGCCCGGACCCGAGGGCGGACGGCACCGAAGAGCGCGTCCCACGAGCCGCCCGGGAGGTCACCGTCTGCTCCGGGCACATGCTCAACCACAGCCGGGCCCCCGCCGTCTGTCGCTTCCTCGCCGACCTGGGCCTGGACGGCACCGCGCAACTCGCCGGATTCGACTGGGGCCCCGCCCGCCACTTCCCCTACCTCCCCCGGGTCACCTACGGCCGGATCGTCCTGCGCCCGGCCCAGTGGCGCGTCGACCACCTCCAGGCCCAGCAGCTCACCGGGAGCCCGGACGGCTTCTCAGCCGCCTTCGACGCCTGGCGCCGCCGCTGGCGCGTGCCCCGCCACACCTACCTGACCAGCAGCGACGAAGCGGCAGACCACCGCCTCCTCCTCGACACCACCGGACGCTCCCACACCGAGGAGATCCGCCGGGCCCTGACCCACCTGCCGCCCGGCGGCGCCGTGATCCTCCAGGAAGCCCTCCCCGGCCTCGACGACGCCTGGGCCACCGGGCCGGACGGGCCCCGCATCGTGGAACTCGTCATCTCCATGACACGCCGCACGGCCACCCCGCCCACACCACCGCCCCGCCCACACCACGCCCCCGTCGCGCAGGCCGACCGCCTCCGTCCCCCGGGCAGCGACTGGACCTACATCAAGCTGTACGGCGACCGGCAGGAGGAGGACACCCTGCTCGCCGAGGCCGTCCGCGACATCGTCGCCTCCCTGGCGCACCACACCGACCGCCGCTTCTTCCTGCGCTACGCCGACCCCGAACCCCACCTGCGGCTGCGCCTGCGCGGTGACCCCGCCCTGCTCGTCCCGGCCCTCGGCGACTGGGCCGGAGCCATCCTCGCCGACGGGTACCTGACCCGGTTCGGCTTCGACGTCTACGACCGCGAGGTCGAACGCTACGGCGGCCTCACCGCCATGGACGCCACCGAGGCGCTCTACACGGCCGACAGCCACGCCGTACTCGACCTGCTGGCCCTGCGCCGCACCGGCCGGCTGCCGCTCGACGACACGGCGCTCGCCCTGCTCAGCATCGACGACCTGCTGGCGGGCATCGGCCTGGACGAACAGGCCCGGCTGCGCCTCTACCGCCGCCGGGCCTATCGCGAACGCCTCGCCGGCGCCGAATTCCGCACGCGCAAAGCCGAGTTCTGCGAACTGCTGAGCACCCCGCCGCCACCTCCCGTCGCCGACGTCCTCGCCGAACGCCGCCGTCTCCTGGCCCCCGCCGCCGCCCGGCTCACCGACCTGCACCGGCGCGCACTGCTCGGCCGCCCGCTCCTCGACCTCTGCGACAGCTACGTCCACCTGCACTGCAACCGCCTGCTGGGCCCGAGCCCCGCCGCCGAACGCGCAGCGGTCGAGCTGCTCCACCGCACACGCCAGAGCCTGACCCTGCGCACCGGGTGACCGGCAGCAGCGCGAGGCCCACGTGCGCCGCGCGTGGGCTCAGCTCCCGGCACTACCCCCAGGCCGGAGTCCGGGTCCCACCGCACTCGAACTCCACTGCACCGCCTCGCGGCGGTGCCCCGCCCTCGCCCCTCGGCCAGATCGCCCGGGCCGTGGAACGACGGCTCAAGAAGATCCAGTACCGGCCGGATCCCGGTGACGGCTGCCTCACCGGGAACCGGGCTCACGCTCGCCTGGACGCACCCGGGACGGCCTTCCCGTCTTCGTGGGCAAACGGCGGTCGCGGCTGATTCGGGCGGATGGAGGTCGAGCACGAGGTCCAGTCCAAGTGCGCCGACCGCGCCGAGCAGGCGTGCGGGCAGGACACAGCCTCCTTGACCGTTCTCGCTGCCGAAACCGAGACACAACCCCGGGTCGCAGTCGACGGACAGGCCCGCCAAGTCCTCGCGACGCCCGTCGACGAGTTCGACCGGCGCTTGCACATGGTCCGCGAGGTCGCTATCGCCGGCCTGAAGAACTGGCGCGCCCTCGCCCGACACCACGGCCGCCGCGACCACCTGTCCGACACCATCCGAGCCGTAGCCGGACTCCTCTCTGACCAACAAGCCGTGCACACGCACCAGTTGGCGGCCCTCCCGGCAGGCCGAGCCGCGTGATCAGCAAACCCGGCCCGCTGCCGAACACGAGCCGCGGCTGACCACGCACGAAGTGGTCAGCATCGACGCTCACCGATGAGGACCGGCGCGGACCGCGCTGTTCTGGTCGAACATCAACCCGTGGGGGACCTTCCGCCTCGACATGGACAAGCGGATCGATCTCCCGCTCACGGGATCTGTGCCCGGACCGCGCCGCCCGGCTGACGACTCCGCCCGCGGGGCAGGCGCGCGCCGGGCTCCGCCGGGCCAGGACGGTGAGGGGCCGACCGTGTGCGGGCCCGATCCGTTCCGCCCGACCGTGTGCGGAGTGCGGCAGGCCCAAGCGTGACCGCTGGGCCTGCCTTCCCGCAGAGCCGTTATGGTGCCCGGGTGATCGATTTGCTTGCTGCCGCGCGGGCCTGCACCGACGCCGATCTCGCTGGTGGCCGTCCCGCGGTTTCGCTGGTCGAGGAGATCAGGCTCGGTCTGGCCGGCGTCAGTGCCCGTAGCCTTCCCGCCGTCCTGCCTGATCGTCTGGTCGAGCAGCTGCTGCTGGCGGGCGAGTGGTCGGCGGAGCAGGCCCTCGCCCAGGTCGAGCTCCTCGAACGGCGGCAGCGCCCCGTACTGGTGGAAGCGCTGTTGCCGCACTTGCAGCCCCCGCATCGTGCCGCCGCTCTGGCTCTGCTCGACCCCGAAGCAGCGGTGTGGCTTGCCGCCGGACGGCCTCCGGCGCCGCCGGAGCGCCCGACCTCTCGTGCCGACCTGGATGCGGCGCTGGCTGCCGAAGACTACCTACGGCTGTGGGAGCTCCTCGATGTGGTCCCGCGCCTTCCCGAGCCGCTTCGGGCCGATGGAGTCCGGCTCGCCCTGGCAGCCGCCGAGGCGTACGAGCCGGGCGATTTCGAGGACGACGCCGATCGGTGGCCGGCCGTGTACCGCGCGCTGGCCCCGTTTCTCGACGAAGCCCAGCTCGCCGAGGCGTTGGGGTCCGCCGAGCCGGAAGTCGTCGTCGCCCTTGCCTCCCGCCTCGATCACGCACGGCTGGACCGGGCGCTCGCGGACGCTGCCGCCTCCGCTGCCCTCCTGGCAGGTCTGGCCCCCTACCTTGATCACGCCCAACTGGACACTGCCCTTGTCGCCGCCTCGGCTCTCGCCGACGGGTACGAGCGGGCCGAGGCGCTGGCCGGCCTTGCTCCGTACCTTGAGGCGGTGCAGCTGGAGCGGGCGGTGGCTGCCGCGGCTGCGATCATGCACAGACACCATCGCACCGCCGCGCTGACCTCCCTGGCCGCGCACCTCGGCGGTACTCGCCGCATCGAGGCCCTTCGCCTGGCCCTGGCCGCGACGACCGCGATCGGTGACAACGTTGCGCAGGTGCAGCTGCTGACCGCGCTGGCCAGCCGTTTGGAGGGCGCAGAGCGGGTTGCGGCACTGGACAGGGCGGTCACTCTCGCAGCTGTCGAGCCAGGGGTGGAGACCCTGGCCCCGCTGGTCGCCCACCTCGACGGCGCCCAGCTGGAGCGGGTGCTCACCGGCGCCCTGCGGGTTGAGGACGCCCATGCCCGGCTGACGGCGATCACCGCGCTGGCGCCCCGTCTCGATGCCTCCCAGCTGGACCGGGCGCTGCTGGTCGTCGCCGCCGTGGAGCCCTGGCGCGCATCGGTCGCCGATACCCTGGGCGGCCTCGCTCCGTATCTCGACGCGGCCCAGCTGGACGAGGCCCTCGCCATCGCCCTCGCCGATACCACCGACCTCTCGCATCGGGCGCTGATGGCCGTCGTCGCCCACCTCGGCCCGGCCCAGCAGGCCGGAGCAGTCTCGGCGGCCGTGGCCATGCCGGTGCCCGAGCGGGCCCTCGTGCTGACTCACATGCTTCCGCACCTCGACGGTGCCGTGCGTGTCGGTGCGCTGGGGCATGCCCGGAGCGCTGCTGAGGCCGTGGAGTACCCCTACCAGCAGGTGGAGGCGATGACCCGGCTCTGCCCGTACCTGCCCGAAGCGGCCTGGCGGGCCGGGATCCTGGACGTGATCGCAGGCCTGGACGAGCACGCGCGGGCCCACCATCTCACCGAGCTGGCCCCGCACCTCGACGGCCCGCAGCTTGACGATGCTCTCGTCACCGCCCTGGTGATTCCCGATGTCGGCCTGCGTGCCCTGGCGCTGTCGGGCATGGCCGCCCACCTGTCCGGCGGGGCGCTCGAACGCGCCTGCGAGGCCGTCTTCGGCATGCCGGCCGGGCCTGAACGGATGCGGGTCCTCGTCGCTCTTGCTGCAGTCCTGTCCGGAGCCCGGAGAGCCCGGGCGGTGGCCGTGGCGCTGGCCGATGCCCTCGCCGTCACCGATGAGTGGCGTCGTGCGTCGGCCCTGACCGGCGTCGCGGCCTGCCTCGACTCCGACGGGTTGGACCAGGTCCTGGCCGCAGCAGCCGCCCTGGCCGACGGAGGGCGATGCGCCGATGCCCTGACCAATCTGGTCCGCCACCTCGATACCGCCCAGCTGACCCGGGCCCTCGCCGCGGTCGAAACCATTACACCTGTGCACCTGCGCGCCCGACCGCTGAGTGCCCTGACACGTTGTGCCCCGGCGGCACTGCTGCCCCGGACTGCCGCAATGGCCTGCGAAGACCCGGCCGACGGCACGTTCGTCGCCGTGGCCCGGCGGGCCGCAGCGCTCGCCGGCACGCCACAGGCCGGCGCGGCCGCACTCACCGTACTGCGAGCAGCCTTGGACGACGGGCACCGTGCTGCCGCACTGGCTGTCCTCGCAGAGATGGTCAGCCTCGTCGCAGAGACCGCCGGTCCCGACGCGGTGAAGCAACTGTGGGCCGCCGTCACCGAAACACTCGATCGCTGGCCCTGACCTGCTCCGGCAGAACGAGACGCCTCTGCCGACGCGGCGACGGCGACCGCGGCTCGGACCAGCCGGCGGCCGATCCGTTTTCGGCGTCCTGCACGTGCTCGAAGGCGAGCTCAAGCGGTCAGCGCATCACCGCTGTTCAGGAAGTCAGCGTAGACCTCTGCCGGAGTGCGACAACCACGGGTCCTGCGCAGCGATGGTTTGGCCCGTGGGCGGCGGCCATGATGCTCTCCGGTGGTCTGACCGTCCTTCTTCTCGGCCCCGAGATACCGCCCCGGGCCTGGCGGCCGTTGCCGTCGACGGTGAAGACGAGCGCGCCGCTGTCTCCGTGGTCGGCGCCGTACCCGGAGGCGTAGCCACACCCGCCGCGGGCGGTGTGTCGGGCGGATGGCTGATCGTGAGCGACCGCTGCGCGGCCAGGTCGCGGGAGGACCGGCCGACGCGGACGGTGGAGAGGCCCGGGATGAGCGACCAACCGCCGGACTGCCTTCAGGACAGGCGTAGGCGGTAACGGTGAAGGTCGCCCGGGTGCTGGCCTGGGGGCGGGCTGGACCTTGCGGAATCCGACGAGGCGGCGGGGCCCGGCGCAGAGCTGATCCAGGCTTCAGCCCGCGCGGGTAGCGAAGTCCCTGCTCTACACCGCGGTCACCTGCACCCAGCAGGTGCCCGTCCTGGTCGACCGCCCCGAGGCCCTGGAGGCAGCAATCAAACAGCCCGCGGTCGCCCGCGCCGTCCGACTCGTCTTCCATCCGCCTGCCAGATCGGCCTCCCGTACCAGGTTCACGCGCAGACATCTGTGGGAGGCGGTCCCCACGCGGGCGGCACCGCGTACGTGCAGCAGCCGGCCCGAATCAGGTCCGCTTCTCGTCGCGACCACACACCCATGCCAGAGCGTCACGAGCACCCCGTCCGTAGTCCGGAGGGACGGGAGTGTGCGCCGCCTCGTCCTCCAGGCGGGCTTCGATCGTCTCGACCTCCTCGGTCAGGGCCTTCAGATCCGGCGCGTCCTCAGTCCGTTCGCCGCTGACGGGAGCGGTCTGCGAGCGGCCCAGCGCCCACAGGTAGCCGTTCAAGCTGCCGCGCGCGGCCTGAGTCTGCCGGTCGGGCGCGGCGGCGCCCACCTCCAGTTCCTCGAAGGCCTGCTCCACCTCGCCCTGCGGACGGACACCCACCCGCCGGTCGTCGCCGTCCCGGGGCTTCTGATTCTTCGTCATACTGGGCGTGTAACCCGGCCTGCTGTCTCAGTACCCCGTCTCGGGCAGAGTTTCACCCGACGGGCGCAGCGCGGCCCGGCCGCGCCCGAGTAGGGGGCGGGGCGGCCGAGCCGGGCATCCAAGGAGCGGAACGGTAGCACGTCGTCCCACGGCGATGACCCTACGGCCTGTCGGGGTTCGGGTGGGTGGAGGAAACGCGCGGTGGACCGCTGTTGTCAGCCGTTTGCGCGAGTCGGACGCCGGTCGCCGAAGTGGCCGGGGCCCGGTAACCACTTCCTGGGCGCAGTCACCAGGTGGCTCGGGTGTGTGCGTCGGTATCGGGGCCTCCCTCGTCGTCCGGGCGGGTGCCGGCATCGTCCATGTCCTCGCCCTCGATCCGCTTCCTGCGGGCCTCGCTGCTGACGATTGATTTGCTCCTCGGCGCCCGGGCGGGCCTCTCCTGACCGGGCCGGCCCCGGTTGCCCCGAGCGGGCGTTCAGTGTGCAGGACGACTCTCGTGTTCGGGCCGATGGTGTCCTCGCCGTTCGCGGCCGCGTCGCGAACGGTGTCGGGGATCGGCTTGTGCTCGACGCGACCTCCTCATGGCGCATCGGCACAGCTCTTCGGACGCCTCCGTGGCACGCATTCGCTCAGCCGTGTCGGGCGGCGTCGACGCGTTCGGTGCCCATGTGCATCTCCTCCTTCGAGTGCGTCATCGCAGTGGTGTTGCGGTTGGTGAAGTCGTTCTCCGGGCCTCCGGAGCCCTCGTCCAGGTACGACGGGCCGGGCCCGGCCGTGCCGACCCAGCCGGCGTCGGCCTGCAGCGGGACGACGTAGCCCAAGTGATGCAGTCTGTACAGGACGTTCATCGCGCAGCGCTCGGGACGGCGGCGTCCGGCAGGCGGTCGAATCCCGGCCGGGCCCGTGGGCGCCCACGCAGGCCTCCTCCGCGGTGGGCACGGCCCGGCCGGCGGTGTTCGTCGGCATCCGGCTGTTCACTCCTCGGTCGGGTCCCGGACCTGCCGGGCGGGCGGCCCGTTCGACAGGTCGTCGGTTCCGCGGACAAGGCAGGGACGGCGCGACCCCGTGCACCGGTCTCGGCGCACCGAACACTCGGCGGGGCCGGAACTGCGGAACTGACGGTATTTCACTGCACGGTGCCGGCGTGAAACAACTGGCGACGAACCGGTGCGATGCCGCTGGCCGACCCTTGGGGCCACGCTCCTCGGACACCGGTGCGCAGGGAGGCGGCAGTGGGACACCTGGCGCCCGTGGCACCGAAGACGGTCCGGGACGGACAGACGGCCTCGGTCAAGGCGATCACGGAGGCCGTGCGGGACGGCGACGGCCGCACCGTCCGCCGGCTGCCGGCCCGCTTCGCCGAACAGCCCACCATCACCGACCGTACGCCCTGCGCGAGGCCCTCGACACCGCCCGCCCGTCCGGCAACCGCGGGCGGAGCCGACCCTTGCCGACCGGGCTCGCGGCCCCTGCCCGGCCGGGCATTCACGCTGATCCCGCGTCTGGCGCCTTGGCCGTTGCGCGTGCTCACCCGCCCCAGCGGCCGGCCGGGGCGACGGGGTGGACGCCCGCCCTGTGCGTGAACTCCGCGCCGTGCCGGTGACGGCTCATGCGCGGCCCCGGTCACGCCGCCGCCGTGATGAGGTCGGCTCGGCCGAACAGGAGGGCGTAGCCGCGAGGCAGGTCCGCGAGAAGCCGGTCGGTCAGCCTGTCACCGGCCAGGTCGGCGAGGGCGGCAAGGACGGAGGAGGTGTCCCAGCGGGCGCCGCTGAGGCTGGTGTTCAGGGCGTGGGCGACGGCTTCGACGAAGGCCTGGGCGGCGACCGGCTCCGGCAGCGGGATCTGCGAGGTGAAGACGGCGCGGGCCCGCTCGGGCAAGGTGGCGGCGAGGTCGCAGCGTTCCTCGCCGGTGAGCTGGCCGCCGAGGACGGCCAGGACGGCGTGCAGGACGCGTTCGGCCTCCTCGTCGCTGGTGTAGCGGCCGAAGGTGCGGACCTGCTGGAGAAGGAGGCGGTACCGGGTCATGGCGGTGGTGGCCTTCCGGGGCGGGGCCGGCCGGGCGGGTGCGGCGGCGGGCGGGTTCAGGGGCGGTGGCCGGGCTGGGGCCGGCCGAACAGGAGGTCGTAGCCGGGCGGCAGTTGGAGCAGGACACGCTCGGTGAGGTCGTCGCCGGCGGCGTCGGCCACGGTGGACAGGACAGCGCCGATGTCCCACAGCGCGGTGGTCTCGGTGGCGCCCTCGATCCAGGCCGCGGTCGCGCGCACGAACCGTTCCGGGCTGAGCGGTTCGGCGGCCTGCAGCGGGTTGAGCAGGACCGGGGCGAGGGTCTCGAGCAGGCGGGCGGCCAGTTCCGCGCGCACGTCGCCGACCAGGTGGGCACCCAGCAGGGCCATGACCACTCGGGCGGCCCGCTCGGCCTCCTGCGGGGTGTCGTACTCGCCGCGTTCCCGGACCTCTTCCAAGAACGCCTCCCATCGAAGAGTCACCGCGGTTCTCCCTCCGTCCCGAGGAAGCAGTGCCAACGCCTGACGATGGTCAGGGCTCGACGGCCAGGTGCCGGTGCAGACCGGTCAGCTTGAGCAACCGCACCACGCAGCGCCCGGCCCCACGCAGGACCAAACGGGCACCGCACCGGTCGGCCTGGCCCTGGGCCCGGACAAGGGCGCCCAGGCCCGCGCAGTCCATGAACGTCACCTCCGACAGATCCAGCACCACCTCCCGGTGCGACTCGAGCGCGGCGGCCAGAGCACGGCGCAGCGAGGGGGCGGTGTCGATGTCGAGCTCGCCGCGTGCCTGCACGATGAAGGGTTCGTTTCCCTGGCCGTTCATGGCGTTGCCCCCTCTGCGCGGTCAGGCCGGTCCCGCGAGGCGGCCGGGGGCGGTGGTGTTCCGGCCGCCCCTTTCGATCGAGGGGGGAGAGATCAGGGGCGGCCGGAACGGCATCGGGGAACGGCTCAGGCCTGGATCTGCTTGCGGTCGCCGCTGTGGCTGATCGCGACCTTGCGGGGCTTGGCCTTCTCGGCGACCGGGATCTTCAGGGTCAGCACGCCGGCGTCGTAGTCGGCGGTGATCCCGGCGGGGTCGAGGGTGTCGGAGAGCATGACCTGGCGGGAGAAGACGCCGAGCGGGCGCTCGGACAGCTCCCACTTGATGTCCTCGCCTTCCCGGCGCGGGCGGCGCTCGGCCTTCACGGTCACCATGTTCCGCTCGACGTCGATGTCGATCGCCTCCGGGTCGACCCCCGGCAGGTCGAAGCAGATCACGTACTCGTCGCCGGCCCGGTAGGCGTCCAGCGGCATCGGCGTGGGACGCGACCAGGTGCCGGTCGTGTTGAGGAACTGCTGGGTCAGCCGGTCCAACTCGCGGAACGGGTCAGTGCGCAGCAGCATCGCGAAACACCTCCACTGATCGAACGGGTGCCAGTGCGCTTCACCTGACACCGTTCTAGCACGTCATCCATCCGATGACAAATCCTGAGTGTCGTCCATAGAATGACAACATGAGCAAGAAGCCGCCCAAGCCCGCCGCCGACCCGGCCCCGCCGCCCGGCCCGGTCTCCTTCCTCGCCGCCGCCGCCGCGCTCGCCGCCATCGACGACGCCGTCCGTACCGCCCGGATCCCCGCCGCCACGGACCGGCACCCGCAGGAAGACGGCCCCGAGCAGGCCCTGGCCGCGCTGGTGCTGCTGCGCGAGCTGCGTACCGAGCTCGCCGGCTGGGAGGCGGGCCTGGTGGAGAGCGCCCGGGAGGCCGGCGCCACCTGGGCCGACCTCGCCCACCCCATGGGCGTCGCCAGCCGCCAGGCCGCCGAGAACCGCTACCTGCGCCTGCGCCCCGCGGACAGCACCTCGGCCGGCACGGAGACCGGAGCGGAGCGGGTCAAGGCGGTGCGCGACCGGCGGGCCGCCGACCGCGCGGTCGGCGACTGGGCCCGCGACCACGCCGCCGACCTGCGCGTGCTCGCCGCCCAGGTCACCGCCGCGACCGGCCTCACCCCCCGGGCCCGGCCCGCGCTGACCGCACTCACCACCGCCCTCGGCGCGCCCGACCCGGCCGGCCTGATAGCGCCCCTGACGGCGATGCGACCCCACGTCGCCGACCATCCGGACCTCGCCGCCCGCCTCGACGACCTCACCGACCGCACCGACCGCCTCCGCCATGACAGCGACCAACGACGCACCTGACACCACCGCCGAGGAGCGTTGGCAGCACATCGAAGGCCAACTCGCCGCCATCGAACGCCGCATCCGCGAACACAGCAGCGCCGCCCTCGCCACCCTCGACACCTGCCTGGCCAGACTCGACTCCCTCCGCCACGACCTCGCCCACCGGCCCTGGCCCCCGCAGGCCATCCCCACACCTGCAGATCCTCCGACCATCCCGCCGCAACCAACGCGGGCCCCGTCCGAGCGTCCGGCGGCTCATGCACAGGGGTGACCGGGGCCGCTCAGCGGCGCGGACCGTCCGCGGACAGGTTCGAGGCCAAAAGAACGAGCGGTGGAAGGGCAGGCTGCGGTGCTCGGTGGCCGCGCAGCCCCCAGCCGTCGGCCGTCGGTGAGTGACTCGGGTGTTCGGCGGTGGGCCGTCAGAGCGGGCTCGGGCTGGCGGGCCGGGGCGGCCGGGGTGTATGCCCGGTCCGCCCCGGCAGGCGGTGCCCACCGCCCGGTGCCGCCGGGGCATTCGGGGCCGGCCGGTGGGGGTGCGCGCCCCGGTGCGGGGCGCGCGCACCGTTTCAATGACGGGTCGGCCCGGGGCACGGCGACCATGACGGACGACCGGTCGGATCGCGGTCGGCCGGGGCGGGGGCCGTCGAGTCCGCGTCCGAGTGGCTGGGTGACCGGTCCGTTCAAGGGGGCGGCCCCTGATCGGGTGAGGAGCCGGTCGGCCCATGCCGGCACTTCGGCAGCAGAGGAGACTCGGTGGAGGCAGGCGGAAGGCGGTGAGATGCGATGGACGAGGAGCAGGCCCGGGCCCGGCACCTGATCGCCGCCTGCTACGCGGGACGAAAGGCCGCGGCCGAGGACGGTGACCGGCGTGAAATGGCCGCTCTCCTACGGGAACAAGAGCTGTGTCAACACAGGGACCGGCTGCAGGCCGGCGCCGTTCCGCGGATCCGGCTGTGGGCCATGGACTGCGCTCTCACTGCGCTCGAGAAGGCCCGCACCGGCGAACGGACACCCCGGGCCATCGCCGATCACCACCTGCTCAGCCGGTGGCTGGAGCACACACACGGCCCGCACGGCGCGCGCCTGGGGCTCGACAGGGCTGACGGCCAGTAAGTGGCCGCTGCCAGGCCCGGCCCGGGGGTGGTGCCCCCTGTCTGCGTCCCAGACCGCGGGCACCACCGTGGGCGGCCCGGCACGCGCGGGACACCCGGACGGATGCCGGACCGCGACCCGGCCGCCGACCCCATGGACCAGGCGGCCGGTGCCGGGCACGATGCTTTTGCACACCACCCCGAACCGCGAACACCCCGCTGTGGGCCGGCCGATCAGCAGCACGCCGCCCACGCGTGCTGTACCGGCGGCCCTTGCCTCGTGCATGCCCTGCGCGTGGGCCCAAAAGGCACCCGCGCCGGGCGTCGAGGGGGGTTGCCGATACCGGGCGCTCGCGACCGGCACCGAGCCGGTGCCCTGGGTCAGGTGGTCGGGCGGCGGATCTCCTGGGCGGCCTCCTGACCGGTCGCCTTCAGGTCGCCGGCGGTTCGGCGCCCGGCGTCCTGGGCGGCGCTCCTGCTGCTGTCGACGGCGTCCTGGGCGGTGGACTTCACGGCCTGGAGGGCGTCGGTGGCCGGCTCGCGCATTTCGTCGCGGACGTCCCGCGCAGCCTGGGTGGCGGCCTGCTTGACCGGCTCCAGCAGTTCCGGATGGTCGCGCAGCATCGCCCCGCCCCGCTCCTCCGCCTTACTGGTGGGCAGCAGGGCGGCAGCGAGCAGGCCCGCGCCGAACGCGATGATGCCCGCCGCCAGCGGGCTGCCCTGCGTCTGCCGGCGCAGCTGCGCGGGCGTCTGCTGGACGGTGTCGCCGATCTGGGCGGCGGTGGTGCCGGCGGCGGCGGTTGCGCGGTGTGCCGCGGTGCCGGTGTCGTGGGCGGTGCCCATCACTCGCTCCTTGATTCCGGTCAGCTTGCTGCGTGCGGCGTCGGCCTGACGGTGGGCCACTCGACTGGGGGTGATCCTGTCGGCGAGACGGTCGACGTTGTGCGCCAGATGGGCGCGTCGGGCTTCGACCTCGCTCCTCAGCTCGTCGGGTGTCGCGTCCATGCGGCGTCCTCCTTCAGGGTCTCGACGGTCTGTTCGGGCATGAGGCGCACGTCCTTCCACCGTTTGCGGCCGGTGCTGTAGAGCACCGCTGCGGCCACGGCCCACAGGGCGGTGACGATCAGAGCCGCCCAGGCGAGGTTCATGGCGTTGCCGAGCGCGAAGACCAGGGTCAGGCTGGCGAGAATCAGGACCAGGTGGCCTGCGTAGCCGGCGCCGGCGAGCATGCCGGAGGCCTTGCCCGCCTTGGTGGCTTCCTGCTTGATCTCCGCCTTGGCGAGGTCGATTTCGTCCCGCACCAGCCGGCTGAGGTCGTGGGTGATCTCGCCGATCAGGTCCCCGAGGGACTGGTCCTCGCCGGGCCCTGTGGCCGGTCGGCCGGTCGGGTCGGCCGCCGGTGCAGGGCCGTCCGATCCGGGGGTTGGGGTGCGGTGAGTGGCGTTCTGTTCGAAGGAGGAGAGGGCCATCGTTCAGACCCCCTGGGCCGGGGGCTGCTGCCGCCCGCGGTCGAAGTCCTGCCCGTAGGCGGGGGTGATGTGCGGGGGCTGGGACTGGCCGTACGCCTCGTACGGGTCGGGTGCGAGGCCGGGAGCCGCGGGCATCGGGGCGGCCGGTGGGCGCGGGGGCGCGGGTGTCGTCAGCGGGACCTGCGGCGGAGACGCGCCGTCGCTGTCAGGGCGCCGTTCCTCGGGGCCGTCCGGGTCGCCGGCCGCTGCGACGCCCTTGCCGGTGCGGCCCAGTGCGAAGCCGGCCAGCGCCGCACCGGCGAGGAACAGGCCGGGCCGGCGGCGCGCGAAGTCCCGCACGTCGGCCAGCAGGCCGTCCGGACCGCGCTGCTCCAGGTGGTCCGCGACCCGCTGGCCGCCGTCGGCGATCTGCGCGACCGCGGCCGCGGCCGTGGAATCGGGCTTGCCGTGATCGGCCATGTCCCGCAGCTCGTGGGCCAGGCGCCGCACGTTCTCCGCGAGCCGGCCCGTCTGGGCCCGGGCCTGCTCCTGGACCTGGCCGCGCGCCTCGGCGAGCAGGTCCCGCGCCTGCGCGCTCGCCTCCCCGACCACCTGCGACGCCTGTTCCTTGACCGTGCCGACGACCTCCGCGGTGTTGTCGGCCACCACCTGCGCGCCTTCGCTGGCCTTGTCCTGCGCCGTTCGGACGGCGGAGGCCGCCGTGCCGGGCTCCTGTTCCTGATGCGAACCCACCGGGTTCGTGTACTCGCTCAAGGCTCCTCCTTCGGATCGTCCCCGTCCGCGCCTGCCCTCCTTTCCGTGGGCCACGCCCTTTGCGATAGGACGCTCCGGACCGGCATGCCGGCCGGCACCTCGCGTCAGCCTGTCTCGGCCAAGGGCGAGGAGCGCCCGGGGTCGGCCCACAGCCCGGTGACACCCGCGGAGAGGGCGGCCGGATGCCGGTGCGGGCCCCAGCGCGGGGATCGACCGGCGCGTCGATGACCGTGACCACCCCCTGTCGGGAGGTTCACATGCTCGCCCTCATGCTGTTGCCGCCCCCGGCTCCGCCGGGTGCCGTGCTCCTTCTCGGCCGGTTCGAGGACCGCCTGACCGACCAGCTCGCCCCGCCACCGCCGGATCCTGCCTCACCCGCCACGGGTGAACCGCCCTCAGGCGCCCGGCCGGCAGCGTCCGGCCGGGCGCCAGGGGTCGAGCCGGATCCCTTCCCTCGTCTGCGCGGTCGTACGGCGGGCGCGGTCGGGTTCGCGGGCCGCCACTTCCACACCTGCGTGCTCCTGCACGCTCTGGGCAACGCTCGCCTCGGTGTTCCGCTCCGGGCGGCCGGAACCTGCCGTGTCACTCATGAGCCATCTCCTTGCAGTTGTATGGGCTCACGATTCCGGCGGCTGCGTGCCTACCCGCTGTTCGCCGGCCGGCCTCTCTCACCCGGTCGACGCTGTGACCTACCGCGGGTACTCGCCGTCCGTCAGCCGTCCCGGTTCCCACCCGGCAGAGGCCCGCGGCTCACGGCCCATGCCCGTCCTCCACGTCGTCGGGCCACTTGCGGGTGTCGCGGGGCGGGACGTAGGGCTCCTCAGCAGGCGGCATGCCACCTTCGATGGCGCGTTCACGGGACAACTCGGCGTCGAACTCCAGGCCCAGCAGGATCGCCAGGTTGGACAGCCACAGCCAGACCAGGAAGACGATCACGCCGGCCAGGGTGCCGTACGTCTTGTTGTAGGAGCCGAAGTTCGCCACGTACAGGGCGAAGCCGCCGGAGAGCAGCAGCCACAGGCCGACAGCGAGCAGGCTCCCCGGCGACACCCAGCGGAAACCGCGTCCGCGCACGTTCGGCGCGGCCCAGTACAGCGTCGCGATCATGAGCGCCACCAGCAGCACCAGCACCGGCCACTTGGCGATCGACCACGCCGTCAGGGCGGTGTCACCCAACCCCAGCACGTCGCCCATCCGGCGGGCAAGGGGCCCAGTGAACACCACGATCAGTGCGCTCGCCGCGAGCATCACCATCATCAGCACGGTCAGCCCCAGCCGCAGCGGCGTGACCTTCCATGCGGGGCGGCCCTCGCGGATGTCGTACACCGCGTTGGACGCGCGGATGAACGCCGCGATGTATCCGGACGCCGACCACAGGGCGCCCAGCAGGCCCACCACGGCCAGCACGCCGCCGGCGCCGCGGCTGCCCTGGAGCTGGGTGACCGCGGTCCGCAGGATGTCCTGGGCCGCGCCGGGGGCGAGCTTCTGCAGGTTGTCCAGGACCTGGTTGGTGGCGGAGGTGCCGGTCAGGCCGAGCACCGCGACCAGCAGCAGCAGGGCAGGGAAGATCGCCAGCACGCCGTAGTAGGTGAGCGCGGCCGCCCGGTCGGGCAGTTCGTCGTCCAGGAACTCCTTGCCGGTGCGCTTGAGCACCGCCCACCAGCCACGGCCGGGCACGTCGGTGGGTCCTTCCGGTGCCCGGGCCTCCACCTCCTCGCCGGGGCCCGCCCCGCCGGGCTCCCGGCCCTGGAGGCCCTGCTTGCGCCTGTGGATGAATGCCATGATCGCGCACCTTTCCGATCTGTCGGACCCGATCCACCGCAGTACTTCCCGCGGGGCCACCTCACCTGGAGCGTCCGCAGGCAGCGCGGCAGTCACCGACTTGGGATTTCTGCTGCTCCGCCATGCCCTGCCGAGCGCCTGCCCTTCCCGCCCCGCCGCGCGGCCGCCGTTCGAGGCGCCCGGCGCGTACGGGACGTTCCAGCGCAAGGACGACGGCGCCGTCAAGATCCTCTTCCGTTCCTGAGCCGCCCTTCCGGGCGAAGGGCGTGCCGAGGCGATCCGGCCGAGCGGAGTCCGTGGCCTCAGGGCAACGGGGTACCGCCGGTGGCGTTGACGATCTCCCCCGTGATGTAGGAGGCCTCCTGGGAGGCGAGGAACACGTAGGCCGGGGCCATCTCGGCCGGCTGCGCAGGGCGGCCCATCGGGGACTGTTCGCCGAAGTGCGCGACCTTCTCCTCGTCCATGGTCGCCGGGATCAGCGGCGTCCACACGGGGCCGGGCGCCACCGCGTTCACCCGGATCCCGTCCGGGGCGAGCTGCTGGGCCAGGCCCTGCGTGAACGCGACGATGCCGGCCTTCGTCATCGCGTAGTCCAACAGGTGCGGGCTCGGTTTGTAGGCCTGCACCGACGCGCTGTTGATGACCGATGAGCCCGGCCGCAGATGCGCCAGCGCCGCCTTGGTGAGCCAGAACATGCCGTACAGGTTGGTCCGCATCACCCGGTCGAACTGCTCGGTGCTGATCGAGGTGAGCCCGTCGGGCTGCGCCATCTGGTAGGCCGCGTTGTTCACCAGGACGTCGAGTGCGCCGAGGCCGTCGACGCACCGGCCGGGCAGGGCGGAGCAGAACTCCTCGCTGCGCAGGTCCCCGGCGATCGGCAGCGCACGCTGTCCGGCTCCCTCGATCAGCCGGGCGGTGACGCCGGCGTCGTCCTGTTCCTCGGGCAGGTGACAGAACGCCACGTCGGCGCCCTCGCGGGCAAAGGCGAGCGCGACGGCGCGGCCGATCCCGGAGTCGCCTCCGGTGACGAGTGCCACCCGTCCGGCCAGCCGCCCCGACCCGCGGTAGGAGGTCTCGCCGTAGTCCGGCTCGGGCTGCATCCGCTCTCCGCTGCCGGGATGCGGCTGGCTCTGCTCGGGCTGCGGCGGCCGGGGATACTGCTCGGTCGGGTCCTGCGGTGTGTACTGGTCGCTCGTCGCCATCAGCCGTCCTCCTCACACGTCGTGCACCGCCGTTGCGACCCCGCACCGCGGATGCGATCCGTGTGCAGGGAGCCGAGCGCGGCGGTCGGTCTACTTGGTCGCGCCGGGGACCTCCAGGGGGCGCGTGTGGCGGTCTTCTTCGCCTCCTCCAGGCGTTCGCCGAGTTCGACGAGGCGGTTGCGGCCCACGGCCTTGCGGACCTCGGGGAACCAGTCCTTCTCCTCCTCCTCGATCACCGCGTGCACGGTCAGCTCCTCGATCACTTCATCGGCGATCCGCCGCTTCTCCGCGTGCGCGTCTTCCCCTGCCTTCTCGAACGCCTTGAACAGCTTCTCCACCGCCTTGTGGTCGTCCCTCGACAGCACGATCGCGTCCACCACGGCCCCCGTTCCGGGGCCACGACGACCCCTCGGCCGACGCGCCTACCCCCATGTACCTGCCTCATCCCGAGCTGACCCGTCACACCACCCGCGTGCCCGCACCGGAGCGTTCCGCCCCCGGGCATGCCCGGAGGTGGAACAGCTCGGACGCACCGGGTGGGGAACGCTTCCCGGTGACGGCGCCCTGAGCCCTCAGGCCAGCCGCAGGCTTCCGCGCCGGTCGGCCGTGCAGGCCCTGCCCGGTGTGTCCGTTTCGCGGACTGGGCCATGGAGAGACGCGGGGAAGGTGAACCTCGGTACGGCCCCGTGAGGAGTGACGATGAAAGCCTTGACCTGGCACGGCAGGCGAGATGTCCGTGTCGACACCGTCCCCGATCCGTCCATCAAGGACCCGGCCGATGTGATCATCAAGGTCACCACCAGTGGACTGTGCGGATCGGACCTCCATCTCTACGAGGTCCTCGGCCCCTTCCTCGACGTCGGCGACATCCTCGGACACGAGCCCATGGGCATCGTCCAGGAGGTCGGACCCGACGTCACCGCCGTGCATGTCGGCGACCGGGTCGTGATCCCCTTCAACGTGTCCTGCGGGACCTGTCACACCTGCCGGCAGGGCTTGCACTCGCAGTGCGAGACCACCCAGGTGCGGAAGTACGGCAGCGGAGCCTCGCTGTTCGGCTACACCAAGCTCTACGGCCAGGTCCCCGGCGGCCAGGCCGAACTGCTGCGCGTCCCGTTCGGGAACAATCTGCCGATCAAGGTCCCGCACGGGCCCGAGGACGACCGCTTCGTCTTCCTCTCCGACGTGCTGCCCACCGCGTGGCAGGCCGTCGAGTACGCGGCCGTGCCCGAGGGCGGCAGCCTCGTCGTCCTGGGCCTGGGGCCGATCGGCGACATGAGCTGCCGGATCGCCCGGCACCGCGGCGCGGCCCAGGTGATCGGCGTCGACCTCGTCCCCGAACGCCTCGAACGCGCCGGGAACCGTGGCGTGCACGTCCTGGACCTGACCAAGTACGGCAAGGACCTTGCCGATGTCATCCGTGACCTCACCGACAGGCGCGGCCCGGACGCCGTCATCGACGCGGTCGGGATGGAGGCCCACGGCTCGCCCGGCGCGAAACTCGCCGCCCAGGCCACCAACCTCCTGCCCAGCGCCCTCGCCGCCAAGATGATGGAACACGTCGGCATCGACCGCCTCCACGCCCTCTACCTGGCCATCGACATCGTGCGACGCGGCGGCACCATCTCCCTCTCGGGCGTCTACGGCGGCCAGACCGACCCGCTGCCGCTGCTGACCATGTTCGACAAACAGATCCAACTCCGCATGGGCCAGGCCAACGTCCACCGCTGGGCCGGCGACATCCTCCCCCTGCTCACCGACGACGACCCGCTCGGCGTCGACACCTTCGCCACCCACCACGTCCCGCTCGACGAGGCGCCGGCTGCGTACGAGATGTTCCAGAAGAAGCAGGACGGTGCCGTGAAGGTGCTCTTCCAGCCCTGAGCGCCCGTCACACCGTCCGTCATCGACAAGAGCCCCGCCCGCGGAGTCCACCATGACCGCACGACCGGACCGCTTCGCGGGCCGTGGCCACCACCGGCGTTACCGGGCCGGCGCCGCAAGACGGGTGCGACGTCGGCACGGCCCCTACGGGACCTGATCCCGTAGGGGCAGCGGCCCGCCGCGTAGGTGGGATCAGCTGTCGTTGCTGGTGGGCCAGTGCCCCGTGGCCTTGCCGACGGCCACCGCACCGGTCCGGTCGATCGCAGCCTTCACCAGCGCGAACACGGCACCTTGCAGCGCCGCCGCGAGGAGGACCTCGCTCCAGGTGCGGTTCTCGTCCGTCGCGTTCGGAGCGTCGCCCTCGTGCCCGGCGACCTTCCACACGCGCTTGAACACGGCGCTCGCCAGCACGCCGCCGAGGGCACCCACCACCATGCCGACGGGCTTGTAGACGATCCCGGAAAAACTCACGACCTACCTCCTCCTCATGCCTTTCAGTCGGGGCCGGCCGCCGACGGCCGCCGGCCGTGGCGGACGGGCGCGATCACGTGCCGATGGGGTGCCGCCCGCCCGAACCGTGTTGTGACCGGTTGTCCGGTGCTCAGTGCCCGGAGGTGGGGCTGTCGGGCTCCTGAGGGTCGACGCCGGTGTGCGCGCCCGCGTCACGGCCGCCGCTCGGCCTGCCGGCCGGCCCCTGTGCACCCCTGTCGTGCCGGTGCTTCGACGAGGCCGGGCTCTGGGCGGTGTCCTCACCACGGCGGCCCTCACTCTCCACGGTGTCCCCGGGCACCGGCCGGTCCTCCTCCTCGGCGTGTTCCTGTCCCGGCCCGGCGCCGGGCGCGTAGGTGTCCGGATCGAAGGAGCGGCGCGCGCTGTCGTTCGGCTCCTGGTGTTCCTCGTCGACGTCGCCCGACCACCCGTGGTGGGCGCCCTCCATCCTGCTGGCCTGCCCCTCCTCCATGGACGGATGCGACTTCGCCTGCCGCTGAGTCATGATCATCACCTCGGTTCGCAGAGCCCGGCACGGCCGTCGGGCTCCCCCGGCGCCTGTCCACGCCGCAGGTCCTCAACCCTGGCTTCTGCTTCACCTCACCGCCGGTGGTCCGCCGACTGACGTGGTCGTCCGGGACCTGGTCGACGATCTCCGTGTCGAACTCCCGCGGCACCTCTCCCCCGACAGGCCGGGGCGACCGGGAGTCCGTGTCCCGGGCCAGACCACCACAACGCCCGCCGCCGACCGAACTACCGCACCCCGGACCCGGCGCGTGCGGCCCTCCGAACCGGGTAGGCGCGAGAACGCCCGCCACTGCGAGAGAGGACACAGCCATGCCTGCAGGATCCAGCAAGAAGCGGGAGCGCCAGTACGAGCACATCAAGGACAGCGCACTCGACCGCGGCGAGAGCGAGAAGCGGGCCAAGGAGATCGCCTCCAGGACGGTCAACAAGGAACGCGCACGGCACGGCGAGTCGAAGACCGCCAGCCGGTCCTCCACCCACGACACGTCGTCGTCGCGGCGCGGGGGCCGGCGTTCCCACTCCGGGGCGCAGGGCCCGACGAAGGAGCAGCTGTACAACGAGGCCAAGCAGCGCAACATCCACGGCCGGTCGAAGATGAGCAAGAAGGAGCTGGCCAGCGCACTCGGCCGCTGACCGTTGACGCGCCCGGTCCGTATCGCTTTCCCGACTGCCCGCGGTGGTCGGCGCAGACATGGCCGGACCGCCGGCAGGAGCGGGTGCCGGTGGTGGGCGCGGAGTGGCCCGCGGCGTCGGGGTGTGCCGTCGCCGGCGCGGATGAAGTGGCCGGGCGGGTCGTGGTGCTGCATGGCGACGAACGAGGCGAACCGGTGTGGCGGGGGGTCAGCGGGAGCGGATCGTCGACCGGCGGCCGGGATGCGCGGCCCACTCGAGCAGCCGGTCGGCGGGCCAGGTCGTCACCAGCCTGTCCGGGCCCAGTTTGGCGCGAGCCGCTCGGGCATAGCCGGAGGACCGCCAGTGGAGCTGCTCGGGGGCGTGGGCGTCGGTGTCCACGGCGAAGAGGCAGCCCGCTTCTGCTGCTTGAAGGAGCAGGTCGTCCGGCGGGTCGCGCCGCTCGGGTCGGCAGTTGATCTCCACCGCGGTGCCGTTCTCGGCGCATGCGGCGAACACGGCCTGCGCGTCGAAGCGGGACTGCGGGCGGCCGCGGCCGGTGACGATTCGGCCGGTGCAGTGGCCGAGCACGTGCATCAGGGGATTGCGCACCGCCGCGACCATGCGGGCGGTCATCGGGCCGGCGTCCGATCGGAGCTTCGAGTGCACCGAGGCCACCACGACGTCGAGCCGGGCGAGGAGTTCGTCCTCCTGGTCGAGTGAGCCGTCGTCCAGGATGTCGCACTCGATCCCGGTGAGCAGCCGAAAGCCCGGGCCGAGCCGGGTATTGACATCTGCCACGACATCGATCTGCTGTCGCAGCCGGTCGGGGCTGAGGCCGTGGGCGACGGTGAGCCGCGGGGAGTGGTCGGTGAGGACGGCCCACCGGTGACCCAGTGCACGGGCGGCCCGTGCCATCTCCTCGATCGGGCTGCCACCGTCCGACCAGTCCGAGTGCACGTGGCAGTCGCCCTCGCTCGCCTCCAGCAGTGCCAAGCCCGCCGTTGCGGCCGACCCGATCTCCGCTTCCAGGCGGGCGAGGTAGGCGGGCGTCCCGCCGGTCGACGCCTGTTCGATCACCTCGGCGGTCACCGGACCGACGCCGTGCAGGCGCCTGGCCTCCTGTGCGTCCACCGGTCCCGGCGGCAGGTCGCGGACGGCCTCGGCCGCCGTGTGGAAGGCCCGGACGCGATAGGGGGAGGCGCCACGCCACTCCAGGAGGAACGCGATGCGGCGGAGCGCTTCGGCAGGATCCATGCCTCCAGTCTTCGCCATGCGGTCGAAGGCCACCGCCGGTCGCACCGGTGGCCGGTGACCGGAGCCGGGGCTACCGCCGGACTGCGCCCGGCTCGGCAGCGACGGGCCATGCGGCCGAACGCCGTCCCTCTCGGGCTGCCTCGGCCGACGGCCGGTCCTGGCGGGGCTCCTGGCATCCAGGGCGGCGTGTTACACCATCCGGTCCCGGTCGGCCGGTTTGACTGGCCCGGTCCGCTCACCGGCCGAGTCAGGAGGACCACGGGGTGCACAAGAGCAGCGTGCCGCGGCACAGCCGGGCGCGGTGGCGGTCGTCGGCGCCAGCGGCCCGCTCGACGTCCTGCAGGCGCAGGACATCGGTGCAGCCGCCCACGGCGCACGTGCCGCTCCTCGCCCGCGCTGCCCGTACCTCCCGGGCGCTCCCGGTGCCAGGCACACACACCACCCCGCACCAGCGACTGCAGGAGGCGCATCATGCCCGACAGCCAGCCCGAGCGCGACGAGACACCGTCCGAGCGCGCCGACCGCCTGTGGAACGAGATGCTCCAGGAGGTGCGGGTCTGCCAGACCGGCGCACAGATCCTCTTCGGCTTCCTGCTGTCCGTCGTCTTCACACCCCGCTTCACCACGCTGTCGGACTTCGACCGGCACCTGTACGTCGCCACCGTGGTTCTCGGCGCGGTCGCCACCGCGACCCTGATCGCCCCTGTCGCCTTCCACCGCTTCCTGATCGGGCACGGCGTGAAACCCGAACTCGTCCGCGTCGCCGGCCGCTTCATCACCACCGGCCTCGCCCTTCTCGCCCTCACCATCACCACCGCCCTGCTGCTCCTGCTGCGCACCGCACTCGACGCCACCGGCTGGGCCTGGTTCCTCACCGGCGCGGTCCTGCTGTGGTTCGCCCTGTGCTGGCTGCTGCTCCCGCAGGTCGTCCTGCGCCGCGCCGAGCGCCGAGGCTGAACCCCGCAGCCCGGCGCCGGCCGCGCGGACACCCGTCTCTCGTCCACGGCCACCGCGCCGTTCACCGCATCACAGGGGCCCGTGCCAACCGGCTGCGGCGGGCCGTTCGAGTGGAACAGGCCCCGTCGACCGGAGGCGCAGGGCGGGGCGGGAACGTCTGTGGGCACGGCGGGACAGGCCCGCCCGGAAGCAGGAGGGACCGGCACATGGGACACGGCGGGAACGTCGTCATGGAGCTGAAGGCCGACCACCGCGAGGTCGAGGAGATGTTCGGTCGGATCAAGGCCATGAGCACCGGCGGCCAGGAGCTGCGGGACATGGTCGACGAGGTCACGATCGAGCTGGTGCGGCACTCGGTCGCCGAGGAGCAGTACCTCTACCCGGCGGTGCGCGAGCACCTCGAGGGCGGGGACCGGATCGCGGACAAGGAGATCGACGACCACAGCCGGGTCGAGAGAATCCTGAAGCAGCTCGAGGGCATGGACACCGGCGACACCTCGTTCCGGCCGCTGCTGCAGCAGCTCATGGACGAGGTCACCGCCCACGTCCGCGACGAGGAGAACACCCTGTTCCCGATGATGGAGCGGGCCTGTACGCCCGACATGCTGGACGACCTCGGCGACAAGATCCGCCGTGCCAAGGCCCTGGCCCCCACCCGGCCGCACCCCGCGGCGCCCAGCAGCCCCACCGCGAGCAAGCTCCTGGCTCCCGGCGCCGGCCTCGTCGACCGGGCCCGTGACTTCGTCACCGGCCGCGGCACATCCTGACCTGCAGGCGCCCCACCGACGGCTCCCCGGTGCGGAGCCGCGCGAACGGCGGGACCGGACGGGCGGACTCGTCGCCCGTCCGGACCCGCCGGAATCGCCGGCGACCCGCGGCGCATGACCCTGCCCGCCCAGCGCGACACCGCCGCTGCACCCCTGCTCCGCCACCCCGACCTCCTCGAACACCTCGCGGCCCTCCACCGGCCCCGACTCCTCGCCCTGCTGACTCCCGAGACGAGCCCGCTGTCCTGATGCATCACAAGGCGGGCCGAGGCGGTGGCGCCGACGGCGGAAAGCTGCTGCAAGGGAACACGGCGGTGGGCTTGCCCGAGGCTCCGCGCTGCGGGTCGGAGCGACGACCGGCGGCGGGTGGCACGACGCAGAGCCGATGAGTGGAATACCGTCGCCGTCCCGTGACCGGACTCCGTGCCGCGGGTAGGAACGGCCGACCGGTTGAACGGAGGAGACCGCCATAGCCACCGAACCCGAGGCACGATCCTTCTGGCGCGACATCGTCCGCACCAAGTCGGTCGAGCGCTCCATCGCTGACGCCGGGGAACCCGAACACTCGCTGCGGCGATCGCTGTCGGCCCTCGACCTCACCGTCTTCGGTGTCGGCGTCGTCATCGGCACCGGCATCTCCGTGCTCACCGGTACGGCCGCCAAGAACCATGCAGGCCCTGCCGTCGCGCTCTCCTTGCCACCGCCGGTGTGGGCAGAGAGAACTGACCGCTCGAGTGCGGATTCAGTGGTGAAGCGGACACGGGCCGCACGGAGGGCGGCCGGCCGGAACTCCGGGAGCGCGCGACACATTGCGATGGCGTAGCGTCGGAAGGGTGGGGACGAGCAAGAGCGGCGGTGAGCGGCAGCCGTGCACCCCGGCGACTGGCTGTTGACCGTCGGCGAGCGCGGCAACCCGGCGACGGTGCTCGACGGCCGCCGTCCGGACGGCTCAGCCTGGTCCACCGGGAATCTCGTGCGGCCCCTGGTGCACGGTGCCGAGTACTTCCCCGAACTCCTGGCCGCCGCCGGGCGGCAGCGCGCCGGAGACCTCCTGCTGTTCACCGACTGGCGCGGCGACCCCGACGAGCGGCTGGCCGGCCCGGGCACGGAGATCGGGGACGTGCTGGCTGCGGCCGCCCGCCGCGGGGTCATCGTCAAGGGTCTGGTCTGGCGCTCCCACCTGGACCGCCTGCAGTTCAGCGAACGCGAGAACCGCCACCTCGGTGAGGAGATCGAACGAGCCGGCGGCGAGTGCCTGCTGGACATGCGGGTCCGTCCCGGCGGCGCGCACCACCAGAAACTCGTCGTCCTCCGCCATCCCGGCCGCACCGGCCTCGACACGGCATTCGTCGGCGGCATCGACCTGTGCCACAACCGCGGCGACGACGCCCGCCACCACGGCGACCCGGACGCGCAGCCGATCGCCGAGGCCTACGGCCCCCACCCGCCCTGGCACGACGTCCAACTCGCCGTCCACGGCCCCGCCGTGGGCGACCTGGAAACGTGCTTCCGGGAACGCTGGAACGACCCGGCACCGCTCAGCCGCAGCCCCCTCACCCGCCTGCGCAGCCTCCTCCACCACGAGGACGAGAGCGCCGGACGGCTACCGCGGCAACTGCCCGACCCGCCCGTCTGCGGCCCGCACACCGTCCAGGTGCTGCGCACCTACCCGAACCGGCTGCTCCGCGGCTACCCGTTCGCACCGGACGGCGAGCGCAGCATCGCCCGCAGCTACCAGAAGGCCCTGCAGCGCGCCCGGACGCTCGTCCACCTGGAGGACCAGTACCTGTGGTCGCCGAGAGTCGTGGAGTGCTTCGCCCGCGCGCTGGCCGACAACCCCCGGCTACGCCTGGTCGCGGTGATCCCGTCGGTCCCCGATCAGGACGGCCGGCTGACCCTGCCGATGAACCTCGTCGGCAGGATCGGCGCCCTGCAGGAACTGCGCCGCGCCGGCGGCGACCGAGTCGCCGTGTACGGCGTCGAGAACCACGCGGGCACCCCGGTCTACGTGCACGCCAAGGTCTGCGTCATCGACGACGTGTGGGCGTCGGTCGGCTCCGACAACATCAACCTGCGCTCCTGGACGCACGACTCGGAACTGAACTGCGCCGTCCTGGACGACACTCCCGACGGGCGCCCACCCACCGACCCGGGCGGGCTGGGCGACGGTGCCCGCCGGTTCGCCCGGGAACTCCGACTGCGGCTGGCCCGGGAACACCTGGACGTCGGTGACGACCCCGCCGCGACGGCCGAACTGTGCGACCCGCTCGCCGCCTTCGAAGCCTTCGCACGGTCGGCGGCGGCCCTCGACGCCTGGCACGACTCCGGCCGCCGCGGCCCGCGGCCACCCGGACGGCTGCGCACCTACCGGCCGCCGGTCCTCTCCCGCAGCGCCACCGCCCTCGCACGCCCGCTCAACCGGCTCCTGGTCGACCCCGACGGTCGACCACGCCGCCTGCGACGCCACAACACGTACTGACCCCGACCGCCGCCCGAAGTGCGCTGCACCACCCGCATCCATCCCGGTGTTCCAACCCGTTCCCCTCGCACGGCACCAGACCACCTCCGGGGAGCCAGGAACCCGACCACGCCCGCGGTAGGACGGCGCAACAACCGTCCAGGCTGCGCAGAACGGCGCCCCGTCACGGGGCGCCACGCGGACGCCCCGGCCGGACGTCCTGGCGGACGTGAGGGGCCGGTCGGGGCCGGGCGGCCCCTTCGCGGGGTGGCCGGGGGTCGCCTGCGGCCCTCGCGGATGTCGTACACCGCGTTGGACGCGCGGATGAACGCCGCGATGTATCCGGACGCCGACCACGGAGCGCCCCAGCAGCGCCACCGCGGCCAGCACGCCGTAGTAGCTGAGTGCGGCCGCCCGGTCGGGCAGTTTGTCGTCCGGGAACTCCTCGCCGGTGCGCTTGAGCACCGCTGGCCGGCGCCGGCCGGGCACGTCGGTGGGCCTCGGGTGCCGGGCCTCCACCTCCTCGCCCGGTCCGACCTGCTCGGGCTCCCGCCCGGAGCATCCGGCGCGGGCACGGCGGCAGTCACCGACTTCGGACTCCTGCTGATCCGTCATGCCCTGCAGAGCGCCCGGTCTTCCCGCCCCGCCGCGCGGCCGGCGTTCCTCCGACGGACGCAGCGCGGCCCGGCCGCGCCCGAGTAGGGGGCGACCGGGCCGGGCATCCAAGGAGCGGGAGCGGCAGCACATCGCCCCACGATCATGAAGCTACGGCATGGACGGCTCCGGTGGGTGGGAAGGCGCGCGGCGGGCCGCTGTTGTCGGCCGCTTGCGCGTACCGGGGCGCGACAGCCGTGGTGGCCGGGACCGGCGCGCGCTCGCGGGACACCGACGGGTGGGGTCAGATGCGCCGGCCGGTGCCGGGGCCCTCATCGTCGTCCAGACCGGTGTCGGCGTCCTCGACGCCCTCGCCCTTGATCCGCTCCTTGCGGACCTCACCGCTGACGGTCTCCTCCTCGACGACCTCCTCGGTGTTCAGGCGGACCCGCTCGACCGGCACGGCCTCGGTCGCCACGACCGGGCGCTCGGCATGCAGGGTGACCTCGTGCGCGGACTCGGTGATCTCGGGGCCGCCCATGGCCGCGTCCCGGTCGGCGTCCGTGATCGGCTCACGCTCGATGCGGACCTCTTCGTGGCGCACCGGCACGGTCTGCTGCACGTTCTCCGTCACCACGTACGTGCGCAGCCGCACCCGGCCCGTCTCCACGCGTTCGGTGCCGACGTGCATCTCCTCCTCCGAGCGCGTCATCGCCTCGTCCATGTCGCCGCCGCCGCGCAGGCCGGCGCCGATGGCGGTCTCCTCCGCGCCCCTGCTCATGGCCTCCCCGCGCTCGCGCACGGAGGTCGCATCGGAGCGGTCGCCCATGCCGGTGCCGGCCGTGCCTCCGGTGCCGGCGATGCCTTCGGTGTCGGTACCGGTGTCGGTGTCGCGGGCCCAGCCGTGCTCGCCGGGCTCGTTCGCCCGCTGCCAGGCCTCGTCCCACGCCAGTTCGTAGTAGTCGTACAGCCGGTGCTCCTCGGCCGCCGACAGGTGGAGCCCGCTGTCGACGTCCACGTTCGGCGCGTCCTTCACCTTGTCCTTGGTGAAGGGCACCTCCAGGTGGTCCTCGACCAGGCGGGCGTCCTTGAGCGGCACGAACGACTCCCTCATCCCGAACAGGCCGGTCTTCACGCTCACCCACTCCGGCTGCCCGGTCGCGTCGTCCAGGAACACGTGCTTCGCGTCCCCGATCCTGTTGCCCTCGGCGTCGTACACCGGGTGCTCCAGCACGGTCCCGATCTGCTCTTCAGTGATCACGACGGCCTCCGCAGGCTCTCAGTTTGCGGGTTCGGTCACCCCCGTGACACCGCGCCTGTCCGCCCCGAAGGAGCGCAAAACCAAGGAGGGCAAACGGAAAAACCGGGTGTTTCCTCCCGCAGCGCGGGCCGGTTCCGTTTGCCGCACCCCTACGGCGGTAGACGCACTAATCCGTAGACGTACTAATCCGCAGGCAGGCGGACCGGGTGGAAACACCGGTTCCCACCCCCGCGGCGGCCCGGTTCTGGTCATCTCCCCGGACCGCCGCCCCTCCCCCGCACAACACATCCAAGAAGGCTCCTGTGATCATTCTCGGCGTCATCCTGCTCATCATCGGCTTCGCCACCGGGATCTCCATCCTGTGGACCATCGGCATCATCCTCGCCGTCATCGGCCTCATCCTCTGGGTTGCAGGCCTCCTCGGCCACGCCGTCGGCGGCCGCACCCACTACTACTGATCAACCGCTGCGCCGATGCCTGTTCCTTCCGGCCGACGCCCACGCCAACCCGGTGCCGCAGATCCCCCACCAGGCTGCCCGAGCTGGAGTCGAGCCGGCATCGATCACTTCGGTCAGGGCAGTCGATGCGCACTCAGGCGGCGGCCCCGGCCAGCGGGGCCTGTGCGGCGATGTCCGGCAAGGCGCGCACAGCCACGGCATACGGGTGCGGTGCGAGCGGCCCCGGTGCCGCTCGCACCGCACCGCACCACGGCGCGGTCCGTGCCGGCCGCCGTCCACGAGTTCCCGTGTTCAGCCCTCGACGCCGGTGGAGGTGTGGGCGGCGCCGACGGGTTTGGACTCGGGTGAGCCGCGCTGGCGCAGGTACACCGACAGGATCGCCATCGAGGCGACCGCGAGCAGTTCGGACTGCCAGTTCTGCAGGGTGCGGTTCCAGAAGTCCGCGGACGTGACGGACTGCCCCCAGGTGACGGGGGCCTGCAGGTCGCGCAGCTGCTCGGCGTTGTACGCGGACCAGCCGGTGATCGACTGCGACGTCCAGGAGCCGAGGAAGAACAGGGCCATGACCAGGCCGAGGGAGCGGGAGTACACGGCCAGGCGCAGTCCCTTCGTCCGGGCCCAGCCCGGGGAGGCGTCGGTGGCGTGCGATCCGATCTTCTGCTCGCGCTCGGACTCGGTGCCGGCCTTGCCCGGTTCCTTGGACTCGGGCGAGCCGCGCTGCAGCAGCCAGACGGTGCCGAAGATGTAGAGGAAGAACTGCAGGTACTCCGACTGCCAGTTCTCGGTGACGTCGACGGCGAACTGGGAGCTGGTCAGGTAGGCGCCGAGACCGAGCGGTTGCAGACCGGCGGCGACCAGCTGGTTGTTGAGGTCGGCCTGTCCCGCCGCGGCCTGTCCGGCGAGCGCCAGCAGGAAGGCCGTGCCGAAGGCCAGGGTCAGGCCGTTGTTCCGCAGGAAGCGGCCGGCGGCGTTCATCGCTGCAGTAGTCCGATCGTGGTGAAGTACGCCAGGCCGCCGACCACGACGACCACGCACAGGGTGAACAGGACACGCACGGTCAGTCCCCCCTTCACATCGCAGCGGTAGGGCATCTCGGGGCGGGGCTCGCAGCCCGCCGCGGTGATCTTCCAACCGTCGGGGAACGCGGACAGGAAGACCGTGTCTCCTTCCAGTACGGCGCGGGCCTGCTGCCCGAACACGTCGATCCGGCGCAGCTGACCGGGGCAGTGACTGCCCCCGCGGGGCCGCGCTCCGTGGCGGGGCAATGTCTGGCATGCATTGCGCCGCGCGGGGCAGTCGGTGCCCGCAATCAGTCCGTCAACCGTGAAGGAGACCGTTGTGCTTCCCCTGGTTCTGGTTCTGCTACTCGCTTTGCTTCTGTTCGGTGCCGGCTTCGCCGTCAAGGCTCTGTGGTGGGTCGCCGTCCTCGTTCTGGCTGTCTGGCTGATCGGTTTCGTCGCCCGTGGCACTACCTCCGGCGGCGGCCGCGGCCGCTGGTACCGCTGGTGACGCCCAACACCTGATGTCGTCGTGCGCGGCCGGACCGGATCGGCATGCGGCAGGTGCGGAACCGCAACCGTCGGCAAGGCGAAGTGCGGTACGTGCCGGCCGGGTTCGGTCCGGCGCGGGCCGATGATCGTCGAGAGAGGGATTGTTCGTGACGGTGATGTCGCGCCTGCCGGAGCCGGTGCACCAGGAGTGGGAGTGGCAACTGCCTGCGGCATGCCGGGGCGTGGACGAGCGGTTGTTCTTCCACCCGAGCGGAGAACGCGGCCGGGCCCATGAGGAGCGCGAGGCAGCGGCCAAACGGATCTGCGCCCGCTGTCCGGTCCGCCGGCGTTGCCTTGAGCACTCACTTGCCGTGCACGAACCCTACGGCGTGTGGGGCGGCGTCGGCGAGGACGAGCGCCTCGCCCTCCTCGCTCCCGTCACCCGCCGCCGCCTCGGGCCCACGGGTGCAGTGGAGGCGGTGGGATCGCTGCCATCGGGCCGCGGGCCGCATCTCGTCACGGTGGCTGCCGGGTCGTCCGGCCCGAACAGCGGGCGGTCCATCGGGACCCGGCGCATCGTCTTGCACCGGGTGCAGCGCACCGTGCTGCCCGGCCTGGCACGCGTGGCGCGGGTGTCGTGCCCGCAGGTCGCCCACCTGGACAGCAGGAAGACCGGGATAAGCAGAAAGAAGGGCTCAGGCAGGACAAAACGTGGCAGAAACGATGCGCGCGGGCCCGGAACACGCCGCATCGGTCTCGTCCGCGGAGGCGGGCTCGGCGCTGGCGGTGTGGGGGAGGACCACGGAGGCGAGGAGGCGGGCGGGATTGCTCCGGCCCGGCGACGCCCGGTCGGGCGAACCTCCGCCTGTGGCCCCCGCTCCGCGGCCCCGCCACCGGTCGCCCCGTCCCTCGCCGTTCCTGCCGACGGGTTGGCTCGCGGCCGCCGTGCTCTGCTGGAGGTCCCGGGCGACTCCCTGTCACCCCGGCATGCTCCAGGAGATCCTGTGCCCCGTGTCCCCCGCCTCACCGGCGCCGCCTGCGCCGCGGCCGCCGCTCTGGCGCTGCTCACCGCCTCTCCCGCCACCGCGGCCGCCCCACCGCTGTCCGATCCCCGGATCCTGGTCCACTTCGACCTGGCGGCCGGTCAGATGCCCGAGAACAGCGCGGTCGAGCCGAACGGTTCCCTGGACGTGACGCTGCTCGCCGCCCACCAGGTGGCCCGGATCGCCCGGAACGGCGCGGTGGCGGTTCTCGCCACGCTGCCACCCGAGCCGAACCCGAACACCCCGCTGCTGGGCTTCGCCGCAGCCACCGGCATCGCCCGCGCGCACGACGGCACGATCTACGTCGCGTACGCCACCGGCACCGCGCTGACCGGCATCTACCGGCTCGGCTGCGACGGTTCGCTCGAACAGATCGCCCGACTGCCCCCGGAAGGGCTGCCCAACGGGCTCGCTCTGGACGAACGGGCCGGGGTGCTCTACTCGGCCGACTCCGTGCTGGGCGTCGTCCGGCGCATCCCGCTGCGCGGCGGCGAGCCCACCGTCTGGGCCTCCGGAACGGCGCTGCAGCCGGCCGGGTTCATCGGTGCGAACGGCATCAAGGTGCACGAGGGCGCCGTGTGGGTGAGCAACACCGACCTCGGCGTCCTGCTGCGCATCCCGGTGCGGCCCGACGGCACCGCCGGGGCCATCGAGACCAGGGCGGAGGGGCTGACCGGCATCGACGACTTCACCTTCACCGGCCGGAACGAGGACACCGTGCTGGCCGCGCTCAACGGGCCGAACCAGGTGGCGTACGTGCGGCCCGACGGCTCCCACACGATCGCCCTCACCGCCGAGGACGGCCTGACCAGCCCCACCTCGGTAGCCGTCCACGGGCGCACCGTCTTCGTCACCAGCGCCGCCTTCGCCCCGCCGCCGGACCCGAACGTGCTCACCGCCCGCCTCGACCGCTGACCTGCGGCCCGGCCCATCGATCCGTGGGCTGATGGGCCGGGCCCGGGCCCGGGCTCCGGAGCGACCCGCTCCCCTTCCCTGCATGACGGACGTCGAGGCCATCCTGTGGCTGCGGGTTGACACCCCGGCGCAGTATCGGGCGCGTACGGGCCGACCGTTCCGCGGCACCGTGCCTACCCTGCGGGGCGGTTGGTGAACCGCCCGGGTGCAGGTACGGCGGGCGGGCGGCCCGTGGGGTGTCCGGGCAGGTCAGCGCGACGGTCCGCGGACCGGCCGGCGGGGGCGCTGCAGCACCTGCGCCTGCCGGGGTGTCACATCTTCTCCGCCCGGACTCCGCGCTTGATGACGGTGAGGTACGGGGTGGTGCCGTCGGCCCGGTGGTTCAGGAGAGCGGCCGGGCCGTCGGGGTCCATGCTCTCGCCCGTGTAGAACTCGTAGGCGCCGAAATCGGCCAGGACCTGCTTGACCAGTGCGGTGGCGCCGGTCTCGAACTCCCCCACGGATGGTCTCGTTCAGCTTCACCTTCACGGACTTCAGACACTGCTTGATGTAGACCTTGTACGTCTTCTCGTCGAACGACGCGCGGATGAGCTGGTGGGCGTGCACCACGTCGATCACCTCCTCGGTGTCGGCGTCCAGCTCACCGTCCGCCTCCGGATGTGCCCCGATGCCGGGGGGGGTGACGACCTCGGTCACATCGTCGCCTCGGCTGCCCGTCGGAGGGCGGATGCCGCGCCGGGGGTGTGGGGATCGCCGTGCCCGAAGAGCACCGTGTCGACGTCCAGTTCGGCCAGGCGGTGCAGCGACGCGACGGCGCGGGTGCGGTCGGTGTTGAAGACGCCCAGCATGGTTCGGCCGACATTGGCGACCGCGTCGCCGGTGAACAGCACCCGCGGCCCGGGCAGGTGGAGTGCGATCGACCCGTCCGTGTGCCCGGGCACCGCGACCACCACGGCCCCGCCGCCGAAGTCCAGCACGTCGCCGTCCTCCACCTCCCGGTCGACCGGGCACGGCGGTGCCGGCGGCAGGGGCGGAAGTGCGGCGCGGATCGGTATCTCGAACTCTTCCAGCACCGGGGGTGCCCCGGCCACCTCGCCCCGGATCACCGGTGCTTCCAACCGGTGGGCGACGACCTGCGCCCCGTGCCGGGCGGCCAGTTCGGCGGCCGAACCGGTGTGGTCCTCGTGCCAGTGCGTCAGGACGATTCGCCGCAGCTCGCCGTCGAGGGCTTCCTCGATCCTCGCCGCGCAGTCGGCGGTGCCGGTGTCGATCAGGGTCAGTTCGTCGCCGTCCCGCCACAGGTAGGCCGCCCCCACCGGGAAGCGGAGCACGCGCAGCCTCGGCAGGACCTCGATCACATCCATGCCGTCAGTCTGCGCGATCGCCCTACAACCATGCGGTGGTTCGCTGACGGCTTACCGCCCGGCCCCACGAACGGAGCGGGCACCGGCTCGGGTCGGCGCAGCGCGGCGGCCGGCCCGGCCTGGCGGAAGACCACGGCCGGGAACGGCCCGGACTGCGTCGCAGGCGACAGCGCTGCCCGCACCACCGACGGTACGGCCCGCCGGGGCGCGGATCCGGCACACCACCTCGGCCGACGGGATGGCGGTGGGCGCAGCCACTGCGCGGACCGCCCTCCGGCCTACGCTACGGTCCAGTGTCCGCAGCCTCGCCGGGCAGCTCGCTCTCTCCCTCGGCCGGCAGCGGTGGCTCATGCATTCTCGTGGCGCGGCTGCGCACTGCGGCAATCGCCGCTCGCATCTCGCCGGGCAGCCGGTCTGCCGCGGCCTGCGCTTCGGCGCTCCCGGCGTCGTTCTTCTCCCCTTCGTCCATATCGGCGATGTGCCCGTGCCCCGGGTCCGCCACCCCCGCCCCACAGAGGCGCATCGAAGATTGTCGGATCGGTGCGCGCCGGGGCAGTGCTCGGCTTGCCCCGTGGTGCGGCCGTCAGCCCCTCCTGCGGGACGGACCCGGCGGCCGGACCCACGACACACGATCACCAGCCCGTCCCGGGATCGGCGTCCCATCGGCCCGGCCACCGGTCAGGCACATGTTTCGGGAAGGTTGGTGTCGCTCACGGCCCGCGCCGCCGCGGTGCAGGGCGCTTGTCGTCCGGGCCGCACTGTTGACGCACACGGACGCCGCCCAGGTGCAGCGGCTGCCGGGGACCGGCCGCATGGTCTCCGGCAGCCGCCGAACCCGAGGGCGCCGACTACTGACCGATCGTTCCGACGCCGGCGATGCTACGGCTCGTCGCTTTGCCGGGTTCCGCCGCCGCCCGTGTGACGTCATCGGCCGGCGAGCCGAGCAGTGCGGTGCAGACCTGCTCACTGCGGGGGTGTCCCCAGCCCCAGCTCGTCCAACAGCAGCCGCAGGTCCTCGGCGTTGCGGGCGTGTGCGGCCACCACTGTGCGGGCCCGTGCCCGCGTCTCCTCGTCCACGTGCGTATCCGCCGGCTCGACGATCTCGGCCAGCGATACAAGATCCCGGTTCCCCCGCGTCACGGCAACCACCTCCTTCGACTGAGCACCCGCTGCGCGCCGAGCGTCTCCCCCGAAACGTCCTGGTCGAACGGCCGGCCCATACCCGGCGCCCCCGACCGGGCACCGACAGGGCCCGATGGCATGTCATCCCCGGCACGCGCATGATCGCCGCCGGACGAGGAACAGTCACGTCCATGCCAGACAGTGGCCTCGGCCGCCGTCCCTCCCGTCCCCGCGTCCTCGGGCTCCCTGCCGACCAGGTCGGACGCCTTCCGGCCCGCTCACGTCCCGCCGCCCACGGCCAACCCGCGGTGCCCGTGCCGCGCCGGCCGGCCGCACCGCGCGGCCGGCACGCCGGGCGCAGGCCGTGGATGCAGCATCGGCCGCGCGCCCGGCTGTTGCCAGGCGGTGTGCAGTCGGCAGGTTGGGCAAGGCGGTGATCTGCTGCTGACCCGGCTGTGCCCGGGCGGCCTTGGTCGTCCGCTCAGCCCGCGTCTTGCGGGGGCGGCAGGCGGCGGAAGGTGTCCTGGCCGATGACCGTCGCCTTCCACGCCTCGTCGGGCCCGGTGGCGGTGGTGAACAGCCAGGAAGCGACGATCCGCTCGTCGTCCGGGAGGTACTGGCCGCTCCAGCTGGTCACCGATGCGGCGCTGCCGTGCTCGTCCCGCCAGGCCACCGTCCATCCGAGCGCAACTCCCGGGATGGTCGGGCACACGTCGAACCGCCCCACCAGCTCGCGGCGCCCGGCAGGTCCTGCACCGGGCTCGAACGTGCCTGTCAGCAGCCCTGCCGGATCGGCTTGAAGCCTCAGACAGGAACCGAACTCGTTGTACCAGTCACCCGCGACCGCCACTCCCACAACCGCTCCCCTTTCCGCCTGCTTCGGCCCGACGTGGCCGCATCTCCCGCATCGTCACACCGGCCGGCCGTGCCCGGCATGCGGAGCTGCTGCAAACCGGCACCCGGCGGGCCGACTACGGCCGGTCGGCGGCGTGGCCGGCCTGGCTGGTCCCCGCGCTGGTGGTGCGCCGGCGCCAGTGCCGCGGGCGCGGGCCGCTTCCAGGGAAGGCGCGCTGCTGTGACGACCGAGCTGAAGACCAGCGCCAGACGGCTGGGCCGGACGGTCGTGTGCGTATTCGCCGGCGACCTCCACCAGGGCACCGCCGGGCAGGCCCGGCAGGCCCTCCAGGCGGCGCTGGGCGAACTCCCCGAGGTCCTCGCCGTCGATCTGAGCGGCGTGGAACTGTTCGCATCCGGCGGGCTGCCGGTCGTCGTGGTCGCGCCGAGCGCCGGGGCGCGCCGGGTACTGGAGATCACCGGGACCGCCGCCCTGTTCCCCGTCTACGCCAACGTCGAGGACGCCGCCCGGGGCGGGGACACGCCCTCCTGAGGGCGTGGCAGGCGCGGGGCCGGGGCAGACGCCGGATTCGCAGCACACCGGCCATCGACCTGGAACCGCCATGTGCCCTCCCACTCATCCTGTGGCATCCGACCGGCGCCGGCTGGACTTCCTGCCCGGCGACCAGGACGCCTGCGTGAGCGAAGGCCTGGCCTTCACCCGCGCCGCCCTCACCGACTGGCACCTGACCACCACAGCCGCCCAAGCCGCCGCCGACGCCGTCCTCGTCACCGCAGAACTCCTCGCCAACGCCGCCCAGCACGCCGGAGGACCCAGCACCCTCCACCTCCAGCGGTCGCCCGGACGGCTACGCATCGCCGTCACCGACCCCGACCCCGCCCCGCCGCAACCGGCCCATCCGCACCGGCCGCAGGTCCCGCACGGCCACGGCCTGGTCATCGTCGACTGGGCCCCCCCCCCCCCCGACGACCACGGCAAGACCGTCTGGGCCGACCTCTCCGTCCCCGCGGACGCCGACACCACGGCCCGACCGGATCCAGGACACGCCCGCCGGGCCGCACTGGCCGACCCCGACCCCCACCTCGACAACTGATCCTCCGGCGGGCCCACCCGCACCCCTCCCGCGACCACGAGCCGGACCATCACCCGGTTCAACGTGGGCCGTGGTGCAGCGGGACAGGAATGGAGCGGGTCGAAGGTGAGGAAACAGGCGGTACCGCGGTCGGTGATCCCCGTCCGGAGGCCGCCGACCACCCACCGCGGAGTGCACTCCCAGCGCCGCGACCCGCACGGGCCGTCGCTAAGCTGCCGGGCATGAGCATGTGCACTGCCGTCGAGCAGACCGTCCTGGAAGCGCAGCGACAGTTACAGGACGGCAGTTGGGAGCCGTCGGCCGCGGACCGGGCCCTGGCCCGGCAAACCGCACAGAGCCTGGCGGAGGCCGTCGGCCCGGCCGACGTGCAAGAGGTGCTGCCACGGATCGAGCGCCTCGCCGCACTCCGCGAGGCCCTGGCCGCCCTCGCCATGGCCGTGGCGCGCATCCACGGCCACCTGGCCTGGTTCCTCGCGCAATGCACGAGCGACCTCGCCCCGGTCCTGCACTGGCGGGCCCTGCCCGCGCCCGACGGCCACGCGTTCGGCGCGGTCCTGCCCACGGCCGACGAACTCGCCGACGCCGAACAGGCGGTACGCCTCCTGGCCGTCACGCTCGCCCGCACCGGCGATGACGAGACGCCCGAGCGCCGAACGGCCCGTCGCACCTGACCGGCCCCATCCGGGACCCGGCCCGCAGCAGGTGGCCGAACGCGCCCCGAGGACACCACGGGGACGGGCCGCGGGGCGCTCACTCCAGGCGGAGCTCGGCCCACACCGTCTTGCCCGTACCGCTGGGGCAGCAGCCCCAACCCGCGGCAAGGCGGTCGACGATCCGCAGGCCCCGGTGGCGCGGCTCGTCCGCCCGCACCGGCAGGATCCGCGGCTCGCCGCCGCCGGCATCCGTGACGTCGATCCGCAGCCGCTCACCCCCGGCGCCGAGCCACAGCTCCAAGGCCAGCGGGCCGCCGGCATGGTCGACCGCGTTCGCGAGCAACTCGGCCGCCACCAGCATCACGTCGCCCACGACCGCCTCATCCGCCCCGGGCCGCCACTGCGCCAGCACCAGCTGGACGAAGTCGATGCCGCGGCGGACACCCGTGCCCCGCTCGCCCGGTCGGAAGACCAGGCGGCGGTGGGCCGAAACGGCAAGCGGAGGACACATGACCGGACCCGAACAGGTCGGAGGAGAGCGTTCGTCGACCGTCGCGTCTACCCGCCCGCGTCCGTGTCATGCCTCGTCCCTGAGTACCTCCGGGCTCCGGTGCTGCAGTGCCAGCCGCAGGCTCGGGCAGACGGGGAACAGCCCGCCGACGCCGGTGATCGCCAGGGTGCGCCGCACGCGCGCACTGGGGGCCGCCAGAACCAGCAGGATGCCGCAGGCGTGCGCGGTGCGGCGGGTGCCGAGCAGCACGTTCAGGCCGCTGGAGGTGAACATGCGCACTTCCGACAGGTCCACGACCAGGACGGCCGGGCGGCCGCCGAGGGCCGCCTCGAGGGCCCGCCGCACCTCCTCCTCGTTCTCCGAGTGCAGGTTCCCGGCCGGTGTGCACACCACCGCCCGGCCCACCCTCGTGGTGCGGATGTGGATGTCGGGTGCCGGGCCGGCCCGTTGCGCGAGATCGTCGTAGGAAGCCATGACCGCCCTCCGAGCCCACCGCTGGCTCCACCCGAGGGGGTGGGCCGGGGCAACATTTCCGCGCGGGATCGGGAGACAGTGCGGCGACAACCGACGGGCATCCGGCGAACGCCGCGTTGGCGGACACCGGTACTCCCCTCCTACCCCCCGTTGTCCGCCCTCACCGCTTTTCGGGCCGCCGATCCGGCAGAGATCCAGGCAGCCGGCCTGTTCCCGGTGTGCACCGGCGTCGAGGAGGCCGGCCGGCAGGCCCCGCCGCACGGCCCGGGCGCGTAAGCCGCGGGCCTTGGCGCCGGTGATCACCGGGAACAGGCCGGCTGCCTCCGTGACCTGCAGGACCCGCCGGACCACCTCGGACGGGGCGATCAGCACCACCGGCACCCCGCCCTCCTGCGCGGCCAGGCGCGTCAGCAGCAGGGCGTTCAGGCCGCTGGAGGTGAACATCTCCGCGCCGGCGAGGTCCACCGCCAGCACCCGCGGTGCCAGGGCCAGTCCCTGGTCAAGCGCGGCGCGGACCTGTTCCTCGGTGTCCAGGGTCAGGTCGCCGGCGAGCGTGCACACCGCGACCGTCCCCACCAGCTCCACACCGCTCTTCAGCTCGCCCACCACACCCACGCACTCCCTCCGGCAGCACGCCCCCACGGCCGCGGAGCCGCACCTTCGGCCCCCTGCCGAATCCGCGGGGCCGGCCCGCATCACGCGAACCGGCTCACACTCCACGGTAGGACGAGCCCTCGGCGGCGGCAGCCCCGAACCCGGGTGCGCCCCGGCCCACCGCCGGGCAACTGCGGGCGGCACGCCGACAGGGCAGCGGGGATGACTGGTCTCCGCGGCCGACCGCCCGGTCCAGCGCGTCTGCGTCGAGGCGGGCCAGCAGTCGGTGCACGGCGGACTCGGAGGACGCCAGACGCCACGGCAGCAGCGGATCGGGCCGGACGCCGAGCTGTTCCAGCAGCCAGCAGCCCCGGAACCTCCTGGAGGCCGGTATCGGGCTACCGGCGGAGCTGGTCAAGGCGGACGGGATCAGCGACGGTGCGTCGGCAGGCACGGTCTACCGGTCGGATCGCGGGGCGTCGAGAACTCCATGGAAGCCGTGCCTGCGCTTCCGTTCCCGTAGCCACCTGCCCGACAGGCCGTCATGAACCGGACGCCACACGAAACGCCGAGGCCCTGCCCTGCCAACGGGCAGGATCGCGATCTGGAGCTGGAGTGCTACGAAGTGAAGCCGATTCCCCGTTCGGCGAATATCCTCATCGCCTCACCCAGGAATTCCACCATCCTGGGATGGTAGGAGTTGTGAAACTCCCTCATGGCGTCGTCTTCCGCATAGAAGAGTGCCATCCCTACGTACGCTTGCCTGCTGGGGGCGTAGAATCGGCAGGCTATGCCGAAATGCCGGCCGACGAGCTCCTGGATCCGGGGATCCCCGGGCAGGGAGCCGTCCAGGCAGGCCGCGATCTCCCGGTACAGCACGTCCCAGTCCTGGTGGACCTGAGGTCTGTCAACGTGCTCCCAGTTGTTGGTCTCGGCAAGGCTCTTGGCCTGCTCTTCGGCCAACGACCGACGACACTCTTCCTCGTACTGATTCCCCATGGTGCCAATTCTCTTGTCCGGCTGTCGATCCAGGCGGAACAGTGACACAGGCCCACCGGATCGGCAAGCTATTTGTTTGAGCGGATCAGTCGATTCGTCAAGGGCGGCCGGAAGATCCTCCGCATGCAGCTCAAGTCGCTCCCCTGGCGAGACGTCCCGCTCCCGGGTCGGACCGTCCACGCGGTCGCGAGTCTCACCGTCCGCCGGGCCGCCCAGGCCGGCTTGCGAAGCCGGGCCGCGGCCGCAGCGGGGCTGACCGTCCTACAGCAAAAGGCGTACGGTGAACACAGCGGTAGGTGTCATCGTGGCGCCCACCGTTGCCCGTCGGCTGTCGCCGCGCTGTCTCCCGCACCCGCGAGGAGCCGGATGCCCCGGCCCGCCGTGATGGTGGAGCCTCTGGTGGGCTGGGAGACGCATCATGGCCATTCCCGCTCAGTCCCTGCTGCTCGGCGGGTCCCCGCCCGACCCCGCACTGACCATCGTCCTGACCCGGGCAGGCGACAGCGTGGTGTGTTCCCTCGCCGGAGAACTCGACATGGACAATCGGGCCCAGGTCCAGCGGGCCCTCGACGAAGCACTCGCCCCTCACCCGGCCCTGGTCGCCGTCGAACTGTCCGCCGTGCGGCTGTTCACCTCCAGCGCCCTCAACGCGCTGCTCACCGCCCGGCTCGCGGCACTGGCCCTGGGCGTTCCGATCGTGCTGGCCGCACCCAGCCCCATCGCCCGGCGCGTCCTCGAAGTCACCCGGGCCGACCAGGTCTTCCCCCTCTACCCCGACCTGGAACAGGCCCTGCACCACCCCCTCACCGGCGGGCAGACCGCGCGGACGGTGTAGCGCGGCGCGGGCGGTACACGGCGGCGTACAGCCGGACAGACGCGCATCTTCCTCGGTGACGCTTCTTCGAGACACCGCGGGACCCGGTGTGCGCCTTCACCGGCTCCGCCCACGGCCGCCGCCCGGTCTCCCGCCCGATGGCCCCGGATCGCCACGTACGCGACGGCCCGGGCTTCATCCGCGACGCCGTGGCCGCCCGGCGGTCCGATGCCGACGCCCCGGTCCTTGACGGCATCGTGCCGGTGAGCGCCGAGCTGCTCTCGAACGCCACTGTCCACGCCGGCGGACCCACCGCGTTCGGCCTCCGCCACGACCCGGACGCCGGCCCTGCTGCAGGCCGCTGCTACCGACACCAGCCCCGCCACGCCACGACCCGGCCCGTCCGGCCGCAAGAACCGTCCGGCCGCGGCCCGCACGTCATCGTCCAGGTCGCCACCACCCGGGCAGCCGGCGCGACGGGGCCGGCAGAACCGTCGGGGCCGACCTCCACCTGCCCTGAGCGCGCCCCGGCGCGGGGCCGAGGGCAGCACGCCGCCGTCCGAGCCCAGGCGCGGGTGGTGCCACTCCCCGAACGCGACCGGGGTGCGGAGCCGAACGTGTACCCGCAGACTCGGTGCACCACAGGCGCCGGTGATCCCCTGACCGCCCTTCAACCACCCGGCGAAGGCGGCCTGCAGGCCGGTGCGCGGACGGGCGGGGACTCCAGGGCCGGTCCCGCCGCTGGCAGCCGCCGGCAACTTCCTCGCCCCGGCTGCCTGCACTTGGGCCCCCGGCCGCCGGATGGTCATCCGGCGGC
>NZ_JBFBDW010000046.1:0-64676 GCF_040683455.1 Kitasatospora sp. NPDC093679
CCGAGCCGGCGTGGTCCTCGCCGCGCTGATCCTGTGGCTGCGAGCCGAGGAGCAATGACTCACACCAACAAGATCAATTATGAGACACGGCCTAGGGCTTGTCTGACAATTCCCGCCGCGCGCGCCCCCGGCTCGGCCGCCCCGGGGGCGCGGTCGCATGTCTCAACATCGGCACAACCGCACCGGAGGCGGCGCCGTGCCGGGCCGGGGGTCACCCCTGCGTCCTACACTCCTCGGGTGGACATGACGCTCGACGACCCCCTGATCGGTGCCCTGCTCGACGGCCGGTACCGGGTTGATCGGCGCATCGCCGTCGGGGGTATGGCCACGGTGTACCGCGGGACGGACACCCGGCTGGACCGCGTCGTCGCGCTGAAGGTGATGCACCCGGCGCTGGCCGCCGACGGCGGCAACGAGTTCACCGGCCGGTTCATCCGCGAGGCGAAGGCCGTGGCGCGGCTGTCCCACCCGAACGTGGTGAACGTCTTCGACCAGGGCGCGGACGGCCGGGCGGTGTTCCTGGCGATGGAGTACGTGCCCGGGCGGACCCTGCGCGACCTGCTGCGCGACCGCGGGGCGCTGTCGGCCCGGGCCGCGCTGGACATCCTGGAGCCGGTGCTGGCGGCGCTCGGCGCGGCGCACCGGGCGGGCCTGGTGCACCGGGACGTCAAGCCGGAGAACGTGCTGATCACCGACGGCGGCATGGTGAAGGTCGCGGACTTCGGCCTGGTGCGGCTGCTGACCGGCACGGAGGGCGCGGGCGACGCCGTCACCAGCACCACCTCGACCGGCACGGTGCTCGGCACCGTCTCCTACCTCGCGCCGGAGCAGATCCGCCAGGACGGCCCGACCGACCAGCGGGTCGACGTGTACGCGGCCGGCATCCTGCTGTACGAGATGCTGACCGGCGCCAAGCCGCACACCGGTGAGAACGCCATGCAGGTGATCTACCGGCACCTGAACGAGGACGTCCCGGCGCCGTCGCTGGCCGCCCCCGGGGTGGGCCGCGAGCTGGACGCCATAGTGGCCGCCGCGACCGCCCGCGACCCGCAGGCCCGTCCGTGGGACGCGGTGGAGATGCTGGCCGCGCTGCAGCGGGCCCGCCGGGCGCTCACCCCGGCGCAGTTGGACGCCGAGCCGCCGGCCTCGACCCGGCCGACCCCGCAGTACCCGACCGGTGAGGTCACCGCGGTGGTGGACCGCCCGGTGGAGCGCACCAGCGTGCTGGACGTGCCGGCCGACCTGCTGACGCCGCCGCGGCCGTACGACGAGTCGGTGCCGGCCCGGCCGCCCCGTGCGCCGCGGCCGCCGCGTTCGCGCGCCCCGCTGATCTGGGGTGCGGTGATCGCGGTGGTGCTGCTGTTGGTCGGCGGGGCGACGTACCTGCTCTCGGACGGGCTGTACACGACGGTGCCGACCGTGCTCGGGCAGACCGAGGCGCAGGCGGTGGCGACCCTGGACAGGTCGGGGCTGCGCGGCACGTTCAGCCAGCAGTTCAGCGAGACCGTGACGGCCGGGCAGGTGATCTCCACCGATCCCGGGGTGGGTGCCCGGGCCCGCAAGAGCGATCCGGTGAAGGTGGTGCTGTCCAAGGGGCCGGACCGGGTGGCGGTGCCGCCGCTGGAGGGCCTGCCGCTGGAGCAGGCCCGCAAGGCGCTCACCGATGCCAGGCTGACCCCGGGGACGACCCGGGAGGCGTTCGACGACGACGTGCCCGAGGGTTCGGTGATCAGCGCGGAGCCGGGCGCCGGCACCTCGGTCAGCCCGAACACGCCGGTCGCGCTGGTGGTCAGCAAGGGCATGCAGCCGGTGCCGGACGTGGTCGGCCTGAGCAAGGACGACGCCACGAAGGCGCTGACCGACGCCGGTTTCAAGGTGCAGGCCACGGGGCTGAACCTGTTCGGCACCGGCAAGGTCTCCGCACAGGTGCCCAAGGCCGGCACCCCCCGTGCGCAGGGCAGCACCGTGGTGATCAGCTTCGGGCTGTTCTAGCGGGTCGCCGGGGGCCGGCGGCGGCCGTCAGCGCAGCGGTCCGTCGCCCGGCTCCTCCTGGTAGGAGTAGCGCTGCTCGGCCCACGGGTCGGCGAGGTTGTGGTAGCCGCGCTCCTCCCAGAAGCCGCGGCGGTCGGCCCGCATGTACTCGACCCCGCGGACCCACTTGGGGCCCTTCCAGGCGTACAGGTGCGGCACCACGAGGCGGACGGGGAAGCCGTGCTCGACGGTGAGCGGCTCGCCGTTGCGGTGGGTGGCGAAGACGGTCTGCGGGTCGGTGAAGTCGGCGAGCCGCAGGTTGGCGCTGTAGCCGTACTCGGCCCAGACCATGACGTGGGTGACGCCGGGGGCCGGCGGCACCAGGTCGAGGACGGTCTTGGCGGCGACGCCGCCCCACTCGTTGCCGAGCATCGAGAAGCGGGTGACGCAGTGCAGGTCGCCGCGGACGGTCACCCGCGGCAGGGCGTGGAAGCCCTCGAAGTCCCAGCGGTGCTTCTCGGCCGAGGCGGTCGCCCCGAACACCTGGAAGTCCCAGCTCTGCGGCTTGAAGCGGGGCACCGGTCCGTAGTGCAGCACCGGCCAGCCGCGCTGGAGGCGCTGGCCGGGAGGGAGCCGCGGGTCGGACGGCTGCGGTGGTTCCGGTTCGTACTGACCCATGCCTCCATGGTCGCAGACGGCGGGCGGTCCGTGTCGCGCGCCCCTCGTGCACGCCCCCTCCATCGAACCCGCACATCGGGAAATCGGACATTAGCCATAGACCGGGGTAAGTGTGAACTTACTGGAAACCGCGCCCGCTCCAGTGCCACCATGCGGGCAAGCGACGGACGGCTATCAGGAAGGCACGCCATGCAGGGCGACCCCGAGGTCATCGAGTTCCTCAACGAGCAGCTCACCGCCGAGCTCACCGCCATCAACCAGTACTTCCTGCACGCCAAGATGCAGGAGAACAACGGCTGGACGAAGCTCGCCGCCTACACCCGGCACGAGTCCTTCGACGAGATGAAGCACGCGGAGACGCTGACCGACCGGATCCTCTTCCTGGACGGCCTGCCCAACTACCAGCGGCTGTTCCACGTCCGGATCGGCCAGACGGTCAAGGAGATGTTCGAGGCCGACCGGCAGGTCGAGGTCGAGGCGATCGACCGGCTGCGCCGCGGCATCGTCGTCATGCGGGCCAAGAACGACGTCACCTCGGCCAACATCTTCGAGGCGATCCTCGCCGACGAGGAGCACCACATCGACTACCTGGACACCCAGCTCGAACTGCTGGAGAAGCTCGGCGAACCGCTCTACCTGGCCCAGCTCATCGAGCAGCCGGAGAGCTGAGGGCCCGCGCCGCCGGCGGGGCTCCTAGGCGGCTTCGAGACCGCGCTCGGGCGCGGTCTCAACCGCGGGATCGGCCAGCCCCAGCTTTGCGGCCAGCCTGGCCGTCGGGCACGGGCGGGCACCGTGCTCCCCGAGCAGGGCCTGGATCCGGCGGACGCAGGAACCGCAGTCCGTGCCGGCCTTGCAGCCCTTGGCTATCTGCCGCGGAGTGACGGCGCCGCCGTCGATCTCCTGCTTGACCTGGGCCTCGGTGACCGCATGACACATGCACACGTACATCGGCGGCTCTCCCGGGCTGGTGTTCCTTGATCGGCAAGGCTGGCCTTACCTCGCTAAGCCTTACCTTACCCAAGGTACCCGCAAAGCGAAGCCCCTCCGCCCCCGGAGACCGGGAAAGCGGAGGGGCCTTTGTCACATTGCGATCATCGCGGCCGCCGGACTCACTGGCTGCGGTACATCTCCGCGACCAGGAAGGCCAGGTCGAGCGACTGGCTGCGGTTGAGCCGCGGGTCGCAGGCCGTCTCGTAGCGCTGGTGCAGGTCGTCGACGAGGACCTCGTCGCCGCCACCCACGCACTCGGTGACGTCGTCACCGGTGAGCTCGACGTGGATGCCGCCCGGGTGGGTGCCGAGCGCGCGGTGCACCTCGAAGAAGCCCTTGACCTCGTCGAGCACGTCGTCGAAGCGGCGGGTCTTGTGGCCGGTCTCGGCCTCGAAGGTGTTGCCGTGCATCGGGTCGCAGATCCACACCGGCTGGGCGCCGGAGGCGGTGACCTTCTCGACCAGGGCGGGCAGGTGCTCGCGGATCTTGCCCGCACCCATCCGGGTGATGAAGGTCAGCCGGCCCGGCTCGCGGTCCGGGTCGAGCCGGTCGATCAGGGTGAGCGCCTCGTCGACCGTGGTGGTCGGGCCGAGCTTCACGCCGATCGGGTTGCGGATCTTCGAGGCGAACTCGATGTGCGCGTGGTCCAGCTGCCGGGTGCGCTCGCCGATCCAGACCATGTGGCCCGAGACGTCGTAGAGGTCGCCGGTGCGCGAGTCGGTGCGGGTCAGCGCCGTCTCGTAGTCCAGGATCAGCGCCTCGTGCGAGGAGTAGAACTCGACCGTCCGGAACTCCTCCGGGGCCACCCCGCAGGCGTTCATGAAGGCCAGCGCGTTGTCGATCTCCCGGGCGAGCTGCTCGTACCGCTGACCGGAGGGCGAGTTGCGCACGAAGTCCTGGTTCCAGGCGTGCACCTGGCGCAGGTCGGCGTAGCCGCCGGTGGTGAAGGCGCGCACCAGGTTGAGCGTCGCGGCGGAGGCGTTGTACATCCGCTTGAGGCGCTCCGGGTCCGGGATGCGCGACTCCGGCGTGAAGTCGAAGCCGTTCACCGAGTCGCCGCGGTAGACCGGCAGGGTGACGCCGTCCCGGGTCTCGGTCGACTTCGAGCGCGGCTTGGAGTACTGGCCGGCGATCCGCCCGACCTTGACCACCGGCACCGAGGCGGCGTACGTGAGCACGGCCGCCATCTGCAGGAGGGTCTTCAGCTTGTTGCGGATCTGCTCGGCGGACACGCCGTCGAACGCCTCGGCACAGTCACCGCCCTGCAGCAGGAAGGCCTCTCCGCGCGCGACGGCACCGAGCCGGGCGCGCAGCTGGTCGCACTCGCCGGCGAAGACGAGCGGCGGATACGAGGCGAGGTCCGCAAGGGTCTTGCGCAGTGCCTCGTGGTCCGGCCATTCGGGCTGCTGCGCCGCGGGCAGGGACTGCCAGGAGAAGGCAGCCCCGTTTGTCTCAGTTGTCACGGTCACGGAAGCAAGGCTACGGGGTGTGACAACCGAATTGTGCCCGCCGCCCGATGGGTGAGACGGGTGATGGACATTTCGGTGAGCGACTTCACACACCCGGGGCATCCGCTACGCTCGTCCCCGTGACCGCACCGCACACCTTCTCCTGGTGGTGGGCCAGCCCGATGGGCGGCCCACAGCTCGCGCGTCCCTAAGACGACACGACGGCCGCCCCTCGGGGCGGCCGTCTGCGTGTTCCGAAGGAGCAGGCGGCCCTCCCGCGAAGAGCGACCGACCCGCCCGCCTCCCGGAAGGAACGCCGCACCGTGACCCGTCCTGCCGACCTGGTCGCCCGCCTCACCGCACCCGGCGCCCCCGCGTTCGCCCTGCTGCACCGCCGCGCACCCCGGCTCGCCCCGGACACCGTCGAGGTGCTGATCGGCACCGTCGGCGTGCACGACACGCTCGCCGACCTGCCGGTGCCGGACGGCGTGCCCGCCGGCGGCCCCCGGCACGACCTGCTCGCCCTCGTCCCCTACCGGCAGATCCGCGAACGCGGCTTCGACGCCCACGACGACGGCACCCCCCTGCAGGCGCTCGCCGTCGAGGAGCAGTACGCCCTCGCCCTCGACGAACTGCTGCCCGCGCTGCCGCAGAGCCCCGTCCGGCTCACCGGCGGCGGCTTCGACATCGCCGACGAGGAGTACGCGGAGATCGTCCGCCGCGTCATCCGGGACGAGATCGGCCGCGGCGAGGGCGCCAACTTCGTCGTCCGCCGGGACTTCCGCGGCCGGCTGGAGGGCTTCGACACGGCGCTGGCGCTCACGCTCTTCCGGCGGCTGCTGGAGCAGGAACGGGGCGCGTACTGGACCTTCCTGGTGCACACCGGGGAGCGGATCGTGGTCGGCGCCTCGCCGGAGGTGCACGTCCGGCAGTCCGGCGGCACCGTCGTGATGAACCCGATCTCCGGCACCTACCGGCACCCGGCCGGCGGGCCGACCCTCGACTCGCTGCTGGAGTTCCTGCACGACCCCAAGGAGCTGGAGGAGCTCACCATGGTGGTCGACGAGGAACTCAAGATGATGTGCACCGTCGGCGACCTCGGCGGCCAGGTGCTCGGCCCCCGCCTCAAGGAGATGGCCCACCTCGCCCACACCGAGTACGAGCTGCGCGGGCGCACCTCGCTGGACGTCCGCGAGGTCCTCAAGGAGACCATGTTCGCGGCGACCGTCACCGGCAGCCCCGTGCAGAACGCCACCCGCGTCATCCGCCGCTACGAGGCCACCGGCCGCGGCTACTACTCCGGCGCGCTCGCCCTGATCGGCCGCTCCGCCAGCGGCGGCCAGCAGCTCGACTCCCCCATCTGCATCCGCACCGCCGACATCGACCCCGCCACCGGCGACCTGGTGGTGCGGGTCGGCGCCACCCTCGTCCGGCACTCCGACCCGCACTCCGAGGTCGCCGAGACCCACGCCAAGGCCGCCGGCGTGCTCACCGCGATCGGCGCCCGCCCCGCCCCCTCCGGGCCCGCCGGACGCGGCGCCGGTCCGCGCCTCGCCGACGACCACCGGGTGCAGGCCGCCCTCGACGCCCGCCGGGCCGGCCTCGCCCCGTTCTGGCTGCGGATGCAGCAGCCCACCGCGCCCGTCGAGGGCCCGGACACCCTGGTCGTCGACGGCGAGGACACCTTCACCTCGATGCTCGCCCACCTGCTGTCCTCGCTCGGGCACCGGGTCACCGTGCTGCGCTACGACACCCCCGGCCTGCGCGAACGGGTCGCCGCCCACACCGGGCCGCTCGTCCTCGGCCCCGGCCCCGGCGATCCGGCCGACCCCGCCGACCCCAAGATGGCCGTCCTCCGCCCGGTCGTCGCCGACGCCCTGGCCGCCGTCCGCGCCGGCACCCGCACCGCGCCGCTGCTCGCCGTCTGCCTCAGCCACCAGCTGCTCAGCGCCGAGCTCGGGCTGCCGCTGGCCCGCAAGGCCGTCCCCTACCAGGGCGCCCAGGAGAGCGTCGACCTGTTCGGCACCCGCCGCACCGTCGGCTTCTACAACACCTTCACCGCCCGCTGCGACGACGCCGCTGCCGAACGGCTCGCCGCCGAGGGCGTCGAGGTCGCCCGCGACCCGCTCACCGGCGACGTCCACGCCCTGCGCGGCCCCGGCTTCGCCGCCCTCCAGTTCCACCCCGAGTCCGTCCTCACCCGCGAGGGCGTCGACATCGTCGCCGGACTCCTCAGCAGCACGGCCCCCGTCGCCGGCTGAGCATCCGCACGTCCACCGCCCGGCCCCGGAACACCACCGTCCGGGGCCGGCGCAGGCACCGGACCACGCGGCCTACGAGTACACCTCGGAAGTGCGCACCGGGAGGTGTCTCCGGGGGCGCGTGCTAGCCCTGGCTCAGTTCGTCGTCCAGGCCCTGCTCGATCGCGTAGCGGACGAGTTCGACGCGGTTGTGCAGCTGCAGTTTGCCGAGGGTGTTCTGCACGTGGTTCTGCACGGTGCGGTGCGACAGCACCAGCCGGTCGGCGATCTGGCGGTACGACAGCCCCTTGGCGACCAGCCGCAGCACCTCGGTCTCCCGGGTGGTCAGCTGCGGCGCCGCGGGGGACGCGGCCGGCGCGGGCTCGGTGGCCAGCCGGCGGAACTCGCCGAGGACGAGCCCGGCCAGGCCCGGGGTGAAGACCGGGTCGCCGAGCGCGGTGCGGCGGACGGCGTCGATCAGTTCGTCCCGGCCCGCGGACTTCACCAGGTAGCCGGTGGCGCCGGACTTGACCGCCTCCAGGACGTCGGCGTGCTCGCCGCTCGCCGAGAGCACCAGCACCCGGGCGGTCGGGTCGTGGGTGACGATCCGGCGGCAGACCTCGACGCCGGGCAGCGCCGGCAGGTTGAGGTCGAGCACGACGACCTGCGGCACGGTGGCCAGGGCGCGGCGCACGGCCTCCTCGCCGTCGCCCGCGGTGGCGACGACGGCGAACCCGGCGTCGGCGAGGTCCCGGGAGACGGCGTCCCGCCACATCGGGTGGTCGTCCACGACCATCACCCGCACCTGATCCGACATCACTGCCCCTTCCTGGGCACCCGCATCTCGACCTCGGTGCCCTCGCCGGGCACCGAGTACAGCTCGGCCGTGCCGCCGAGGTCGCGCATCCGGCCGCGGATGGACTGCGAGACGCCGAGGCGCCCGGCCTGCTCCGCCTCGCCGAGCCGCCCGGCGGCGAAGCCGGCGCCGTCGTCGCGGACGGAGACGGTGACCGCGTCCGGCTCGTCCTCGACGAGGATCCAGGCCCGGGCGTCCTCGCCCGCGTGGCGGCGGACGTTGTCCAGGGCGGCGCCCACCGCGGCGGCGAGTTCGCCGGCGGCGTGTGCGGGCAGCAGCACGGGGGTGCCGGGGGCGGAGAGGGTGACCCGCTCGCCGGTGTGCGGCGCGATCAGCTGACGGAGGTCCCGCTCGGCGGGCAGCGGATCGCCGGCGGCCTGGGCGGGCAGCGGTCCGCCGGTCATCAGCGTCCGCAGTGCGCGTTCCTGTTCGCCGGCGAGCCGGCCGAGGTCGCCGAGGTCCCCCTCGCGGCGCTGGACGAGCGCGAGCACCTGGAGGACGCCGTCGTGGATGTCCCGGGAGAGCCGCTCGCGTTCGCGGGTGGCGGCCTCGACCTGGAGCGCCCGGGTGAGCACCGCCTCGCTGGCGCGGGCGAGTTCGATGACGTAGCCGATGGCGCAGCCGGCCACCATCAGCAGCACGATGTTGTGGATGTTGTCCGGGGTGATGCCGCCGTGGCCGAGGATGTTGGCGAGGCCGACGACGGTGGCGGCGAAGGCGGCGGGCTTCCAGCCGCCCTTGCCGGCGAAGCCGAGCACGGTGCCGGCCGCCCAGATGGTGGGCAGGGTGGGGGCGCCGCCGTGGACGCGCTCCGGATTGTCGATGATCCCGCTCATGACGATGCCGGTGACGGCGAACGCGAGGTCGGTGCCGAGCACGTACCAGGTGCAGCGCTGCGGTCCGGCGAAGGCCCGGGAGCTGGCGAGCGTCCACAGGGTGAGGGCACCGAGGTAGATCCAGCCGGAGACCGGGTGCAGGAAGTCGTGGAAGGAGTTGAGGTAGCGCAGGATCGCGTAGGCCAGGGCGAGCACCCGGAAGTAGCCGATCGCCCGCCACAGCGGCATCTCGACGGACATCCCGCCGACGGTCAGCGCGCCGGGCCGTTGCACCGCGGCCGCGACGGCTCCGGCCGCCCGGGTCGCGAGCCCGGCTCTGTGGTCCTCCGCCATCCGTCGTCCCCCGACCCCTCGTCCCCCGGCCCCGGTGAGCCCTACTCCGGCTTGTCCTGCTTGTCCTGCTCCTGCTGCCCCTGCTGCTGTTCCTGCTCCAGCCGGGCGGCCTCCTCCTTGGCGGCCTTCTCGGCCTCCTTCTCGGCCGCCTTCTCCGCCTTCTGCGCGGCGCGGCGCTCGGCGTCGGCGCGCTTCTTGTCCTCGGTGATCTGGCGCTTGGCGGCGGTGGCGTAGATGTCCACGTACTCCTGGCCGGAGAGCCGCATGATCTCGTACATCACCTCGTCGGTGACGGAGCGGAGGATGAAGCGGTCGTTCTCCATGCCGTGGTAGCGGGAGAAGTCGAGCGGGCGGCCGATCCGGATGCCGGGGCGGATGCCGAAGTTGGGGACGACCTGGCCGGGCGGCTGCACCTTCTCGGTGTCGATCATGGCGACCGGGATGACCGGGGCGCCGGTCTGCAGCGCGACCCGGGCGAGGCCGCCGACCTTGCCGCGGTAGAGCTTGCCGTCGGGCGAGCGGGTGCCCTCCGGGTAGACGCCGAACAGCTCGCCGCGCTCCAGGACGGCGACGGCGCTGCGGATCGCCGCCTCGCCGGCGCCGCGCACGCCGGACCGGTCGACCGGCAGCTGGCCGACGCCCTTGAAGAAGGCGGCGGTCAGCTTGCCCTTGAGGCCGGGGGTGTTGAAGTACTCGGCCTTGGCGATGAAGGTGATCCGGCGCTTGATCAGCGCGGGGAAGAAGAAGGAGTCCGAGAAGGACAGGTGGTTGCTCGCGATGATCGCGGGACCCTCGTCGGGGATGTTCTCCGCGCCCTCGAGCCACGGCCGGAAGAAGATCCGCAGCAACGGCGCGACGATCATCTTCATCAGTCGGTAGAACAACCCGGGCCTCCTGTTGTACGGACCGGTCGATCCTAATGCCCACGGCCCCGCACGTGTGCACCGGCAGGCCCGTGATGCGGCGGCTGCGACCCTGTACGGGTCGTCGCGGCCGTGGGACGATGCCGCTCCGGGTACCCGCGGGTAGCCGGGCCGCCCTCCGACCCCGCCCGAGCGAAGGAGCTCCGAGGATGCCGCTGCTGCCCGGCGCAGAACCGTTTCACCACAAGGGCGGGCCGGTCGGCGTGCTCCTCGTCCACGGCTTCACCGGCTCACCGCGGTCCATGCGGCCGTGGGCCGACCACCTCGCCGCCGCCGGCCTGACCGTCGCGCTGCCGCTGCTGCCCGGCCACGGCACCCGCTGGCAGGACATGCAGCAGACCCGCTGGGAGGACTGGTACGCCGAGGTCGACCGCGAACTGCGGGCCCTGCTGGACGGCTGCGAGCAGGTCTTCGTCTGTGCGCTCTCGATGGGCGGCGCCCTCGCACTGCGGCTCGCCGCCCGGCACGGCGAGGCGGTCTCCGGCGTCGTGCTGGTCAACCCGTCGGTCCGCTCCGACAACCCGGCCACCGTCCTGCTGCCCGCCCTGCGGCACCTCGTCCCCAGCCTGCCCGGCATCGCCGACGACATCGCCCTGGAGGGCGTCTCCGAGTACGGCTACGACCGCACCCCGCTGCACGCCGCCTGGTCGCTCTCCCGTCTCTGGCGCACCGTCCAGGCCGAACTGCCCGCCGTCCGGCAGCCGGTGCTGCTGCTGCGCAGTCCGCAGGACCACGTGGTCTCCCCGGCCAACTCGGAACTGGTGCTCGCCCGGATATCCTCGACGGACGTGACGGAAAAACTGTGCGAACGCAGTTACCACGTCGCCACGCTGGACCACGACGCCGCGATGATCTTCGAGGAGAGCCTCGAGTTCGTGCGGCGGCTGGCACCGGCGGCGAAGACCGATGCGACGAACGATGCCGAGCACCACCTGGGCTGAAGGGCCGGTAGTGAACGAGACCAGCAAGGCGGGCGGCGGCGAGGAGCTGCCCGAGGACGGCACCGCGAAGCCCGGACAGGACCAGGAGACCACCGCCGGTTCCGAACCGCCCGCCCGGCGGCCCGCGGCCGGCAGCCAGGCCGAACAGGACGCGATCTTCGCCGCCCTGGTCGCGCAGTTCGACGACCCCGTCGACCTGACCGACCCGGAGTGGCCGGAGATCGAGAACCTCCGCGCCCGGGAGTCCCCGGCCGCGGACTCCTTCGACGAGTTCGCGCCCCGCCCCCGGCCGCGGCCGAGACCGACCGCTCCCGAGCAGGTGGCCGGGCCGGTGTCCGGCCCGCGCGACTACGACCTCCACGAGGACCCGGACGAGGGCCACTTCGTCCCGCCGGAGCCCCCGCCGCTGCCCAAGGCCGACACCACCGCCAAGTTCGCCTGGCTCGCCGTGCTCGGCGGCCCGGCCCTGCTGCTGATCGACACCGTCGTCTGGCACGAGGTGGCCGGCTGGCCCGCCTGGGTCGGCGTCACCGCCTTCCTCGGCGGCTTCGTCACCCTCGTCGCCCGGATGAAGGACAAGGACGACGACGAGCCGGACGACCCGATGGGCGGCGCCGTCGTCTGACCGCCCGCCGCCCCCGAGCAGTGGCCGTCGCCCGCCCGTAGCCTGGAAGGGCGGGAGGCGACGGCCATGGCACGGATCAGCACCCTGGCAGGAACGGCGGCGTTACTGGCGGCGTTGCTCTCGGCGGCCGCCACCGGCTGCAGCAGCCACTCCGTGGTGACGGCCCCGGCGAGCACCCCGGCGAGCGGCGCGAGTTCCGGTCCTGCCGGGTCACCGCAGTCGGCGCAGGTCGGGGACACCCTGGAACTGGCCGGCAACGAGCAGGGCGCCCGGATGGCCGTGACGGTGACGGCGGTCGCCGACCCGGCGACCGCGGCGCACTCCTTCGACACCCCCGAGGCGGGCAGACGGCTGGTCGCCGTGCAGTTCCGGCTCCACAACACCGGCTCCACCACCTACTCGGACAGCCCGTCCAACGGCGCCACCGTGGTCGACGACCGGGGACAGGGCTTCGACGCGGTGCCCGCCACCGACGTCACCGCCGGCCCCGCGTTCCCCGCCGGGGTGGTCGTCGCCCCCGGGGACACCGCGCTCGGCTACATCTCCTTCGAGATCCCTGCGGACTCCCGCCTCGCCAAGGCCCAGTTCACCCTGAACTCCGGCTTCGCGAACCAGACCGGCCAGTGGGCGCTGCCCGCCGCCACCGCGGCCCCGACCGCCACGGCCGCCCGGACCGCGACCGTCACCACCACGGCCACCACCACCGCCGGTCCCCGGACCTCCGCCGCCGCACCGCGCCAGGTCGTCGAGGACTACTACGCGGCGATCAACGCGCACGACTACGCCCGCGCCTGGGCCCTCGGCGGACGCAACCTGTCGCCGGGCTACGGGCAGTTCGTCAACGGCTTCGCCGGCACCGCGGCCGACGTGGTGACCGTCACCGCCGTCAACGGCGACGAAGTCTCCGTCCTCCTCGACGCCCTGCAGACCGACGGCACCCACCGCCACTACGCCGGCACCTACACCGTCCGCAACGGCGTGATCGTCGCCGCCTCGATCCACTGACCGCCTCGGCCCCGGCAGGGGTCCGCCACCGGCCCCCGCTCCCCCACCCGCCTCAGCCCCCGGCGGGGATCCGTACCACCGCCACCACCGGCAGATGATCCGTCGCCGCCACCAGGTCCGCCCCCGACACCCCCACCAACCCCTGCGGCACCCCGCAGGCCAACACCTCGACCCCGGGAGTCGCGAAGACCGCGTCGATCCGCTGGTGGGGGTCGGCGGGGACGGAGGTGAAGGTGCCGCCCCAGGGGGCGACGGTGTGGGCGTCCTGGTACTCGGCGGCCAGGCGGCGCCAGCCCGGGCCATCGGGGTGCTCGTTGAAGTCGCCGGCCACGATGCCGTGCTCGCCGGGGTCGAACTGGCCGGGCAGCAGCGCGAACTGGCGGAGCCGTTCGGCCGGGTCGAGGGAGAGGTGGCAGCTCGTCACCGCGAACGGGGCCGAACGGCCCACCCGCAGCAGGGCGGTGGCGAATCCGCGGGCGTGCAGGCCTCGGGTCTTGGGGAGCAGGCGGTCGCGGACGGCGAGGACCTCGACCCGGAGCTTTCCGAGCAGCAGCGGTCCGGCGGCGATCCGGCCGCCGCCGGAGAGGACGACGGTGCCGGTGCGGTGGGCGAGCCGGGCGGCCTGCTTCCGGGGCCGCCAGTACCGCGGGGACTCCTGGATGCAGACCACGTCCGGATCGCAGGCACGGATCACCCGGACGAGGGCGTCCCGGTCGTCCCTCAGCGAGCGGACGTTGTAGCTGAGGATGCGGACCCGCTCGGCGCCGTCGGGTTCGGCGCCGGAGTCGGGCAGGGCGGCCGGCCCGGTCGGCGGCACGGGTCCGGGGGCTGCGGACGGCTGCTCGGCAGGCATGCCGGTCATGCTAACGGCGAGGCCGGGGCCGCTGCCCCAGCCTCGCCGTCGGAGTCCGGACGAGCCGTCGGTTCCGTCGGGCCGTCAGACCCGCGCGAGGTCGGCGGCACCGGCGATGCCGGCGGCGGACCCCATGGTCGCGAGCAGGACCTCGGCGCGCGGGCGGTGCACGCCACCGGTCAGGTAGGTCTCGAAGGCCGCGGCGACCGGGTCGAGCAGCAGGCTGCCCGAGTCGGAGACGCCGCCGCCGAGCACGAAGACGCCCGGGTCGAACAGCGCGGCGAGGTCGGCCATGCCGCGGCCGAGCCAGTCGGCGAGCTCCGCGTAGCACTCCAGGGCGAGCGGGTCGCCCTCGGCCGCGGCCTCGGTGATGTGGATGCCCCGGATGGTCTCGGCGACGAAGTCGTTGAGCTCCAGCATCCGCTTGCCGGCGATCGGGTCGGCGGCGGCCTTCTCGCGGCCGTAGCGGCGCAGCGCGCGGCCGGAGCCGTACTGCTCCCAGCAGCCCTTGCCGCCGCAGCCGCAGGGGAGGCCGTCGGGGACCATGTTGAGGTGGCCGATCTCGCCGGCGACGCCGAAGCGGCCGCGGTGCATCCGGCCGTCGAGGACGATGCCGCCGCCGATGCCGGTGCCGACGGTGATCAGGACCATGTCCTCGTAGCCGGCCGCGGCGCCGAAGCGGAACTCGGCCCAGGCGGCGCAGTTGGCGTCGTTCTCGACGACGGTCTCCAGGCCGGTGAGCTCCTCGATGCGCTGCTTGAGCGGCTCGTTCTCCCAGTCGATGTTGGGAGCGAAGATCACGGTGGAGCGGTCGCGGTCCACGAAGCCGGGGGCGCCGACACCGACGGCCGCGACCTCCGGGTACTCCTCCTTGAGCTCGCGCACGGCCTGCGCGATCGCGTCGACCGCCCACTGGGGGTCGGCCGGGGTGGGCACCCGGGTACGCGCAAGGATTTCGCCGGTCTCGTCGACCACGCCGGCCGCGATCTTCGTCCCGCCGACGTCGACGCCGATGGTCAGAGCCATGTGTCCCTCAGCTATTCACTCGTTCCCGCTGAGCGGAACGGTACCCGCTGAGCGGTGCTCCCGTACACACCGAGACCTACATTAACCGAAGCCAATTTCCGGATTGCCCGGCCGGATGCGTTCAGAAGTCGTAGACTTCGCGGCTTTGAGTGATGCGTGAAGGCGCCACAGTCACCTCCTCTGACCTGCGGCTTCACTACTTGTCGGTGACTCCGTCGAGGTCGATGTGCTCGGCCTCGGCGTGTCCGGCACCGGCCCAGCGCCGTTCATGACCTGAGACGGCTGCGCGGTACGCGGCGAGCAGTTCGCCGCCCGCGGCGACGAGGTGTCCGTACACCTCCGGGTTCTGCTCGCGCAGCCGGGTGCCGTACTCCTGGGCCTTGCCGCCGAGGGTGAGGGCGAACCTCCGGACCTCGTCGACCAGCGGCCCGAACTCCGCGCCGAGGCCCTGCCCGGCCGTGCCGTCCGCCTTCTCGTCCGCCATCCGGCGACCTCCCTGGTGCGTCCTCGGTGTGCCTCCGGTGCGACGTCGGGGCGGCACCGGGCCGTCCGGCCGGAACCGGCCGGGATCCAGACGCTACCGGACGGCGCACCGAGGGCCGCCCGGCGCACCGGACGCACGCCGGGCGCGCACGCCCTGTACACACGCCCCTCCGGTGCGACGGCCGACCGGCGCACGGAGGTTCCGCCCGCGGGTCCGGCCGCGCACGAGGGTCAGCCGCGCGAGGGGTCGACGCCGCGAGGGGCCAGCGTCGAGGGGTCAGCGGTGAGGGGTCAGCGGTGAGGGGTCAGCGGCGCGCCGGCCAGAGGGCGGGGTCCGGCGCGAACCGCACCGACAGCACCCCGTCGTGCAGTCCGGCCCCGCTCACCGTGCACCGCCGCAGCGCGGAGGGCAGCGGGAGCAACCGGCGGTGGCCGCCGGTGCCCACGACCAGTTCGTCCCCTCGGCGCACCAGTTCCAGGCCGGACCGTTCGGCGCCGGGCAGCGCCAGGTGCCAGACCAGCAGCCCGTCCTCGGCCAGCCGGTCCTCGACCCACGGCTCGGGGGCCTCGCCGGGCCCGGGCTCGCCCCCGGCGTACAGCTGGTCGGCGATCGCCTCCAGGGCGACCTCGGGCCACTCGGCGGTGAGCAGCGGGACGGCACCGAGCCCGGACGCCAGGTCGGCGAGGCGCTCCCGCTGGCGGGCGGCGCGGCCGGCCAGCCAGGGGTCGGGCGAGGCGGCGGCCGCGGACGGCAGCACCCGGTGGGCGACGACGGCGTCCAGTCGCCGGCCGTGCAGGGCGAGGGCGGCGCGGATGCGGCGCAGTTCCCCGGTGCCGTGGGCGTCGGCGTCCACGACCAGGCGGACGGAGGTGCCGGGTGCCTCGATCACGGCGCGGGCCTCGGCAAGGGCGGCGCAGGCGGCGGCCCGAGCGTCGAAGAGCCAGTCCGCGGGCATCGGCACCCCGGCGAGGGCGGCCAGCAGCGGGCGCAGCGCCCGGGCGGCCTGGCGCTGCTCGGGCAGCAGCCGGTCGAGGTAGCGGACGAGCTGTTCGGGCAGGGCCAGGGTGGCGATCAGCTCGGCCGGGGCGGGGGCGGCCACCACGACCGTCTCGGCGTCGGCGGCGCGCAGGGCGCGGAGCAGGGCGAGCTGGCGCGTGCCGGGCAGCGGCGTGAGCTCCTCGGGGTCGAGCGGGTCGGCGCCGAGCAGGTCGAGGGCCGGGGCGAGCCGGGCGCCGAAGCCGTCGAGGGCGCTGCGCAGGGCGGCCTGCTCGTCGATCCGGGCCACCGCGAGGCGCTCCCCGTACGGGGCGGGCTCCGCGGTGAGCCGGGTGTCCAGGAGGTCGTCGACGGCGCGGTGCGGGTCGTCGGCGGCCAGCAGCAGGGTGCGCCGGCCGGTGCGGGCGCTGTGCAGGGCGGTGGCGGCGGCGACGACGGCCGAGCCCTCGCCGGTGACGAGGACGGTGCGGGGTGACACCCGGCGTCAGCCTTCGACGCGCTTCTTCAGGCCGGCCAGGGCCCGGTCGATGATGACCTTCTCCGCCTTGCGCTTGATCATGCCGAGCATCGGGATCTTGACGTCGACGGCGAGCTGGTAGGTGACCTCGGTGCCGCCGCCCTTGACCGCGGCGAGGCTGTAGGAGCCGTCGAGGGCGCGCAGCATCTGGCTCTTCACCAGCGTCCAGCGGACCTCGCGGTCGCCGTCCCAGGTGTAGGCGAGGACGTGCTCGTCGCGGATCGCGCCGGCGTCGAGCACCAGGCGCACCTCCGAGCCGCGGCCGTCCGCGGCGGTGCTCAGCACCTCGATCTCCTTGACCTCGCCCGTCCACTCCGGGTAGGCGGCGAAGTCGGCGATCGCGGCCATGACCTCGGCCGGGGTCGCGTCGATGATGATGCTCGACCTGGTGTGCTCCGCCATCACGGCCCTCCGCGTCTGTTCAGATGTGCGCCCAGGGCAGGCTATCGCGCCCGTGGGTGCACGCCGGGCGCCGCCCTGGTCATCGGGGCTCGTGGAGGGCTCTCGGCGGGCCTGCGGCGGGACCTCCGGCGGGGCGGACCGGCCGGCAGGCGGCCCGGCCCCGCCGTTCGGCGGGGGGGACGGGGGCTACCGACGCGTCGGGCGGCCGCTGCCGTAGGGTGCGAGACGACACCATCCCACCGGTCCTGCGCGGTGTGACTCTTCGAACAACGGAGCCGACAGCTCTGGTCGAATCCGGCTACCGAGCAGTAACGTCCTGCCGTCCCGCAGCGTCGCAGACGAGGAGCAGTCTTGCTCGAGTTCAGCCTTCCGGCCCGCTACCAGGTTCCGAGCGGGGGAAACCTCTCCGACCTGATCCACCAGAACGCCGCGCAGCACCCCGGCGTCGCCGTGATCAGCCGGAAGGTGGCCGGGCAGTGGCAGGACCTGACGGCGGAGCAGTTCCTCGCCGAGGTCCACGCGGTGGCCAAGGGCCTGATCGCCTCCGGCGTCGAGCCGGGCGACCGCGTCGCGGTGATGTCCCGCACCCGTTACGAGTGGACGCTGCTCGACTTCGCGATCTGGTGCGCGGGCGCGATCACCGTGCCGGTGTACGAGTCCTCCTCCGCCGAGCAGGTGCAGTGGATCCTCGGCGACTCGGGCGCCGTCGCGGTGGTCACCGAGACCGCCGGCCACGCCGCCGTCCTCGCGGAGGTCCGGGACCGCCTCCCGCAGCTGCGGCACGCCTGGCAGATCGAGGACGGCGCCGTCGCCGCCCTCACCGCGGCGGGCAGCGAGGTCTCCGACGGGACGGTCGCCGAGCGCCGGGCCGTCCCGGACGCCGACACCATCGCCACCATCGTCTACACCTCGGGCACCACCGGCCGCCCCAAGGGCTGCCAGCTGACCCACGGCAACTTCCTGGCCGAACTGGGCAACGTCACCGTCCGCCTGGAGCCGCTCTTCCGCACCGGCGAGAGCTCCGTCCTGCTGTTCCTGCCGCTGGCCCACGTGCTCGGCCGGATCGCCGAGATCGCGGCCGCCATCGCGCCGATCAAGCTCGGCCACGTCTCCGACATCAAGGACGTCACCGCCGAGCTCGGCTCCTTCCGCCCGACCCTCATCCTCGGCGTGCCGCGCGTCTTCGAGAAGGTCTTCAACACCGCACGCGCCAAGGCCCAGGCCGACGGCAAGGGCAAGATCTTCGACAAGGCCGCCGACACCGCCATCGCGTACAGCCGCGCCCTGGACGCCGGCGGCGCCGGGATCGGCCTGAGAATCAAGCACTTCGTCTTCGACAAGCTGGTGTACGCCAAGCTGCGGGCCGCCCTCGGCGGCCGGGCGACCCACGCGATCTCCGGCGGCGCCCCGCTCGGCGAGCGGCTCGGCCACTTCTACCGCGGCATCGGCTTCACCGTCCTGGAGGGCTACGGCCTGACCGAGACCTGTGCGGCCACCGCCTTCAACCCGCACGACAAGCCGAAGATCGGCACCGTCGGCCAGCCGCTGCCCGGCTCCGCGGTGAAGATCGCCGAGGACGGCGAGGTGCTGCTCAAGGGCCCGCAGGTCTTCACCGGGTACTGGAACAACCCGCAAGCCACCGCCGACGCCCTGCAGGACGGCTGGTTCGCCACCGGCGACATCGGCGCGCTGGACGACGAGGGCTACCTCACCATCACCGGCCGCAAGAAGGAGATCATCGTCACCGCGGGCGGCAAGAACGTGGCGCCCGCCGTGATCGAGGACCGGATCCGGGCGCACGCCCTGATCGGCGAGGTCATGGTGGTCGGCGACCGCAAGCCGTTCGTCGCCTGCCTGATCACCCTCGACCCGGACTTCTTCGGCAAGTGGAAGGAACTGAACGGCAAGCCCGCCGGCGCCACCCCCGCCGACCTCGCCCAGGACGCCGACCTGCTGGCCGCCCTGCAGGCCGCCGTGGACGACGGCAACCAGGCCGTCTCGCACGCCGAGGCCGTGAAGAAGTTCCGCCTGCTCGACACCTCCTTCACCGAGGAGAGCGGTCACCTCACCCCCTCCCTCAAGCTGAAGCGCAACGTCGTCCTCAAGGACTTCGCCGCCGACGTCGAGGCCATCTACCAGCGCTGAAGCACGGCTCGGCCGAAACAGGGGCGCGTGGGGGGAGGTCCCCCACGCGCCCCTCGGTGGTTTCCCGCGTACTAGGCCAGCAGTCCCGTCAGGCGCTGTGCCAGCAGGTCCCAGCGCCAGGAGCGCTCGACCCAGCGCCGTCCGGCCTCCCCCATCGTCCGCCGCAGCTGCTCGTCGTGCAGCAGCCGCACGATCCGCTCCGCCGCCGCCTCCGCGGACCGCCCCGGCACCACGTACCCGGTCTCGCCCTCCAGGACGGCATCGGGCGCCCCGCCGGAGTCCCCGGCGACCACCGGCAGGCCGGTCGCGGAGGCCTCCAGGTAGACGATCCCGAGGCCCTCGACGTCGAGCCCGCCCCGCCGGGTGCGGCAGGGCATGGCGAAGACGTCGCCCGCACCGTAGTGGGCGGGCAGCTCCTCCCACGGGACGGCGCCGGTGAAGCGGACGGAGCCGGCGACCCCGCGGGCCTCGGCGAGCTTCTCCAGGTCGCCGCGGTAGGGCCCGTCGCCGACGATCAGCAGGACGGTGTCGGGCACCGCCGCGAGGATCTGCGGCATGGCCTCGATCAGGGTGTCCTGGCCCTTGCGCTTGACGAGGCGGGAGACGCAGACGACGACCGGCCGGTCGCTGAGCCCGAGCCGGGCGCGGATCCCGTCGCCGCCGGAGTCGGGCCGGAAGGTCTTCTCGTCGACGCCGGGCGGCAGCTGCACCATGCGCCGGGCCGCCTCGGGGCCGACCGCGGCGGCGATCCGGCTGCGGGTGTACTCGCCGAGGTAGGTGAGGGTGTCGGTGCCGGCGCCGATCCGCCGCAGCAGCTGCCGGGAGCCGGGCAGCTGGGCCCAGGCGGCCTCGTGGCCGTGGGTCATGCCGAGGAGGCGCTGGGCGCCGGCCTGCCGCAGTGCGGGGGCCATCAGGCCGAGCGGGGCGGCGGCGCCGAACCAGACGGAGCTGCAGCCCTCGGCACGGAGGATCTCGGCGGCCCGCCGGGTCACCCGCGGGGTGGGCACCATCATCTTCGTCCGGTCCCGGACCACCGGGAACGGCTGGCGGGCGTCGAACTCGGCGACCTCCTTCCCGTCGCGCCAGGTCGAGGCGTACACGACGATGGAACCCGCGGGCTGGCGGACGGCCATGTTGTGCACGAACGCCTGGATCCCACCGGGCCTCGGCGGGAAGTCGTTGGTGACGATGAGGGTCTTGTGCATGCCACGGCTCGCTCGGTCGGGGGTTGCATGGTGCAGGGGTCGGTGATCCGTACCATAGGTCAACACCACGGCCCGCCGGGAACGAAGGATCACAGCGCAACCGTTTCCGGTCCGGGCCGGTCCTATGTGCCGGGGCCCCGTTGCGCGGGCGCCACCGCGACCGGCGTCACGAGTCGAACGAGGGAGCGCAGTGGAGTTGGCCCCGACCGGGCGCACCGGCAGCACCAGCAGCACCGAGCGCCTCGCCCTGACCGGCGCGCCGCCGCCCGCACCGGCCGGCGGCGCGCTGTGGGCGCTCGGGGCGTCCTGGGTGGTCACCCGGGTGCTGATCGTGCTGATGGCCGTCGGTGTGCTGCGGATCTCGGGCACCGACGTGAGCTCCGACGTCTCGGTGATCTACCACGGCTGGTACGAGGTGCTGCGGACGGGCACCTTCCCGCTGGACGACGTGACCTGGCAGTACCCGCCGGGAGCGGCGCTGGTGATCCTGCTGCCGGGCGTGCTGCCCTGGTCGTACCTGGTCTCCTTCTTCGTGCTGTGCGGCGTCTTCGACGCGCTGACGGTGGGCGCGCTGATGAGGGTCGGCACCCGGCGGGGCCGCAGCTTCAGCGGGGCCTGGATGTGGGTGGCGGGGGTGCCGCTGCTCGGTCCGACGGTCTACTGCCGGTACGACGTCATCGTCACCGCGCTCGCGGTGGGCGGTCTGCTGCTGGTGCTGCGCCGGCCGGCCCTGGGCGGGTTCCTGCTGGGGCTGGGCGGGCTGGTGAAGGTGTGGCCGGTGCTGGCGCTGGCGGGCACCCCGCGCGGGCGGCGCACGCGCCGGGCGTGGACGGCGGCGGCCGCGACGGCGGCCTCCCTGGGCTTCCTGCTGACCGCGGGGATGAACGGCGCCTTCGAGTTCCTGAAGTTCCAGAAGGAGCGCGGGATCGAGGTGGAGTCGCTGGGCGCGCTGCCGCTGCACTTCGCCAAGCTGTTCGGCGCCTGGGACGGCCAGGTGACGATGAACTACGGTTCGCTGGAGATGCTCGGCCCGTGGGTGCCGGTGGTCTCCAAGGTGTGCGTCGCGGGCACGCTGCTGGGCTTCGGCTGGCTGCTGCTGTGGCGGCTGCGGGCGGTGCGCTGGCAGCCGTCGACGCCGTACGACGCGGCGCTGGCGGCGCTGCTGGTGTTCACCGTGACCAGCCGGGTGATCAGCCCGCAGTACCTGGTGTGGCTGGTCGGCCTGGCCGCGGTCTGCCTGACGGTGCGCGGCACCCGGCAGAAGCCGGTGGCGGTGCTGATCCTGGCGGCGACGGTGCTGACCACCGTCGAGTTCCCGATCCTGTTCGGCGCGGTGCAGCACAGCGAGCCGTGGGGCGTGGCCGTGCTCACCGCCCGGAACCTGCTGCTGCTGGCGGCCACGGTGCTGTCCTGCCGCCGGCTGTGGCGCTCCACCCGCGGTCCGGACGCCCAGGCCACCCTGGTGCTGCCGCCGGAGCCCCCCGTGAAGGGCTACCCGGTGCGCCCGGGCATCGCGTACGAGCAGGCGCTGCTGGACGACCTGGACCGCCCCGTGGGCCGTCCGGCGACCACCTCCTGAACACAACTCTTGCTGCAAGTTTCTGAAAGACCTTGCAGGCGGGTCCGCGCGGCTGGCAGCATCGTCCGCTGTCAGCCGATGCCGCCCGTGGAGGTTCCGCATGCCCGACGACCGCGAGCTCGACGTCCTGGTGGTGGGCGGTGCGGGCGTGGACACCATCGTCCGGGTCGACCGGCTGGAGATCCCCGCGGCCGACTCTCTCGGGGTGCCCCCGGTGCACGACTACGCGGGCCACACCGGCAGCGGGGTCGCGCTCGGCTGCCACCGGCTGGGCCTGCGCACCTCCTTCCTCGACTTCCTCGGCGACGACCCGCAGGGCGAGCTGGTGCGGGCCGCCTTCCGCCGCGCGGGCCTGGACTTCCACCACCTGGTCTCCCCCGCGGGCACCCCACGCGGGGTGAACCTGGTGGACGCCGACGGGCTGCGGTTCTCCTTCTACGACGGCCGGCACCCGGCCGACCTGCGGCTGCCCGCCGCCTTCTACCTGCCGTTCCTGGAGCGGGCCCGGCACGTCCACCTGTCGATCACCAACGTCAACCGGGACATGCACCCGGACATCGAGCGGCTCGGCGCCACCAGCTCCACCGACCTGCACGCCTGGGACGGCGAGAACGAGCACCACCGGCACTACGCGCTCCGCTCCGACCTGGTCTTCCTCTCGGCCGCGGGCTGCCCCGGGCGGCACGAGGAGGTGATGCGCTCGGTGCTGGACGGGGGCCGGGCACGGCTGGTGGTCGCGACCGCGGGCGCGGCCGGCAGTTACCTGCTGGAGCGCGGGAGCGACACCGTCCGGCACGTGCCGGCGGTCGACCCCGGGGTGCCGGTGGTGGACAGCAACGGCGCCGGCGACGCCTTCGTCAGCGGCTTCCTCGCCGGCTGGCTGGCGGGCCGGCCGGTGGACGCGTGCATGCTGGCGGGCTCGGTGGCCGGCGCCCACGCCTGCACCGCGGCGGGCACCCACAGCGCCCTGATCGACGGCGAGGGGATCGCCGCGGGCCTGGCGGCCGCTCAGCGGCGCAGCTGACGCACCAGCTCGGCCGACCAGGCCTTGGTGAAGGCGGGCAGGTCCAGGCCGAGCTCGGCCTGGAGGACGCCGTCCAGCCGGGCGGGGTCGCCCATCGCGCCGACCGCCCGGTAGAGCCCGACGAGGCGCTGCGGTCCGAAGCGGTGCGCGACCGTCTCGCAAGCGAGCCAGGCCTGCTCGTAGGCCTGGGCGATGCCGGCGGCGCCGGCGGCGAAGTCGGCGTCGGCCGGCAGGGCGGTCGGCACCCGGCCCGCGGCGACGTCGCGGGCGAGCTCCGGCGCGATCTGGCGGGCGGTGCGGCCGGCGCCGCGGTAGCCGGTGTAGTCGGCGACGCCCTCGGAGAGCCAGAGCGGCGTCCAGCTGCGGGTGGCCGCGCGGGTGGCGACGTGGGTGGCCTCGTGGGTGATCACGACCTGCCGGCCGAGGTCGCTGAGGCCGCGGAAGGCCTCCGGGTTGACCATGATCCGGTCGGCGGGGGTGGCGGCGGGCTCGCCCCCGGCCGCGACGGTGACGGCGGCGATGCCCTGGTAGGAGCCGGCGGCGACGTCGAGCATCCGGGCGAACTGCGGCTCGGTGGCCGGGGTGAGGACGAGCAGCCGGCCGGGCCACTCCCGGCCCCACAGCTCGGAGACGGCGGGCACCGCCTTGTCGGCGACGGCGACCAGCCCGGCGAGCTCCTCGGCGGGGCCGAGGCCGAGCACCAGGCAGTGCTCGCCCTGGGCCGCCCGGACCTCGCCGAGGTCCCAGAGGGCGGCGCTGCCGTCCGGCTCGTCCGCGGAGAGCAGCCAGCCGGCCGGGCCCCGGTCGAAGGTGAGCCGCCGGGAGAGCACCGCGGGGTGCTGGTCGACGCCCCGCAGCCGGTGGGCGAGGCCGGCGGTGACGATGATCCGCCCGCCGGCGTCCGGTTCGGTGACGCCGCTGATCCGGTACTCGACGGCGGAGAAGGGCACGGCGGCGGCCCGGACGGCGGCCTGCTCCTGTGCGGCCCGCGCCGCGGGGGCCGTCCCGGCGAGCAGGGCGGGCCGGTCGGCGCGCAGCAGGGCGCGGGCGCGGGCGGCGAGCAGGTCCTCGACGCGGGCCCGGACGCCGGTGCTCGGCGCGCCCTGCGGGGACAGGCCGGCCCGGTCCCCGGTGGCGGGCAGGGCGCGGGGCGCGGAGAGCTGGGCGAGGCCGCCGACGGCCAGCAGCAGGGCGGTGCGCCGGGAGATCCGGCCGCCGGCGGGCAGCACGGACCGGCCCGCCGCGGCGCACCGGGGCAGGTCGGTGACCAGGGGCTCGGCCTCCCCGCCGGACGGGCCGGGCTGCCGGTGGAAGGCGCTCAGACCCGCACCACCCCGCTGACGGGCATGGCAGCGACGCTCTCGTAGCGGACCCGGGCTCCGGGGTGCGGGGCATGCACGACCACGCCGCCGCCGGCGTACATGCCGACGTGGTGCATGTCCTTGTAGAAGATCACCAGGTCTCCCGGTCGCGCCTCGGACAGGCTGACTCGCCTCCCCGCGTGTGCCTGCGCCTGCGAGGTGCGCGGCAGGGTGACTCCGGCCTGCCGCCAGCTCCAGTACATCAGACCGGAGCAGTCGAACGTGGAAGGGCCGGTGGATCCGTAGACGTAGGGCGAGCCGATCCGGCTGATCGCGGCAGCCAGGGCGGCGGCGGCGCGGTCGGAGGAGGGCGGCCGGTCGCCGAGGTCGATCCGGTCGGTGCCGTGCGCTGCGCGGCTGGCCGCGTCGGCGGCGTCGTCCGCGGCCAGCCGGGCGCGTTCGTCGGTGGTGAGGCCGCCGAGCAGCCGCTGGGCGTCGCCGAGCCGGCGCCGGACCTCGTCCTTGTGGTCGGCGAGCGAGCGGCGGACCTCCTCCAGCTCGGCGAGCTTGGCGGTGGCCTCGGCGCGGCGCTGGTCGAGCCGGCGCTGCCGGTCGAGCACCTGGTGCAGGGTGTCGCTCTGCCGGCTGGCGGCCTGGTCGAGGGCGCGGGCGCGGGTGAGGTAGCCGGCCGGGTCGGACTCCAGCATGAGGCGGACGGAGGGGTCGAGCCCGCCGTCGCGGTACTGGGCGGCGGCGGCGGTGGCGAGGTCGGTGTAGAGCCCGTTCAGCTCTTCCTGGCCGGTGGCGACCTGGTCCTGCAGCTGGCCGGCCTCGGTCTGCAGGCGCTTCTGGTCCTCCCCCGCGGCGTTCGCGCGCTCGCTGGCCTGCTCGGCCTCCTCGTAGAGCCGGTCGACCTTCGCCCGGACGTCGGCCGTCCGCCGCCCGGGGTCGGCGGGGGCGCCGTGGGCCGCGGTGCCGACGGTGGCGCCGACGGCCGTGGTCGCCGCGGCCGTGAGCACCAGGGCCCGGGCGAGGGTGTGGCCGCCCGGCAGTTGGGGGCGTCGGTGCGCGGACATGCGGCGGCGGCTCCGTTCCTGCGGACGGACGGCCGCCGCCGCCCGGGTCGGGCGGGCGTCCTCGCGGACATCCGGGGGCAGACGTTAGCGAGTCCGGCCGGGCTAGTCCAAACCCTGCCAGCACCGAATATTTGACCTTCAATCGGACATTCTGCCGACCGGGCCGCCGGGTGCGGCAACGGCCGCGGGCCCGGCCCCACAGGGGGAGCCGGGCCCGCGGGGAGCCGCCGGACGGACCGTCAGACCCGGACGATCGCCGAGATCGGCATGGCCGTCGCCGAGACGTAGCGGACGACCGCACCGGTGTGCGGCGCGTGGATGACCTGCCCGCCGCCCACGTACATGCCGACGTGGTGCTGGTCGCTGTAGTAGATCACCAGGTCGCCGGGCTTGGCGTTGGCGATGTTGGTGCCGATGTTGGTGCCCGCGCCGGCCTGGGACTGCGAGGTGCGCGGGATCGAGACGCCGGCCTTGCCGTACGCCCACTGCATCAGACCGGAGCAGTCGAAGGTGCTCGGGCCGGTCGCACCGTACACGTACGGGGCGCCCAGCGCGGACTTGACGGCCGCGATCGCCTTGGCGGTGTACGAGCCCGAGGGCACGTCCGCACTGCCGAGGTCGGGACGGGCGGTGTCCCGCGAGGCGCGGTCCGCGGTGGACTTGGCCGCGGAGGCCGCCTTCGCCTCGGCCGCGGCGAGGTCGTCCTTCTCCTTCTGGGTGAGGGTGTTCAGCAGGGCGCTGGCCTTGGCCAGCTTGTCCTGGAACTCCTCCTTCTTGGCCTTCAGCGCGCGGGTGCTGGTGTCCAGCTCGGCGAGCTTGTGCTCGGCCTCGGCCTTCTGGCCGTCCAGCTTGGCCTGCTCGGCCTTGAAGGACTTGAGGGTGTCGGCCTGGGTGGCGCTCATCCGGCTGACCGCGCCGGCCTGACCCAGGAACTCGCCCGGGTTGCTGGAGAGCATCAGCTGGACGGTCGGCGAGATGCCGCCGTCGCGGTACTGCTGGGCCGCGACCTCGGCGAGGCGGCCCTGGACGCCGCTGACCTCCGCCTGCTGGCGGGCGACCTGGTCCTGCAGCTGGGTGACCTGCTTCTGCAGGTCCTGCTGCTTCTGCTCGGCCGCGAGGTAGGCCTCGTTGGAGGCCTCGGCCTGCTCGTTGAGCTGGTCGACCTGGGCCGCGACCTGCTCCTTGGTGGGGGTCGGGTCCGCGTGCGCGCCGGTCTGCGAGGAGAGGGCCACCGCAGTGGCGGCTGCCGCAGTCAGGATCGAGGCGCGGGTACGGCCGACGGGCTTGGGACGACGATGGGACGCCACGAAGGCGGACTCCTTCTTCCTCACACCGCCTACCGGGTGAGCTGACGGGTTCGGGCCGGAAGCATTGCCCTACGACGCCTCACGCCCGCACCCGCCCGTCCGCGGTCCGACCGCGGCCCGGCCGGCGCGGCCGACCTGACGCCGATTCACCCCGGGGGAAACGTGGTTCCCCGGCTCCGTTCGACAGCACCCCCGCAGGGGCTCCCCGTGGACGGTCGGGACCGTCCTGCTGCGTCGCGGACTCGGCGGCGACCACCGCCGTCGCCCGGGTTGGGCGAACCACTGTGCGGTGATCCGTGGGGATGACCCTAGTAACCGATCCGTGATCCGTTCAAATCCTTGTCAGAAAAACGACGGGGAAATGTTGTCGTGAAAATGTGATTGCGACCGCCAGTGACCGGCGATCCACGCTCGGATGACGCGATGTCACCCGCCGGCGGACAAAACGCGACGCCCGGGCGTGTCGGAGATCACACGGTGATCGCGACACGCCCGGGCGTGTCATGCGGCATCAGAAACGCCACAGGTGAGGCTTATGTCCGAATTGCTACCGGAGGGTCAGACGCGGCGGATCGTCTTGATCGGCAGGGTGTCGGCGTCCATCACCTTCACCACGTCGCCGGTGTGCGGCGCGTGGACGACGAGGCCGTTGCCGATGTACATGCCGACGTGGTGCGCGTCCGAGTAGTAGATGACGAGGTCACCCGGCTGGGCGTCGGCCAAGGAGGGTACCCGGGCGCCGACGCTCGCCTGCGACTGCGAGGTGCGCGGCAGCGACACGCCGGCCTTGGCGTACGCCCAGACCATCAGACCGGAGCAGTCGAAGGAGTTCGGGCCGGTGGCGCCCCAGACGTACGGGGTGCCGCGCTTGCCCATCGCCGCGGCGACCGCGGTGGCCGCGTAACCGGAGGCCGGCGGCAGGCTGCCCAGGTCGTAACGGCTGTCGCCGCGCGAGGCGCGGTCGGTGCCGAGGACCGCGGCGCGCTCGGCGGCGGTCAGCGTGCTCAGCAGGCTCTGGGCCTCGGAGAGCTTCTTCTGGACCTCCGACTTGGCGTCGTTCAGGACCTGGGTGGAGCGGTCCAGCTCGGACAGGATGGCGGCGGCCTCCTGCTTCTGCTGGTCCAGCCGGCGCTGCTGGTCCCGCAGGCCCTTCAGCGTCGAGGCCTGGGTGTCGGTGGCCTGCTCGTTGCTGGACGCCTTCGCGAGGTAGTTGTCCGGGTTCGAGGAGAGCATCAGCGCGACCGTCGGGTCGACGCCGCCGGTGCGGTACTCGTCGGCCGCGACCGCGGACAGGCCCGACGCCACCTGGGAGAGCTGCTCCTGGCTGCGGGCGATCTGGTCCTGCAGCTGGTCGGCCTGCTTGCGGAGCTGGTCGGCCCGCTCCTTGGCGCCGTTGTACTTCTCGGCCGCCTGCTCCTGCTCCTCGAGCAGCTTGTCGACCTGGACCTTCACCTCGTCCTTGCTCGGCTTCGCCGGCGCGGCGTGCGCGGCGGCCTGGGCCGACAGGGCGACCGCGGTCGCGGCGGCAGCGGTGAGCACGGTGACCCGCGCGCGGCTCGGCTGCTTGGGACGGCGGTGGGAGGCCAAGGGACTAGCTCCTTCTTCCTGCTGGACTCACCCGATCGGGTGGACGTCCGGAAAATAGGTTTGACGCCAGACCCTAGTGAAGATCCGCCTCCTGCGCCACTCCCGTGCCGGGCGAACTTGGCGCGGAACGCTGGATTTCACCACCCCGACACAACCCCGCCACCCGGCCCTCCACCTGGGCCGACGGCCCGTCAGGGCCGGGCGAGCCGGTTGAGCAGCAGGATCGACGCGACCGGGCGTGCACCGGCCTTCCGTACGCCGTCCGCGACCTCCCGATCCGTGGAGACCACCACGACCGGCCGGCCCTGCGGCTCGGCCCGCACCAGGCGGCGGATCAGCTCGTCCGCGGTCTCCCCGGTGCGGCTGAAGCGCACCCGGACCCCGCGCGGCGGCGCCATGATCACCGGGACGTCGAGGTCCTGCCCGTCGAAGACGCAGGTGACCTCGGCCTGGGTGCGCTGCGCGAGCATCGCCAGACCGCCCAGCAGCCGCATCCGCTGCTGCTCCAGCGGCAGCGTCGGGTACCCGGTCTTGGTCACGTTGTAGCCGTCGACGACCAGGTGCACCTGAGGGATCGCCAGCAACTGGTCGAGCAGTGCGGGGTCGTCCTCCGCCAGACCGCGGCGCGCCACGTCGTGCGGGTTGGCCGAGCCCGGCTCGACCGCCTCCACCAGGTCGGCCGGGCGCAGCTGCGCCACCGGCAGCGCCAGCTCGCGCTGCAGGCCCTGCGCCGACTGCAGCACCGTGTCGAGCAGCAGCCGCAGCCGCATGTCCTCCACGCTGCGGCCCTCGCGCGCCGACCGCCGGCCGGCCTCCGCGGCCGTCTCCAGCTCGGTGATCCGGTGCCGCAGGCGCCGGGCCTCGCCGTCCGCCGCACTGCGCTCGGCGGCCGCGGCGGCCCGCGCCGCCTCCAGCTCGGTCGCCAGCTTGCGGGCCTCGGCCTGCGCCCGCCGGGTGTCGCTCTCCAGGCTCCGGACGCGCTTGCGCAGCGACTCCACCTCCCGGCGGACGCCCTCCGACTCTGCGCGGTGCCGGTCCAGGTCCGCGCGGGCGGCGGCACGCACCTCCGTCAGTTCGGCCTGCAGCTTCTCCACCACCCGGGCGGCCTCGGCGGCGGCGCCCTCGGCGTCCGCCCGCTCGACCTCGTCGCCCGCCTCGACCACCAGCCGGCTCCAGCCGGCCGGGCGCAGCAGGTAGGCGGCGGCGGCCACGTCCATCGGGTCGGCGGCGGCCGGCACGGCGCCGGACTCCAGCGCCTTCACCAGGTCGGGCTGGCCGAGCCGCAGCCGATCGGCTATCCGGACGCGGAAGACCGGCTCCGCGTCCAGCGCCGCGGCCAGCGCGGTCGCCGCGTACTTGGCGCGCCGGGCCGGGGTGAACTTGGCGTACGGGCGCAGTCCCGCGGGCAGTTCGCCGGGCGGGATGGCGCCGAGCGCGTCGGCGGCGATGCCCACGACCCGGCGGCGGACCCCTTCGGGCAACGGCCGGTCCAACTGCTCGGACGGTGCGTCCCCGGCCGCGGGCTCCTGCCCGGCCCCGGCGGCGTCCGGCAGCTCCGCGTCCGCGGCGGGCTGCTGCCCCTGCGGCTCGGCCGGCCCGCTCGCTGCGTCCACCACGTCCTCGGCTCCGATTCTGGTCCCCGGGCCCGCGCGGCCGGTGGCCGCTGCCCTCGAAATGCACCGCTCTGTGCAATTGTCCCGTCTACCGTGCCCCGCCGGGCACCGTGCCACACACCCCGGCGGCGCCAGGGGCTCCACCGGGGTGTGTCGGAAGCGCGAGGCTCAGGCCTTCGGCTCGTCCTCGGCCGGCTGCTCGGCGGCGTCGGCGCCGGGGCGGGCCACCAGTTCCACCTGGTCGACCGCGTTGCACCAGCGGCAGCGGACCGACTCCAGGGTCTCGCTGAGCACCTCGGTCTCCTCCACCTTGGACTCGCCGCCGAGGTCGAAGTGCAGGTACTCCACCACCCGGGCCGAGCGCGTCACGTCGAAGCGGGTGAGGTTCCCGCAGAGCGTGCAGCGCCAGCGGGTCTCGGCGGTGGGGGCGGCGATGGTCATCGGAGGTCCTCTCGGATGGTCCGGGTCCGGTCCTCCAAGCCTATTGCGTGCGGCTCTTCCGGCGGTCACCGGTCCTGAAGGGCGGACAGGTCACCCGCTTGCAGCACCGGGCGGTGTCACCGCGGGTACACCGAGGAATGCTCGCTGTCATGGCCGTCCCCGCCCCCGTCCCCGCCCCCGTGCGCGCAACGGCGGGCCGGGACGCCGCCGCGCCGGCGCGCACGCCGGTGGTCACCTACGCGCTGATCGCGCTGAGCGCCCTCGTCCTGCTGGCCGGCCCGAGCTTCGGCCTCAATCCGCGGTACGGCACCGGCAACGCCCGCGTCTGCGCGGAGCAGCGCTTCGAGCAGCACTGGGGGGCCGTCCCCGCGGAGCTGCTCGCCAACCGGCCGCTGGACGCCGGCCGGCTGGCGGCGCTGCCCCCGGCGGTGCCGGGCTGCACCGTCCCTCCCACCCCGCACAAGATCCCCTTCCTGTCGGTGCTCAGCTCGCTGTTCGTCCACGCGGGCTGGCTGCACCTGGTGGGCAACCTGCTCTTCCTCTACGTCTTCGGCCCGGACGTGGAGGAGCGCCTCGGACGGCTGCGCTTCCTCCTCTTCTATCTGGGCATCGGCTACCTGGCGACGTACGGCTGGGCACTGGCGGAGTCGGACTCCACGGAGTCGGTGCGGGCGCTGGTCGGCGCCTCGGGGGCGATCGCCGGGGTACTCGGCGGGTACCTGCGGTGCTATCCGCGGGCCCGGGTCACCGCGCTGGTGCCGGTGCTGTTCTTCCTGCCGCTGCGGTTCCCGGCCTGGCTGGTGCTCGGCCTGTGGTTCGCCCTGCAGTGGTGGCCGGTGGGCCCGGCGGTGCCGGGCGTGGCCTACCTGGTGCACGTGATCGGCTTCAGCGCGGGGTGGCTGCTCGCGCGCCCGGTGCGGCCCCGGACAGGGCAGACGCGCCGCCTGACGGCGGATACGCTGGGCGGAACCCCACACACAGGAGCCGAAGAGTGATCACCGCGATCGTCCTCATCAAGACCAGCGTCGACCGGATCCCCGAGATCGCCGAGGCGATCGCCGCGATCGAGGGCGTCAGCGAGGTCTACTCGGTGACCGGCAGCTACGACCTGGTGGCGATGGTCCGCGTCCGGCAGCACGAGGACCTCGCCGAGGTGATCCCCGGTCAGGTCAACAAGGTCCCGGGCGTCGAGCACACCGAGACCCAGATCGCCTTCCGCACCTACTCCCAGCACGACCTGGAAGCCGCCTTCGCCCTCGGCCTCGACGAGTAGGTGCACCCCGGGGGCGCGCACCCCGAACGCCTCAGGCCGCGCGGTCGGTGTCCGCGACGCAGCGGCCGCCCTCGTTGCGGTAGGACCAGCGGGCGCCGTCGGTGACCAGCTCGCGGACGGCGGCCAGGAAGCGGTCCACGTGCTCCTCCGGGGTGCCCGCGCCGAAGCTGACCCGGATCGCGTTGAGGCTCCGCTCCCCCGGCAGCGACGGCTCCGGCGCACCGCACGCGGACGGCGCCGCCTCCTCCCCGCCGAGCAGCGTCCGCACCAGCGGGTGCGCGCAGAACAGGCCGTCGCGGACGCCGATGCCGTACTCGGCGGAGAGCGCCGCCGAGAAGTGCGAGCTGTTCCAGCCGCGGACGACGAAGGAGAGCACGCCCACCCGGGCGGACCGCTCACCGAACAGGTTGAGCACCCTGACCTCGGGGATCCCGGCCAGCCCGGCGGTGAGCCGCTCGACGAGCGCCTGCTCGCGGGCCTCCAGGGCGTCGAACCCGGCCTCGGTGAGCGCCCGGCAGGCGGAGGCGATGGCGTAGGCGCCGATCACGTTGGGCGAGCCGGCCTCGTGGCGGGCCGGGCCGGTGTGCCACTCGACGGCCACCGAGCCGTCGGCCTCCCGGGCGACGGTGCGGCTGGCGCCGCCGCCCGCCAGGTAGGGCTCGGCGGCGTCGAGCCAGTCGCTGCGGCCGGCGAGCACCCCGGCGCCGAACGGCGCGTAGAGCTTGTGGCCGGAGAACGCGACCCAGTCGACGTCGAGTTCACGGACCGACAGGCGGTGGTGCGGGGCGAGCTGGGCGGCGTCCAGCACCACCCGGGCGCCGTGCCGGTGGGCGGTCTCGGTGAGTTCGGCGATCGGCCACAGTTCGCCGGTGACGTTGGAGGCGCCGGTGACGCACAGCAGGCGCGGGCCGTCCGGGGAGCCGGCGGCGAGGGCGGCGTCCAAGGCGGCGACGGCCTCGGCGTGCGAGCGCGGGGCGCGCAGGTACTCGACCGTCAGACCGGCGTGGCGCCAGGGCAGCAGGGAGGCGTGGTGCTCGGTCTCGAAGGCGAACACCCGGGTGCCGGCGGGGAGGGCCCCGGCGAGCAGGTTGAGCGAGTCGGTGGTGGCGCGGGTGAACACCACCTGGTCGCCCTCGCGCAGGTCGAGGAAGTCGGCGACGGTGCGGCGGCTCTGTTCGAACAGGTCGGTGGAGAGCTGCGAGAGGTAGCCGGCGCCGCGGTGGACGCTGCCGTAGTAGGGGGCGTAGGCGGCGACGTCGTCCCAGACCCGCTGCAGGGCGGGGGCGCTGGCGGCGTAGTCGAGTGCGGCGTAGCCGACCTTCTCACCGGTGGCGAGCGGCACCTGGACGTCGTGGCCGAGGACGGCGAGCGGGGCGCAGAGGTCGGTGGAAAGCGACATGAGGATGCACTCCTTCACGGGGTGGGGACCCCGGGGAGGCATCGCCGGAAGTCCGCGCTTGCCACGCGGACGGTTCGCCGCACGGCCCGGTCCTCACCCAGGGCACCCCGCCACGGACGGAGGGTTGCCGGACAGCAAGCTGGGGCTTGACGCTGCCACTCATGACCTGCGCAGGACTTTAGGTGACCGCTGTGCGACGGGTCAAGCACGACGGGGCGCGCGGGGGACCGGCCCTCGGCCGGATGCTCCCGCGCGCCCCGTGCGGCTCGCCGGCGGCCCGCTACTTGTTCGTCGCCTCGGCCCAGCGCTTGAGCGTCGCCTCCGCCGCGCCGGAGTCGACGGCCGCGGCCGCCCGCTCGATCCCGGCGGCGAGCTGCTCGGCGAGCGGTGCGTCGGTGAGGTCGAGCACCGCCAGCGCGGCGGCCGTGTTGAGCAGGACGGCGTCCCGCACCGGGCCGCGCTCACCGGCGAACAGCCGCCGTGCGACGGCCGCGTTGTGCTCGGCGTCGGCCCCGCGGAGGGCCTCGATCCCGGCCAGTTCGATCCCGACGTCCCGCGGGTCGAAGTCCGTCTCGGTGACGGTGCCGTCCTTGACGATCCACACGTGCGAGGTGGTGCAGACGGTCAGTTCGTCCAGGCCGTCGTCGCCGCGGAAGACCAGTGCGGTGGCGCCGCGCCGGGCGAAGACGCCGGCGATCAGTCCGGCGAGCCGGGTGTCGAAGCAGCCGACGGCGTGCGAGGTGACCCGGGCCGGGTTGGTCAGCGGGCCGAGGATGTTGAAGGCGGTCGGCACGCCGAGCCCGGCCCGCGCGGTCGCCGCGTGCCGCATCGCGGGGTGGAACTTCGCCGCGAAGCAGAAGGTCAGGCCGACCTCCTCGGCCACCTCGGCGACCCGCCGGGCGCCGAGGTCGAGGCTGATGCCGAGCTTCTGCAGCACGTCGGAGGAGCCGGACGCGGAGGAGGAGGCCCGGTTGCCGTGCTTGACGACCTTGGCGCCGGCCGCGGCCGCGACGATCGCCGACATGGTGGAGATGTTGACGGTCTTCGCGCGGTCGCCGCCGGTGCCGACGATGTCCACGGCCGGGCCGGGGATGTGCAGCGGCTCGGCGTGCGCGTACATCGCGTCGACCAGGCCGGCGATCTCCTCGACCGTCTCGCCCTTGGCGCGCAGCGCGACCATGAAGCCGGCGACCTGCACGGGTGAGGCCTCGCCGCTCATGATCTGGTCCATCGCCCAGGCGGTGTCCGCCTCCGCGAGGTCCTCGCCGCGCAACAGTGCCGTCAGGACGTCGGGCCAGGTGCGGACCACCTGCACGGGGTCCTTGCCGCCGTTCGCAGGGTTCACGTTCACCATGGCCGACTCCAGCTCTCATCGGTAGTGCGCCGATACAAGGGACGGAGTCAGCCTAGCGAGCGGCGGCGGGCGGCCGTGCCGATCCCGCCGCCCCTTCTCTCCTGATGAGACGGGTGGTGCCGCAGGCCCGGTCAGCGGTGGGCGGGCGTCCGCTTGGCGATCCGGGCGCGGAGCAGGGTGGCGGCGGCCTCGGCGAGGGCGACCGGGTCGACCGGCTGCGCGATGGCGGCGTCGGCGCGGCTCCAGGCGGCGAGCCAGGAGTCCTGCGGCCGGCCGATCAGGACGAGCACCGGCGGGCAGCCGTAGATCTCGTCCTTGAGCTGGCGGGTGAGGCCGAGGCCGCCGGCGGGGACGGCCTCGCCGTCCAGCACGCAGAGGTCCACGCCGCCGCGCTCCAGGGCGCGGAGCACCGCCGGGGTGGTGGCGCACTCCAGGTACTCGACGGCGGGCAGGTCCGCGGCGGGCCGGCGGCCCAGGGCCAGGGTGACCTGCTCGCGGGTGTTGCGGTCGTCGCTGTAGACGAGAACGGTGAGCGTCTCGTCGGTCGTGTGCGCCATGGGCCCTGCTCCCGGGTGCTCGTCCTCTTAATATGTGCCGCTCCGAACGGCCCAGTGTGACCCGGACCACGTTCACCTCCGGATGCTACTCCGGCGGGGCCCTCCCGGTGAGTCCCTGACGCGATCTCCCTCAAGCCGCCGCGCCCGAATCTCACCCGCGCGGGGTACTCCGCCTCACCCACCCCGAACAACCGTCAGAAAACGGACACCCGGGCGGAGCAGCGCCGGACGTCCGCGCAGGCCAGCGCCAGGGGGGCATACCGCACGCACCGGACACTCCGAGGAGCACCCCCCGGCGTGAAGACGGAATAAGGGACCGACATAATGTCCGTCGTGGCGACAGCAACAGCAACAGAAACCGGACACGCGCACGGAGCGGTCAACAGGCCGAACCTGGTCAGCGTCGGAACCATCGTCTGGCTGAGCTCCGAGCTGATGTTCTTCGCGGCCCTGTTCGCGATGTACTTCACGCTCCGCTCGGTCATGGGATCGGAGTTCTGGACGGAGAAGGCGGACGCCCTCAACGTGCCGTTCTCCTCGGTGAACACCACGATCCTGGTGCTCTCCTCCCTCACCTGTCAGCTCGGCGTGTTCGCCGCCGAGCGCGGTGACGTGAAGAAGCTCCGCTCGTGGTTCACGATCACCTTCGTGATGGGCGCGATCTTCATCGGCGGCCAGATCTTCGAGTACACCGAGCTGGTCAAGGTGGACGGCCTGTCGCTGTCCTCCGACCCGTACGGCACGGTGTTCTACCTGACCACCGGCTTCCACGGCCTGCACGTGACGGGTGGTCTGATCGCCTTCCTGCTGGTCCTGGGGCGGACGTACGCCGCCAGGCGGTTCACGCACGAGCAGGCCACCGCCGCGATCGTGGTGTCGTACTACTGGCACTTCGTCGACGTCGTGTGGATCGGCCTGTTCGCGACCATCTACCTGATCAAGTAAAGGCTGATCAGGTCGCTGGCCGCCGGCCGGAGAGCACCCGCCCCGCGCGGGAGCCCCGCCGACCAGTCCGCCCCGACCCGGGTACCGGCCCCGAGCAGACCGGTCCCACGGGCGCAGCCACCCAGCCGACCAGATCCTGACACCGGGGTTAATCCGTGAAAAAGCTCTCCGCACGACGGCGCCACCCACTGGCGGCGCTGGTCGTCCTACTTCTCGCCCTGGCGGCCACCGGGGGGCTGTACGCCGCGTTCGCGCCCGCCGAGAAGGCGCAGGCCGACACCTCCGCGCAGTCGCTCGCCATCGAAGAGGGCAAGAAGCTCTTCGCCGTGGGCTGCTCCTCCTGCCACGGCCTCGACGGCCAGGGCAGCTCCGACGGCCCGAGCCTGGTGGGCGTGGGCTCCGCCGCGGTCGACTTCCAGGTCGGCACCGGCCGCATGCCGGCCCAGCAGAGCGGCGCCCAGGTGCCCTCCAAGAAGGTCGTCTACTCCCAGGCGCAGATCGACCAGCTGGCCGCCTACGTGGCCTCGCTCGGCCCCGGCCCGGTCGCTCCGACCAAGGAGCAGTACACCTCCACCGACCCGAACGACGTGGCCAAGGGCGGCGAGCTCTTCCGGACCAACTGCGCCCAGTGCCACAACTTCGCGGGCAAGGGTGGCGCCCTGACGAAGGGCAAGTACGCCCCGACGCTGGAGAACACCTCCCCGAAGCACATCTACGAGGCCATGCAGACCGGCCCGCAGAACATGCCGTCGTTCCCCGACACCACCATGCCGGAGGAGCAGAAGAAGCAGATCGTGGCCTTCGTCAGCCACACCAACGACGAGCCCAGCCCCGGTGGCCTGTCCCTGGGCAGCCTCGGTCCGGTGACCGAGGGCCTGTTCGGCTGGATCTTCGCCCTCGGTGCGCTCATCGTGACCGCGATCTGGGTCGCCGCCCACACCACCAAGGCCAAGAAGTCATGAGCCACGAGATGTCTGACGAGAAGCTGCCGGAGTCGCACGGCTCCGAAGGGCACGAGGTCGCCGTTCACGGCGACCCGTTCGCCGACCCCGGTCTGCCGGCCCACGAGCCGCGCCGGACCGACATCGACGAGCGCGCCGCCAAGCGCGCGGAGCGGCAGGTCTCCCTGCTGTTCATCGTCTCGATGCTCGCCACCGTGGGCTTCATCGCCTCGTACGTGGCCATCGACATCGACAAGATCGTCTACATCTTCCCGCTGGGCCACGTCAGCGCGCTGAACTTCGCGCTCGGCATGACCCTCGGTGTGGCGCTCTTCTGCATCGGCGCGGGCGCCGTCCACTGGGCGCGCACCCTGATGTCGGACCACGAGATCCCGGCCGACCGTCACCCGATCGAGGCCGACGACGAGCTGCGTGCCGACGTCATCGAGCAGTTCAGGACGGGCGCCGCGGAGTCCGGCTTCGGCCGCCGCAAGATGCTCCGCAACACCCTGATCGGCTCGATGGCCCTGGTGCCGCTGTCCGGCGTGGTGCTGCTGCGCGACCTGGGCCCGCTGCCCGAGGACAAGCTGGCGCACACCGGCTGGGAGGTGGCCACCCCGACCAAGCCCCTCAAGCTGATCAACATGAACACCAACGAGCCGATGAAGCCCGAGGACATCGTCACCGGCTCGCTGACCTTCGCCAAGCCCGAGGGACTGGAGGAGGACCAGGAGTTCTTCCAGGAGCAGATCGCCAAGGACGCCCTGATGATCATCCGGATCGCTCCGGAGGACCTGAAGGACCAGAAGTCCGCGGACCTCGGCTTCGAGGGCATCCTGGCCTACTCGAAGATCTGCACCCACGTCGGCTGCCCGATCAGCCTCTACGAGCAGCAGACCCACCACGCGCTCTGCCCCTGCCACCAGTCGACCTTCGACCTGGCGGACGGCGCGCGCGTCATCTTCGGCCCGGCCGGCCACCCGCTGCCGCAGCTGAAGATCACCACTGACGAGAAGGGCTTCCTGGTCGCCACCGGCGACTTCCAGGAGCCCGTCGGCCCGAGCTACTGGGAGCGGCCGTGAGCACCGCGAACAGCGCCAACTCCGGCGCATCCAAGCCGGCCAGCACCCGTGCCAAGCCTGCGAACAAGTTCGAGGCGGCCGCTGACTGGACGGACGGACGGCTGGGTATCTACACCCTCGCCAAGTCCAACCTGCGCAAGATCTTCCCGGACCACTGGTCCTTCATGCTGGGCGAGATCTGCCTCTACACCTTCATCATCATCATCCTGACCGGCGTCTACCTGACGCTGTTCTTCAAGCCGAGCATGGCCGAGACCGTCTACCACGGTTCGTACGCCCCGCTCAACGGCATCCGGATGTCCGAGGCGTACGCCTCGACCATGGACATCAGCTTCGAGGTGCGCGGCGGTCTGCTGATCCGCCAGATCCACCACTGGGCGGCGATCGTCTTCGTCGCCGCGATGCTGGTGCACATGATGCGCGTCTTCTTCACCGGCGCGTTCCGCAAGCCGCGCGAGATCAACTGGCTCTTCGGCGCCGGTCTGCTCTTCCTCGGCATGTTCGACGGCTTCATGGGCTACTCGCTCCCGGACGACCTGCTGTCCGGTACCGGTATCCGCTTCATGGAGGGCGCGATCCTGGCGGTGCCGCTGGTCGGCACGTACCTGCAGTTCTTCCTGTACGGCGGTCAGTTCCCCGGCACCGACATCGTGCCGCGGTTCTTCACCATCCACGTGCTGCTGATCCCGGGCATCATGCTGGGCCTGCTGGTGGCCCACCTGATCCTGGTCTTCTACCACAAGCACACCCAGTTCGCGGGCCCCGGCCGCACCGAGAAGAACGTCGTCGGCATGCCGCTGATGCCGGTCTACATGGCCAAGGCCGGTGGCTTCTTCTTCCTGGTGTTCGGCGTCATCGCGGCCGCCTCGGCGATCGCGACCGTCAACCCGATCTGGGCGTACGGCCCGTACCGCCCCGACCAGGTGTCCACCGACGCCCAGCCGGACTGGTACATGGGCTTCTCCGAGGGCCTGATCCGCGTCATGCCGGGCTGGGAGATCCGCGCCTGGGGCCACACCCTGAACCTGGGCGTGTTCATCCCGCTGATGGTCTTCCCGCTGGTCCTGATGGCCATCTGGGTCTACCCGTTCATCGAGGCCTGGGTCACCGGCGACAAGCGCGAGCACCACATCGCCGACCGCCCGCGCAACGCCCCGGTCCGCACCGGCTTCGGCGCGGCCTGGATCAGCCTGTACGTGCTGCTGCTCATCGGCGGTGGCAACGACCTGCTGGCGACGCACCTGCACCTGTCGATCAACTCGATCACCTACTTCGTCCGTGTCGGCTTCTTCGTCGTCCCGGTGCTGACCTTCTTCATCACCAAGCGGTGGTGCCTGGGTCTGCAGCGCCGCGACAAGGACAAGGTGCTGCACGGCCGCGAGAGCGGCATCATCAAGCGCCTGCCGCACGGTGAGTTCGTCGAGATCCACGAGCAGCTGCCGCAGGACAAGCTGTACAAGCTCACCGCGCACGAGCAGCCGCAGCCGCTGGAGCTCCCGGCCGAGGTCGACGAGAACGGCGTGGCCCGCAAGGCCGGCCGGATCGCGAAGACCCGCGCCAAGCTCTCCGAGGCCTTCTACGGCGAGGGCGGCCAGATCGCCAAGCCGACCGCCGAGGAGCACCACGAGATCACCAGCGGCCACGGCCACCACTGATCCCGTAGAGATCGCCACAGCCCGAGGGCCCCTGCCGAACCGGCAGGGGCCCTCGGCCTTTCCGCACCCGGGGCGGACCCGGGCCGGCCCTCCCGGGCCCTGTCACAATGGGCCCGTGCAGCTGACCATCGATCACACCGCCGCCACTCCCCCGTACGAGCAGGTGCGGAGCCAGATCGCGGAGCGCGCCCGCAGCGGCGAGCTGCCCGTGGGCCTGAAGCTCCCCACCGTCCGGGCGCTGGCCGAGGAGCTGGGGCTGGCGGCGAACACCGTCGCCCGCGCCTACCGCGAGCTGGAGGCCGACGGGGTGGTGGAGACCCACGGCCGGCGCGGCACCACGATCGCCGCCACCGGGGACAGCGCCCACCGGCTGGCCGCCGCCGCGGCCGCCGAGTTCGCGGAGCGGGTGCACCGCCTGGGCCTCGGCCGCGACGAGGCCCTGGCGGCCGCTCACACGGCCCTGCAGGCGGTCTACCGCGACTGAGGCCCAGGGGGGTGTCAGGGCTGGGGCTGCATGTCCCCGGAGGCCTGGACGGCCGTGTCGGCGCTGCCCGCGGTGGAGACCCGGGCACCCGTCGCCGAGTGCTTCACGTAGTCCGTCCAGCTGATGTTCCAGTCGCCGTAACCGTTGCCGAACGGCTCCATCTCGTGGCCGAGGCTGTTGACGACCTGGACGATGTCGCCGACCCGGGTGTTGTCGAAGAACCACTTGGCGTTCTCCGTGCTCATCCCGGTGCAGCCGTGGCTGACGTTGGCCTTGCCCTGGGAGCCGACCGACCAGGGGGCGGCGTGCACGTACTCGCCGCTCCAGGTCACCCGGGTGGCCCATTCCACCTGCAGGTCGTAGGAGTCGGCGCTGCCTGCGGCGATGCCGATGGTCTCGCCGCTCATCCGGACGCTGGCCTCCTGGCCGAGGACCACCTTGATGCCGTTGCGGGTGTCGAAACCCGGCTTGCCGGTGGTGACCGGGATCGTGCGGACCACCTCGCCGTTGCGGCGGTACGTCAGCTCGTGGGTGGCGGCGTCCACGACGGCCTCCACGCGGTCCCCGGTGCGGAAGGAGAGGCTGCTGGGCTCGCCGCCGTACAGGCCGTCGGACACCGCGGCGCCGGTGAGGTCGAAGGAGAGCTTCACCGTGGCGTTGGCCGGCCAGTACTGCTCGGGGCGGAAGTGCAGGTTGCTGTCGTCCACCCAGTACCAGGCGCCGGTCACGGCGGGCTGGGAGGTGACGGTGAGGCCCTGTTCGACCTCGCGGCGGGCCGCCGGGTCCTTGACCGGGGCGGAGAGCTTCACCGTGAGCGGCTGGCCGACGCCGTAGACGCCGCTGCCGGAGGAGTCCGGGCCGAGCTGGGCGGTGAGCAGGTTCTGCGCGGCGAGCGTGCTGAACGCCGTGGTGGTCTCGCCGCGGCCGCCCTTGCCGTCGTCGGCGGCTATTCGGGCGGTGTAGGCGGTGCCCGCCCGCAGCCGCCCGGTGGTGTGCCAGCTGTGCCCGTCGGCGGCCAGCTCACCGGCCACCAGTCGGCCGTCCGGGCCCGAGACGGTGACGTCCGTGAGGGTGCTGCCCGGTTGGGCGGTCACCGTGAAGGGCTTGGCGGGGTCCACCCGCTCCCCGGCCGAGGTCCGCACCAGCGGTGCGGCGTCGACGGTGCGGGTGACCGGTCCGACGGACCGGTCCTGGCTTCCGGACGAGCAGGCCGCGATCGGGGCCAGCAGGATGAGGGCCGTTATGCCGGCCTTGCCGTGTGCGAGTCTCCGACAACCGTTCACCGGTGCCTCCGAGGTCTCCCGACGATGTACCAGAGCCTAGGAACGGCGGGGAGCCGTCAGCACCCCGGGAGGCGGCCCGGTTGGACCGGGCGGGTGAGGCGGCGACGGAGCGTGAGTGCGGGCACGGCGAAGGGCCGGGCTCCCCCGAGGGGTGCCCGGCCCTTGGCCTGACGTGCCGGAACCTACTGGTTCTGGTCCTCGCCGCGGTAGAACTCGAAGACCCAGCCGTAAAGGCCGATCAGGATGATCGGCAGCGACCACCAGAGCAGCCACCAGCCGAAGATCACACCGAGGAAGGCCAGCGCGCCGCCGATGGCGAGCGCGAGCGGCTGCCAGCTGTGCGGGGCGAAGAAGCCCACCTCGCCGGCGTCGTCCGCGACCTCGGCCTCGGGGTTGTCACCCGCGCCGCTGTCCACCCGGCGGGCGGTGAAGGCGAGGTAGTACCCGATGAAGGCGCAGAGGCCGAACGCCAGGAACAGCGCGGTGGTGCCGGCCGGCTCCTTGGACCACAGGCCGTACACGACGGCCATGATCAGGATGAAGGCGGCGAAGCCGCCGAAGATCTTGCCCTGCTCCTTCATCAGGCGTCGCCCTCCTTCTTCTTGTCCAGCTGCGGACGGTCGTACTGCGCCGGGGTCACGCCCGCGAAGTGCTTCGCCGGCTCACCGTGGTTCTCCAGGTAGTCCAGCGCGGCGATCTCGGGGTGGTGCAGGTCGAACGCCGGGGATTCCGAGCGGATCCGCGGCAGCGTGAGGAAGTTGTGCCGCGGCGGCGGGCAGGAGGTCGCCCACTCCAGCGAGCGGCCGTAGCCCCACGGGTCGTCCACCTCGAGCTTCTCGCCGTACTTGGCGGTCTTCCAGACGTTGTAGAGGAACGGCAGGATCGACAGGCCGAGCAGGAACGAGCCGACGGTCGAGACGCTGTTCAGCGTGGTGAAGCCGTCGGAGGCCAGGTAGTCGGCGTAGCGGCGGGGCATGCCCTCCGCGCCGAGCCAGTGCTGGACGAGGAAGGTGGTGTGGAAGCCGATGAACAGCGTCCAGAAGGTGATCTTGCCGAGACGCTCGTCGAGCATCTTGCCGGTCATCTTCGGCCACCAGAAGTGGAAGCCCGCGAACATCGCGAAGACGACGGTGCCGAAGACCACGTAGTGGAAGTGGGCGACGACGAAGTACGAGTCCGAGACGTGGAAGTCGATCGGCGGGGAGGCGAGCAGAACGCCCGTCAGACCGCCGAACAGGAAGGTGACCAGGAAGCCGATCGTCCACAGCATCGGGGTCTCGAAGCTGAGCGAGCCCTTCCACATGGTGCCGACCCAGTTGAAGAACTTCACCCCGGTCGGGACGGCGATCAGGAAGGTCATGAAGGAGAAGAACGGCAGCAGCACCTGGCCGGTGACGTACATGTGGTGCGCCCACACCGTCACGGACAGACCGGCGATCGCGATGGTGGCCGCGATCAGGCCGGAGTAGCCGAACATCGGCTTGCGGCTGAAGACCGGGACGATCTCCGACACGATGCCGAAGAACGGCAGCGCGATGATGTACACCTCGGGGTGGCCGAAGAACCAGAAGAGGTGCTGCCACAGCATGGCGCCGCCGTTGGCCGGGTCGAAGACGTGCGCCCCGAACTTGCGGTCCGCCTCCAGGGCGAACAGGGCGGCGGCCAGGACCGGGAAGGCCAGCAGGACCAGCACGGCGGTCAGCAGGACGTTCCAGACGAAGATCGACATCCGGAACATCGTCATGCCGGGGGCGCGCATGCAGATGATGGTGGTGATGAAGTTGACCGCACCGAGGATGGTGCCGAAGCCGGAGAAGGCCAGGCCCATGATCCACATGTCGGCGCCGACGCCCGGCGAACGGACGGCGTCGGACAGCGGCGAGTAGGCGAACCAGCCGAAGTCGGCAGCGCCCTGCGGGGTCAGGAAGCCCGCCACCGCGATGACGGAGCCGAACAGGTAGAGCCAGTAGGCGAACATGTTCAGACGCGGGAAGGCGACGTCGGGAGCGCCGATCTGCAGCGGCATGATCCAGTTCGCGAAGCCCGCGAAGAGCGGGGTGGCGAACATCAGCAGCATGATCGTGCCGTGCATGGTGAACGCCTGGTTGAACTGCTCGTTCGAGAGGATCTGGGTCCCCGGACGGGCGAGTTCGGCGCGCATGACCAGGGCGAGGACGCCACCGATCAGGAAGAAGGCGAACGAGGTCGCCAGGTACATCGTGCCGATCGTCTTGTGGTCGGTGGTGGTGAGCCACTTGATGATCGCGTTGCCCCGCTTGTTGACACGGGCGCTCTTGCCGGCCGTGACGCCCCCGGCGCCCCCGCCGGCCGCGGCGGGCTCGTTGAGGATGGTCACTTCTCTTCACTTCCCGTGGTCTTCTCACCGGCGGCGTGGCCGGCTCCGAGGATGCCCGCGGGCACCGCGCCGGACTGGCCCTTGGCCCGAAGCTCCTTCAGGTGCTGCTCGTACTGGTCGTGGGTGACGACCTTGACGTTGAACAGCATCCGGGAGTGGTCCTGGCCGCAGAGCTCGGCGCACTTGCCGGCAAAGGTGCCGAAGGAGGTCGGGGTCACCTGGAACTTGTTCACCACGCCCGGCACGACGTCCATCTTCATGAGGAAGTTGACGGGCCAGAAGTCGTGGATCACGTCGTTGGAGGTCAGGACGAACTCCACCGACTCGTTGATCGGCAGGTACAGGGTGGGCACCTCGGCCGGCGTGCCGACGTCGTACGCGGCGTTGGTGTTGGCCGGGTCCGGGATCTCGGTGTTCTCGTAGTTGAACGCCCAGTTCCACTGGAAGCCCACCACGTTCACCACGTGCTGCGGCTTCGCGCTGACCGCGGTCAGGCGCGTCTCGTCGCGGGCGACGAAGTAGAAGAGCACCGAGACGATGACGAGGGGGACCGCGGTGTACAGCGCCTCGATGGGCACGTTGTACCGGGTCTGAGCGGGGATCTCCACCTTGGTGCGGCTACGCCGGTGGAAGATCACGCTCCAGAGGATCAGACCCCACATCAGTGCGCCCACTGCCAGCGCCGCGATCCACGAGCCCTGCCACATGTGGAGGACCAGGGGGCCTTCCTCGGTGACGGGCGAGGGGAGGCCAAGCCTGGGGAGGTCGTTGGCCGAGCAGCCGGTGGCGGTCGCGATGACGAGGCCCAGTGCCAGCGCCTGAGGCAGCTTCCGCCGCATCGTGCGCCGCGGCGAGCGGTCGGAGCCGTTGGGACTCACGTAGCGCCTTCCCGAAGTCTCGCCCGCGATCGCGCCGCCTCCGGGAGTGCTGTTCGCCTCCCCGGCGACCCGGCCACGGGCACGGTTTGAATGCTTATGCGGGCCAAACGCTACTGCATCCTTATGCGGCACTCACGAGCAGCCCCCGCTAACGCGCCGCCCGCCTACCCGATCAGCCGCGGCAGGCGTTCCGGTGCAGGTCATGGCAGGCATTCGAGGGTCCCACACCCGATCGGGGGACTCGACTGCGACACACGGGTGACGGATCGTCGCACCGGACGAATGCGGCGAAATCGGGTGCCGAGCCGGGCCGCGGGCCGGGCGGGGATAGCGTGGAAGGGTGTCGTACTTCGATGTGGCCTCCACCGCACCCCTGCACCCCGTCGCCCGGCAGGCGCTGAACGCGGCGATCGACGAGGGGTGGGCCGACCCGGCGCGGCTCTACCGCTCCGGGCGGCAGGCCCGCATGCTCCTGGACGCCGCCCGTGAGGGAGTCGCGGCGGACCTCGGCGCCCGGGCGGACGAGATCTCCTTCACCGCGAGCGGCACCCAGGCTGTCCAGCTCGGCATCCTCGGCGCACTGCGCGGCAACCGCCGCCGCGGCGCCCACCTGGTGCACTCCGCGGTCGAGCACTCCAGCGTGCTGCACACCGCCGAGCTGCACGAGGCCCAGGGCGGCGAGGTCGGCGTCGTCCCGGTCGACCGGCACGGCCGGGTGAAGGCCACCCAGTTCGCCGCCCGGCTGACCGACGCCACCGCGCTCGCCGTGCTGCAGAGCGCCAACCACGAGGTCGGCACCGTCCAACCGGTGGAGGAGGTCGCCGACCTGTGCGGCAACGTCGGCATCCCGCTGCTGGTGGACGCCGCCCAGAGCGCGGGCCGGCTGCCCGTCCCGCACGGCTGGTCGCTGCTGACCGCCAGCGCCCACAAGTGGGGCGGGCCGGCCGGCGTCGGCGTGCTCGCCGTCCGCAAGGGCGTGCGCTACGCCTCGCCGCTGCCCTCCGACGAGCGCGAGCGCGGTCGGGTGCCCGGCTACGTCAACGTGCCAGCGATCGTCGCGGCCGCCGCCTCGCTGCGCGCCGTCCGCGCCGAGGCCGAGCAGGAGAACGCCCGGCTGCACGCGCTGGTGGAACGCATCCGCACCCGGGTGCCCGCACTGGTGCCGGAGGTCGAGGTGGTCGGCGACCCGGTGCGCCGGCTCCCCCACGTCGTCACCTTCTCCTGCCTGTACGTGGACGGCGAGGTGCTGCTCGGCGAGCTGGACAAGGCCGGGTTCGCGGTCTCCTCGGGCTCCTCCTGCACCTCCTCCACGCTGACGCCGAGCCACGTGCTGGCGGCGATGGGGGTGCTGACCGAGGGCAACGTGCGGGTCTCGCTCCCGTACGGCACCGCGGAGGAGGACGTGGACCGCTTCCTCGCCGCGCTGCCCGAGCTGGTCGCGGCGGTCCGGGCCCCGCTCGGGCTCGACCTTCGGCTGCCCGCAGCGGAACCGGAACCGGTGGTGCGCACGGCGGATCCGTCGGCCGATCCGTCGGCGGATCCGGAGCCCGCGGGAGAGGCGGAGGCGCTGGTGCTGGACGCCCTCGGCAAGCGCTGCCCGCTGCCGGTGATCGACCTCGCCCGGCGGATCGGCGAGGTGCCGCCGGGCGGTACCGTCGTGGTGCTCGCCGACGACGAGGCGGCCCGGCTGGACATCCCGGCCTGGTGCGACATGCGGGCCCAGGAGTACCTGGGCGAGGCCCCGGCCGCGCGGTACGGCGCCGACCGGGGCACGGCCTACCTGGTGCGCCGGACGGACTGACCGCCCGGCCGCGACCGGGCGGGGTCAGGCCAGCTTCGCGCGGACCTCGGCCGCCGCCTCGTCGCCGTACGCGGCGGCGAAGCGGTCGGTGAAGTGGGCGCGGCGCAGCTCGTACTCCTGGGTGCCGACGGTCTCGATCACCAGGGTGGCGAGCATGCAGCCGACCTGGGCGGCGCGCTCCAGGCCAAGGCCCCAGGAGACGCCCGCGAGGAAGCCGGCGCGGAAGCCGTCGCCGACGCCGGTCGGGTCGGCCTTGCGCTCCTCGGCGGGGCAGCCGACGGTGATCGCCGGCTCGCCCTTGCGCTCGATCCGGACGCCCTTGGGGCCGAGCGTGGTGACCCGGGTGCCGACGCGGTTCAGCAGCTCGTCGGCGGCCCAGCCGGTCTTGGACTCGATGAGCGCGGCCTCGTACTCGTTGGTGAAGAGGTACGCGGCGCCGTCGACGATCTCGCGGATGTCGTCGCCCTCCAGGCGGGCCAGCTGCTGGGAGGGGTCGGCCGCGAAGGCGTAGCCGCGGCTGCGGCACTCCTGGGTGTGGCGGACCATCGCCTGCGGGTCGTCGGCGCCGATCAGGACGAGGTCGAGGCCGCCGACGCGGTCGGCGATCGGCTTGAGCTCGATGTTGCGGGCCTCGGCCATCGCGCCGGTGTAGAAGGAGGCGATCTGGTTGTGGTCCAGGTCGGTGGTGCACATGAAGCGCGCGGTGTGGCGGGTCTCGGAGATGTGCACGGAGGCGGTGTCCACGCCGTTGCGCTCCAGCCAGCTGCGGTACTCGTCGAAGTCCGCGCCGGCCGCGCCGACCAGGACCGGGCGCAGGCCCAGGACGCCCATGCCGAACGCGATGTTGGGGCCGACGCCGCCGCGCCGGATGTCGAGGGTGTCGACCAGGAAGGAGAGCGAGACGGTGTGCAGCTGCTCCGCGACGAGCTGGTCGGCGAAGCGGCCGGGGAAGGTCGTCAGGTGGTCGGTGGCGATCGAGCCGGCGACGGCGATACGCACGGGAGTCTCCTCGGGAGGCCTGGTGGCGGCGGTGGCCTGGTGCGGCCGGAAGCAGTGGTGGACCCACCTACGGTACAGCCACCCCGGCCGGAAACCCGGACGACCCGAACCGGTACTACCCCGCAGTAGCCCTGGTGGGGCGCCCGGCGGCGGCCTAGGGTCGCAGCACGGGGGCCGGTCGGCCGGTCCCCAGCCATGCGTGCCGTGGCGACGAGGCCGCGGCCCGGCGATCGGAGCGATGACAGCGATGATGCCCACCCAGCCCCCCGTAGTCCGCCCGGGTGCCCTCGGCGGCGAGGCCGACTTCGAGAGCCTCGACGCCCTGGTCAGCTCCTCGCGCCGGCTCGGCCGGTTCTGGCCGCCGCTCGCGGCCGGCCCACAGCCCGCCGCCGCCCGCCCGGCGGGGGTGTCGGTGCCGTCCGGTGCGCAGCGGCTGGTGGCGGCGATGGCCGACTACGGGAGCTGACCGCTCCCCCGGGTCCCGCCCCGGCACGGGGTGGAACCGGATTCCTCCGGGGCACGTCAAACCGGCGCAGCACCGCTTCGGTGGCGGTTCGCTGGACCCTCGGGAGGAAGTCGCACCATGGACGCAAGGACCGCAGTCGTACCGTTCGGGGCCGCTCGTCGGCGGCGGGCCGCCGTGCTGGCGGCAGGGGTGGCGCTCGTCGTCGGCGGGGTGTCCGCCTGCGGGTCGCAGACGTCGACCGGAGCGGGCGGTGCGCCGTCGGCCGCGCCCACGGCGAGCGCCTCGGCCTCCGGCGCCCCGGCCTCGCCGAGCCCCTCCCCCAGCCCGTCCGGCGCGGGCAGTTCGGCCCCGCAGCCCGGGCAGCCCACCCAGCCCGGCATAGCCGTCGGCGAGCCGACGCCGACCGCGGCGGTCCTGCCCGCGATCTCCTACACCCTGGAGGGCGGGACGCACCTGACCGTCTACTTCTACGGCGGCGTCTGCGAGCAGTACGGGCTGAAGGCGGACGAGCAGGCGCCGGGCCTGGTGCGGGTCCGGGTCATGGTGGAGAAGCCGGCGCCGCGCGGCAAGGAGTGCCCGGCCCTGGCGAAGAAGGAGTCGGTCTCGGCGGAGCTGGCGCAGCCGCTGGGCGACCGCAAGGTGATCGACATGACCTCCGGCACCGGGCTCACCATGACGGGTGACGTGCCGGGCGGGCCGCGCTAGTGCCGCGTCGGGCAACCTTCGCCCGTCAAGGAGCGGCGTCCGGTGCGTGCTGTCGGCGTGCCGGCCGGAAGTCCTCGTACCGGACGTACTCGGACTTCCGTCCGGTGCGGCGAGAGTGCGTGCCGGGCGTCGCGACGGGGCGAAGGCTGCCTGACGCGGCACTGGGTCTGTGGGCCACCGCGCGGACCGGGGGTGAGCCGGATCGGCCAGGAGCACCGGTCCCGGACTGCGCGGTTCCCGCGCCCTGAGGAGTCGTGGGCAGAACCGCCGGAGGGCGGCCCCGGGTGTCGGGGCCGCCCTCCGGCGGTTCGCCGCTGCTGTCGCTGCTGCGGGTGCGGCTGGGCCGCGGGGCTCAGCTGAAGGAGTCGCCGCAGGCGCAGGAGCCGGTGGCGTTCGGGTTGTCGATCGTGAAGCCCTGCTTCTCGATGGTGTCGACGAAGTCGACGGTGGCGCCGCCCAGGTACGGGGCGCTCATGCGGTCGGTGACGACCTTCACGCCGCCGAAGTCCTTGACGACGTCGCCGTCCAGCGAACGCTCGTCGAAGAACAGCTGGTAGCGCAGGCCGGAGCAGCCGCCCGGCTGCACGGCGACGCGCAGCGCGAGGTCGTCGCGGCCCTCCTGCTCGAGCAGGCCCTTGACCTTGGCCGCGGCGGCGTCGGTGAGGAGGATGCCACTCTCGACGGTGGTCTCGTCCTGGACGGTCATGCTTACTCCCGGTCTGTGACGACAGTGTGCCGCCAGTGCCAACCGGCGGCCGCCCGGATTCATTTCCGGTCGGTGGTGATTCCGGGAGACGTTTTCGCCGCCCGCACCTCTACGTCTCCCATGCTCGCACACCGGCGGTGCGAGCTCGGCGTCCGATCTCGGCAAACCGCCCTCGGCGGGTCCGGCGGCGGGCCAGGATGAGATGCGTGATCATTCGGCCGGTCAGGGACAGTGCCGCGGACGCCGTCGCCGTGCGGGAGGTGGCCGCGGCGGCCTTCGGACAGCCGGACACCGCACGGCGGGACGGGACGGCGGTACCGGACGCCCGCGCCGTCCGGCACGAGGCGCGGACCCGGCACCTGGTGCGGACCGACCCGCAGGGGTGCTGGGTCGCCGAGGACGGCGGACGGGCGGTGGGGGCCGCGCTGTCGCTGCGGCGCGAAGGGCTGTGGCTGCTCGCCCTGCTGGTGGTCGACCCGGCGCTGCAGGGCAAGGGCGTCGGACGGCTGCTGCTGCAGCGGGCGGCCGCGCACGGGCGGGGCTGCCTGCGGGGCATGCTGTGCGCCTCGCCGTCGCCGGCCGCGGCACGGCGGTACCGGCTGAGCGGGTTCACCCTGCACCCGGCGATGCAACTGCGGGGGCCGGTCGACCGGGCCGGACTGCAGGACCCGGGCGACATCCCGGTGCACCCCGGAGGACCGGGGCAACTGCACCTGCTGGACTCGGTGGACCGGCGGCTGCGGGGCGCCGCGCACGGGCCCGACCACGGCTTCATGCTGGCCCACTTCGAGGAACTGCTGGTGGCGGACTCGCTGGCGGGCAGCGGCTACTGCTACCGGGACGGCGGCGAGGTGAAGCTGCTGGCGGCGACGTCGAAGCGGATCGCGGTGCGGCTGCTGCGGGAGGCGCTGGCGCGGGTCCCGGAGGGGACGGAGGCGCTGGTGGAACACCTCACCGCCGACCAGGAGTGGGCGGTCGACGTGGGCCTGGAGGTGGGGCTCACGGTCGGCACCCGCGGCTACGTGGCTCTCCGCGGCATGCGCCCCCCGGTGCCGTACCTCCCCGACGGGGCGTTCCTGTAGGGCGGGCACGCGAAAACGGGGGCGAGAGCTGTGCAAGTCCGGGGAAGCAGAACAGGGGCGCGTGGGGGCACCTGTCTTGCCTTGCCCCGGACTGCGCAGTTCTCCGCGCCCGTGGGGTGGCTGCCTCCTGGCCGGCGTGCCCCCTACTCCATGGTGGCGAGGATCTCCTTGACCATGTCGAGGGTGGTGCCGGGGTGGAGGAAGGCGAAGCGGGCGACGGTCTCGCCGTCCCAGCCGGTGGGGGTGACGAAGCCGATCTGGTCGGCGAGGAGCTGCTGGGACCAGCGGTAGTAGTCCTCGTGGGTCCAGCCGGTGCGGCGGAAGCAGACGGCGGAGAGCTGCGGGTCGTGCAGCAGTTCCAGGTGGTCGGTGTCGCGGATCAGCTGCGCGGTGTCCCGGGCCAGCGTCAGGCCGGTCTCGATGGCGTCGGTGTAGGCCTGGGTGCCGTGGACGGCGAGGGAGAACCAGAGCGGCAGGCCGCGGGCGCGGCGGGTGAGGTGGTACGCGTAGTCGGTGGGGTTCCACTCGTCGCCCTCGGTGTGCAGGACGTCGAGGTAGGAGGCGTCCTGGGTGTGGACGGCGCGGGCGAGCTGCGGGTTGCGGTAGAGCAGGGCGGCGCAGTCGAACGGCGCGAAGAGCCACTTGTGCGGGTCGACGACGAAGGAGTCGGCGTGCTCGATGCCGTCGTAGCGCTCGCGGACGGAGGGGGCGAACAGCCCGGCGCCGCCGTACGCGCCGTCGACGTGGAACCAGAGGCCGCGCTCGCGGGTGACCTCGGAGAGGCCGGCGAGGTCGTCGACGATGCCCTCGTTGGTGGTGCCGGCGGTGCCGACGACCGCGATGACGGTCTCCGGGTTCGGGTCGGCGGCGAGGGCGGCGCGCAGCGCCTCGCCGGTGAAGCGGCGGTCCACGGTCGGGACGACGAAGGCCTCGACGCCGATGATGTTGAAGGTGTTCTTGACCGAGGAGTGGACCTGGTCGGCGACGGCGATCCGCAGCCGGGCCTCCGGGCCGACGCCCAGCTTGCGGCGGGCGGTGTCGCGGGCGACGACGAGCGCGGAGAGGTTGCCGGCGGAGCCGCCGGAGACGAAGGTGCCGCCGGCGGAGGCGGGGAGTCCGGCGCGGTCCGCTATCAGGCGCAGCACCTGGTTCTCGGCGGCGATGGCGCCGGCGGCCTCCAGCCAGGAGATGCCCTGGAGGGAGGCGCAGGAGACGACCATGTCGAAGAGGAGGGCGGCCTTGGTGGGGGCGCAGGGGATGAAGGAGAGGTAGCGCGGGCTGTCGGCGGAGATGACGGCGCGGGAGAGCTCGTGGTCGTAGAGCTTGAGGACGTCGCCGGGGTCGTTGCCGTGCTCGTTGAGCAGACCGGCGAGGTGGGTGCGAAGGTGCTCGCCGTCGCCGGGGTGGTCGAGGGGGACGGGGTTGTACTGCAGCCGCTCGCGCATGTAGTCGAAGACGAGGTCGACCAGCTGGTTGTCGGGCTGGTGCATGCGGTCGGCGGCTGCGGACACGGTGGTCCCTCTCGTTCTGGCTGCGGGGTGCGGCGGGCCGGTACGGGTGGGGTTCCTGGGGCGTACCGGACACGATCAGCGTAGGCAGCGGCGCTCGGTCGGCGCGCGTCGGAACGGGGCCGCGCAAGCAGGTTTCGTGCGTGTTCGACGGGGGTCGCGCAGCTTTCCTGCGTGGCGTGCCGGGGGGTGCCGGGCCCGGTGCGGGGCGGTCAGCCGATGAGGCGGGAGAGGACGACGGAGCTGCGGCTGCGCTGGACGCCGGGCTCCTTGCGGATGCGTTCGATGACGGCTTCGAGGTGCCGGGTGTCGGCGGCGCGGAGGTGGACGAGGGCGTCGGGATCACCGGTGACCGTCCAGGCGGCGGCGACCTCGGGGAACTGGCGGAGGCTGGCGAGGAGTTCCTCGGGGCTGGTGCGTTCGCGGCAGTAGATCTCGACGAAGGCCTCGGTCCGCCAGCCGAGCAGGGCGGGGTCGAGGACGACGGTGAAGCCGCGGACGACGCCGCGGGCGCGGAGCCGGTCGATGCGGCGGCGGACGGCGGTGGCGGAGAGGTTGGCGAGCAGGCCGATCTCGGCGTAGGAGGCGCGGCCGTCCTTGCTGAGGTGTTCGAGCAGGAGCCGGTCGGTGTCGTCGAGCGGCGCCCCGCCCGGGTCCGTGGGTCGGTGCGTGCTCATGGCTGCGGGCTCCACTGGTGGTGCGTGTGAGGGCGGTGTGGCCGCGGGGTGGGACGGCGCACCGCCCCATTCTGGCGGACTCCTGCGGTCAGTCCACCAGCAGCACGATCTTGCCGCGGGTGCGGCCCTCGGCGTTGAGGGCCTGGGCGGAGGCGGCCTGGGAGAGCGGGAAGGTGGAGGCGACCGGAACGCGGAGCTTCCCGGCGTCGGCGAGGCGGCCGAGTTCGGCGAGGTCGGCGGCGTCGGGGCGGACCCAGACGTAGTGGCCGCCGCGGGCGGCGACGCCGTAGTCGGTGATCGAGGCGATGCAGGAGGGGTCGCGGACGAGCTGCGCGGAGACCTCGACGGCGTCGCCGCCGATCAGGTCGAGGGCGGCGTCGACGCCGTCGGGGGCGATCGCGCGGACGCGGTCGACCAGGCCCTCGCCGTACGCGACCGGTTCGGCGCCGAGTTCGCGCAGGTAGGCGTGGTTGCGTTCGCCGGCGGTGCCGATGACCCGGGCGCCGTGGGCGGTGGCGATCTGGACGGCGAGGCTGCCGACGCCGCCGGCCGCGGCGTGCACCAGGACGGTCTGGCCTGCGCGGATCCGCAGCGCCTTGACGAGGGCCTGGTGGGCGGTGAGGCCAGCGAGCGGGAGGCCGCCGGCCTGGGCCCAGTCGAGCGAGGCGGGTTTGCGGGCGAGGGTGCGGACGGGGGCGGCGACGAGCTGGGCGTAGGTGCCGTGCTCGGCGGAGTCCTTGCGGACGTAGCCGACGACCTCGTCGCCGGGGGCGAACTCGGTGACGCCGCCGCCGACGGCCTGGACGACGCCGGCCAGGTCCCAGCCCATGATCAGCGGGAAGTGGACGTCCATGATGCCGTCGAGGTGGCCCTCGCGGAGCTTCCAGTCGACCGGGTTGACGCCGGCGGCCTTCACCCGCACCAGGACGGAGTCGGGGCCGACCTTGGGGTCGGGCACGTCGGTGTACTCGACGACGTCCGGGCCGCCGTACTGCCTGATCACAATGGCCTTCATGCTCCAAGACAACGCGATCGCGGCCGGATATCGGTTCGGCCACGCCGGGAAGGCTCCGATCCGGAGAGCGGTTCTCGTCACATCGACAGAACGTCCATCGTCAGAGTGACGCTAACGGGTTATCATAGATAGCGTCAGATAGACGAGAAGGCCCCGCGGTACCACCGCAGCTCGGCAGGGGCCGGAAGATCGGCCGCACAGGAGGGCACCCGCCCGTGACCACCACCACCGAGACCTACGGCGTCGACCCCTCTCCGACGCCCCTGGCGCTGCTGCTGCTCGGCCGCGAGGCCGACCCCGCGAGCGAGCGCGGCGTCGAGTGCCCGGGCGACCTGCCCGCCGCCTCCGACCCGGACCTGGTCGCGCGGGCCCGCGCCGCCAAGGAGGCGCTCGGCGACCGGGTGTTCATCCTGGGCCACCACTACCAGCGCGACGAGGTCATCGAGTTCGCCGACGTGACGGGCGACTCCTTCAAGCTGGCTCGTGACGCGGCGGCCCGCCCGGAGGCCGAGTACATCGTCTTCTGCGGCGTGCACTTCATGGCCGAGTCGGCGGACATCCTCACCACCGACGCCCAGCAGGTCGTGCTGCCGGACCTCGCCGCGGGCTGCTCGATGGCCGACATGGCCACCGCCGAGCAGGTCGCCGAGTGCTGGGACGTGCTCACCGACGCCGGGATCGCCGACGTGACCGTGCCGGTCTCGTACATGAACTCCTCGGCCGACATCAAGGCCTTCACCGGCCGGCACGGTGGCACCATCTGCACCTCCTCCAACGCGAAGCGGGCGCTGGAGTGGGCCTTCGAGCAGGGCCAGAAGGTGCTGTTCCTGCCGGACCAGCACCTGGGGCGCAACACCGCCGTCCTGGAGATGGGCTTCTCGCTGGACGACTGCGTCCTCTACAACCCGCACAAGCCGGGCGGCGGCCTGACCGCCGAGCAGCTGCGGAACGCGAAGATGATCCTCTGGCGCGGCCACTGCTCGGTGCACGGCCGCTTCAACCTGGACTCGGTGAACGAGGTCCGCGAGCGGATCCCCGGCGTCACCGTGCTGGTGCACCCGGAGTGCAAGCACGAGGTCGTCACCGCGGCCGACATGGTGGGCTCGACCGAGTACATCATCAAGGCGCTGGACGCCGCCGAGCCCGGCTCCAAGTGGGCCATCGGCACCGAGCTGAACCTGGTGCGCCGGCTCGCCAAGGCCCACCCGGACAAGGAGGTCGTCTTCCTCGACCGCACGGTCTGCTTCTGCTCGACCATGAACCGGATCGACCTGCCGCACCTGGTGTGGGCGCTGGAGTCGCTGGTCGAGGGCCGGGTGCCGAACGTGATCACGGTCGACCCGGAGACCGAGAAGTACGCCAAGGCGGCGCTGGACCGGATGCTGGCCCTGCCGTAACGTTCCGCCGCGCCGCCGGCGGGCGGCGCGCAGCACGCCGGAGGGCGGGCACCCCGTGGGGTGCCCGCCCTCGCGGTGTCACGAGACCTACTCCGGCAGGCCGGGGATCAGGCCGTCGCCCTCGGTCCGCAGCATCTCGCGGACCTCGTCGATGGTCGCCTCCGCGTCCGGGAGGATCAGGTCGGACGGCTCCAGGGTCTCGTCCGGCAGCGGGCTGCCGAACTCCTTGACCGCACCCAGCAGCGCGTCCAGCGCGGCCTTGAACCGCCCGCCGTCGCCCGACTCCACTGCCTTGAGCAGTTCGTCGTCCAGCTCGTTGAGCCGGTTCAGGTGGCTCTCGCCGACCTGGAACTGCCCCTCACCCATGACCCTCATGATCATGCCGGCGCGTCTCCCTGTCCGGGTTCGTGGTGCTGTCCGGTTGCTACTTGTTGTAGTTGATCTTCGACGAGTCCTGCTGGCCCTGCTCGATGGCCTGCGGAGCGGCGGCGGGAGAGCCGCCGGTCAGCTCGGCCTTCATCCGGGCCAGCTCCAGCTCGACGTCGCTGCCGCCGGCCACCCGCTCCAGCTCGGCCTCGATGTCATCCTTGCGGCCGAGGCCGCTGGCGTCGTCGAGCGCACCGGAGGCGAGCAGCTCGTCGATCGCGCCGGCCCGCGCCTGCATCTGCGCGGTCTTGTCCTCGGCCCGCTGGATCGCCAGGCCCACGTCGCCCATCTCCTCGGAGATGCCGGAGAAGGACTCGGCGATCCGGGTCTGCGCCTGGGCGGCCGTGTACGTCGCCTTGATGGTCTCCTTCTTGGTGCGGAAGGCGTCCACCTTGGCCTGCAGCCGCTGGGAGGCGAGCGTGAGCTTCTCCTCCTCGGCCTGCAGCTGCTGGTACTGGGTCTCCAGGTCGGTGATCTGGGACTGCAGGTTCGCCTTGCGGGTGAGCGCCTCGCGGGCGAGGTCCTCACGGCCCAGCGAGAGCGCCTTGCGGCCCTGGTCCTCGTACTTCGCGGACTGCTGCTGCAGCTGCGTCAGCTGCAGCTCCAGGCGCTTGCGCGAGGTGGCCACGTCGGCGACGCCGCGGCGCACCTTCTGCAGCAGCTCCAGCTGCTTCTGGTACGAGTAGTCGAGCGTCTCCCGCGGGTCCTCCGCACGGTCCAGTGCCTTGTTGGCCTTGGAGCGGAAGATCAGCCCCATACGCTTCATGATTCCGTCGCTCATGGGCCTCGGGTGCCCCCTTCTACGGGCCTGCGAATTCCGTCTCGTAACACGTCGAGTCTATGTGCAGCGAGCTGGTCGCCGCAGTGCACGAGCTGCAACAAGACTGCTACAGCCGCACACTGCCGGTCATCGTTCCTGGGGTGGAGCCGACCCTGAGACCATGATCCGCCCCGCGGAGGGCCCCCCATACGGGACACGCCGCCCGATCGATATCCGTTCGTGCCGACGCTCACTGCGGAAAGCACCCGGCCAGCACGTACGCTGGGGGTGTGTTCCGACGCCGTGATGAAGCCTCCTCCGCCGCGACCGCGCTGGCCGAGCAGGACGAGAAGACCCCCCGCGACCCGCAGGCCAAGAAGGGCCGCCCGACGCCGAAGCGCAGCGAGGCCGAGGCCAGCCGGCGCACCCGGGTGACCGTGCCCAAGGACCGCAAGGAGGCCGCCCGGCAGTCCCGCGAGCGGATGCGCTCCGAGCGCGAGAAGCAGCGCACCGCCCTGCTGGAGGGCGACGAGCGCGCCCTGCCGGCGCGCGACAAGGGCCCGGTGCGGCGCTTCGCCCGCGACTTCGTCGACTCCCGCTGGTCGCTCGCCGAGTTCTTCCTGCCGTACGCCGTGGTGGTGCTGGTGCTCAGCATCGTCAAGGTGCCGGCCCTGCAGCTGCTCTCCACGCTGCTCTTCGTGGTCTTCTTCGTCCTGGTGATCCTGGACTTCGCCCGGCTCGGCCTCGGCCTGCGCAAGGCCCTGCGCGAGCGCTTCCCGAACGAGAACACCCGCGGCGCCGTCCCCTACGGCCTGATGCGCACCCTGCAGATGCGCCGACTGCGGCTGCCCAAGCCGAAGGTGAAGCGGGGCGAGCGGCCCTGACCGCGGAGCCGGTCCCGCCGGCCTGGGCCCTGCCGGTGCAGCCGGACCAGCCCGGGTTGTACGCGCTGCCCGGGCAGGGCGCCGGCGGCCACGACCGGCTGCCGGCCGTCGGCGGAGGCGGCCGGCACGCGGCCGCCCCCTGGCCGCCCCGGCAGGGCGGCCTGCGCAGCACCGTCCGCGAGGAGCTGCTGACCCGGCAGCTCGCCGAGCAGCTCACCGGCCGGACGGGACTGCGGGTGCTGGACGTCGGCTGCGGACAGGGCACCCAGACCGTGCGGCTGGCCCGCGCCGGGCACGCCGTCACCGGCGTCGACCCCGACCCGGTCACCCTCGGCGCCGCGCAGGCCGCGGTCGCGGCCGAGCCCGCCGACGTGCAGGCGCGGGTGCGGCTCATCGGCGGGGACGGGCACGCCTGCGGGCGGTGGTTCCCGCCGCGCTCCTTCGACGTCGTGCTGTGCCACGGCGCCCTGATGTACCTCGCCGACCCGGACCCGCTGCTCGCCGCGCTCGCCCGGGTGCTCGACACCGGCGGCGTGCTGTCGCTGCTCGTCCGCAACGCCGACGCGCTGGCCATGCGCCCCGCGCTCGCCGGCGACTGGCGCACCGCCCTCGCCGCCTTCGACTCCTACCGCTGCACCGACCGGTACGGCGTCCCCGCCCGGGCGCACCGGCTCGCCGAGCTGACCACCACGCTCTCCGGCATCTCGGTGCCGCTGCGCCACTGGTACGGCGTCCGGGTCTTCACCGACGCCGCACCCGACGAGGCGGCACCGGTCGACGGCCGGCAGCTCGCCCAGCTCCTCGACGCCGAGGAGCGGGCCGGCCGGCAGGACCCGTACCGCCAGGTCGCCGGCCTGCTCCACCTCGTCGGCGCCAAGTAGGCACGCGGGCGGGCGGCCCTCCTAGCCCTCGTGCAGGCTCATCGAGTAGATCTCGCGGTCGTCCTCCAGCAGGACCGCCCGGTCCACGCCGTCCGCCAGCAGCTGCTTGTAGGTCTCGCCGATCCACGACTCGGCGTCGCCCTGGCCCGGGAACTCCTCCTGGCCGCCCGGCTGGTCGACCCCGGTGCCGTCCTGCTGCTCGAACCGCCACGTCCACACCATGTGTCGGACTCCTCCCGCTCGGTGACCTCGACGTGCGCACACTAGCGTGCCCGCCCCGCCGCACCGCCATACCCCGTGCGGCAGGATGATCCGCATGCCACTCCCCCGCACCCTCGTCCTCGGCGGCGCCCGCTCCGGCAAGTCCACCCGCGCCGAGCTGATGCTCGCGCCGTACCCGGACGTGCTGTACGTGGCCACCTCGGGCACCCGGGACGGCGACCGGGAGTGGGCGGACCGGGTGCGCCTGCACCGGGAGCGCCGGCCCGCCTCCTGGCGCACCGCCGAGACCTGCGACCTGGAGGCGGTGCTCGCCGACCGGGAGGACACCGCCCCGGTCCTGATCGACTGCCTCGCGCTCTGGCTCACCGCCGTGATGGACGAGCACGGCGCCTGGTCCGACGACAGCTGGCACGGCGGCGGCGAGCAGGCGGTGCAGCGGCGCTGCGAGGCGCTCGCCGCGGCCTGGGCGGCGACCCGGCGGCCCGCGGTCGCGGTCAGCAACGAGGTGGGCATGGGCGTGGTGCCCGCGACGGCCGCCGGCCGGCGGTTCCGGGACACCCTGGGACGCCTCAACATGGCGGTCGCCGACGCCTCCGAGCAGGTGCTGCTCGTCGTGGCAGGACAGGTGCTGACCGTCAAAGCCGGTGCCGTGTAGCCTTCCGAGCGATGGACACGACCGTGGATCTCGACAGTTTCTCCTCCCTCGTCGAGCGGCCCGACGAGGCCGCCCGCAAGGCCGCCGAGGAGTACCGGCAGCAGCTCGGCCTGCCGCCGGGCGGCCTCGGCTCGCTGGAGGAGCTCGGCGCCTGGCTCGCCTCCGTCCAGGGCGCGGCCCCCGTGCGGCCGGTGGCCGCCGCGAAGGTGCTGCTGTTCGCCGGCGACCACGGCGTCGCCGCACTCGGCGTCTCCCGGCCCGGTCCCGGCCGGAGCACGGCGGCCCGGGTGCACGCCGTGCTGGAGGGCACCGCGCCGGTCGCCCTGCTGGCCCGCCGCTACGGCGCGGCCGTGCGGGTCGTCGACATGGCGGTCGACGCCGAGCCGCACGAGTTCCCCGCCGAGGTGTCGCAGTACCGGGTGCGGCGCGGCTCCGGCCGGATCGACGTCGAGGACGCGCTGACCGCCGAGGAGACCTCCCGGGCCTTCCGGGCCGGCATGGCGATCGCCGACGAGGAGGCCGACGCCGGCACCGACCTGGTGCTGCTCGGCGACATCGGCACCGGGTCCACCACGGTCGCCGCCGTCCTGGTCGGCGCGCTGTGCGGCACCGACGCGGCGGCCGTCACCGGGCGCGGCTCGGGCGTCGACGACCGGGTGTGGATGGTCAAGTGCGCCACCGTCAGGGACTCGCTGCGGCGGGCCCGGCCGGTGCTCGGCGACCAGCTCGCGCTGCTCGCCGCGACCGGCGGCGCCGACTTCGCCGCGATCACCGGCTTCCTGCTGCAGGCCGCCGTCCGCCGGCTGCCGGTGGTGCTCGACGGCGTGGTGTCCGCGGCCTGCGCCCTGGTCGCCCAGCGGGTCGCCTTCCGGGCGCCCGAGTGGTGGCGGGCCGGGCAGGACAGCGGCGAGCCCGCGCAGGCGAAGGCGTACGACCGGCTCACCCTGACCCCGGTGCAGCAGCTCGGCGTCAAGGCCGGTGAGGGCGTCGGCGCGCTGCTGGCGCTGCCGCTGCTGCAGGCCGCCTCCGACACCCTGGCGGAGCCCGGCGAGGTGCCGGCCGCCGCGAAGGCCGAGCCGCGGCCGCCGGCGAAGCTGCCCACCGCGGCGGAGCTGCTGGGCCTCGGCTGACGTGCCGGACGGGCTGCGCTTCGCCTTCGGCACGCTCTCGGTGCTGCCGGTCCGGGTCGACCGCTGGGACCGGCCGACGGCCGGGCGGGCGATGCTCGCCGCCCCGGTGGTCGGCGCGGTGCTCGGCCTGATCGCGGCCGGGGCCGGGGCCTTCGCCGCGTGGCGGGCGGGCGGGCTGCTCGGCGCGGTCGCCGCGGTCGGGGCGCTCGCCGCACTGACCCGGGGCCTGCACCTGGACGGCCTGGCCGACGTCGCCGACGGCCTCGGCAGCGGCAAGCCGGCCGAGGACGCACTGCGGATCATGAAGCAGTCGGACATCGGACCGTTCGGCGTGCTGACGCTGCTCCTGGTGATGCTCGGTCAGATCACCGCGCTGGCCGGGCAGTTCGACGCTTCTCCCGGCCGCGGCGCACTCGCGGTGCTCACCGCGGCCCTCGCCGGGCGCTGCGCGCTCGCCTGGGGCTGCCGCCGCGGCGTGCCGGCCGCCCGGCCCGGCGGACTGGGCGCCGCGGTCGCCGGCACCGTCCCGGGCCTCGGCGCGGCCGCGGTCTCCGCGGGCTGCGCGCTGCTGCTCGCCGCGGCCGGCGCCGGGTACGGCCGGCAGGCCTGGGTGTGGCCGGCGGCGCTGGCGGTCGGGCTCGGCTGCGCGCAGTTGCTGCTGCGCCGCTGCGTGCGGCGCCTCGACGGGATCACCGGGGACGTGCTCGGCGCGACGGCGGAGACGGCGGCCACCGGGGCGCTGGTGGCGCTGGCGCTGATCGGCACGGTCTGAGCGGCCCGCACGGGCCCGGTCCGGGGGCGTGCGGGCGGCGTCCGGTTCGCGCGCTTCGTCACACCGTGTACGCCCGGTCCGCCGTGAGGGGGCGAGCCCTGGGGCCGCGTGGTCCCAGCATGCGGACTACCATGCGGGGTGCACCGTAGCCCTGCGCCCCGTTTCCCCGCGGAGTCAGCCGGGGTTATGCCGGTACGGCACACCCCGAGCCGTCGCCGGCCGTGGACCGCGAAAGAACAGGACGCATCGTCGTGACAACACTGTCTGTGAGCACCTCCTCCGCCGCAAGCCTGCGCGCGGACGCCCTGGTGGTCGGTGTGGCGAAGGGCCCCAAGGGCCTCGTGCTCGCCCCCGGCGCTGAGGCCGTGGCCGAGGCGTTCGAGGGCACGCTGGCCGAGGTCCTCTCCACCCTGGGTGCCACCGGCGCCGAGGGCGAGGCGGTCAAGGTTCCGGCGGCCGCCGGACTCAAGGCGCCGCTCGTGCTGGCGGTCGGCCTCGGTGACGCGTCCGAGGACGGCTACGCCGCGGAGGCGCTGCGCCGGGCCGCCGGTGTCGCCGCCCGTACGCTGGCCGGCACGAAGAAGGTCGCGCTGGCGCTGCCCGCCGGGTCCGCCGAGGAGATCGAGGCGATCGCGCTGGGCGGTCTGCTGGGCTCGTACACCTTCGGCACGTACAAGGGCGAGAACGGCAAGACCCCGGTCGGCGAGCTGCTGGTGCCGGCCACCCGCAAGGGCAGCAAGGACGCCAAGGCCGCGGTCGAGCGCGCCGTCGCGCTGGGCGAGGAGATGAACCGGGCCCGCGACCTGGTCAACACCGCGCCGAACGACCTCAACCCGAAGTCCTTCGCCGCGATCGCCCAGGCGGCCGGCAAGGAGCACGGCCTGAAGGTCGAGGTGCTGGACGAGAAGGCGCTGCTCAAGGGCGGCTTCGGCGGCATCCTCGGCGTCGGTGTCGGCTCCGCCAACCCGCCCCGGCTGGTGAAGGTGGCCTACACCCACCCGAAGGCGCAGGCGTCGCTGGCGTTCGTCGGCAAGGGCATCACCTACGACTCGGGCGGCATCTCGCTGAAGCCGGCGGGCCACAACGAGACCATGAAGTGCGACATGTCCGGTGCCGCCGCGGTGTTCGCCGCCGTGGTCGCCGCCAAGCGCCTCGGCCTGCAGGTCAACGTGACCGCGTGGCTGGCGCTGGCCGAGAACATGCCGTCCGGCTCGGCGACCCGTCCGGGCGACGTGCTGCGGATGTACGGCGGCAAGACCGTCGAGGTGCTGAACACCGATGCCGAGGGCCGCCTGGTGCTGGCCGACGCGATCGTGCGGGCCGGCGAGGAGAACCCGGACGTCATCGTGGACGTCGCCACCCTGACCGGCGCGATGGTGCTGGCCCTGGGCACCCGCACCTTCGGCGTGATGTCCAACAGCGACGAGCTGCGCACCCGCCTGCACGAGACCGCGACCGCGGTCGGCGAGCCGTCCTGGCCGATGCCGCTCCCGGCCGACCTGCGCAAGGGCATGGTCGAGTCGACGATCGCCGACCTCGCCAACATGGGCGAGCGGATGGGCGGCGGCCTGGTGGCCGGCCTGTTCCTGAAGGAGTTCGTCGCCGAGGGCATCGACTGGGCGCACCTGGACATCGCCGGCCCGGCGTTCAACGAGGGCGGCCCGTTCGGCTACACCCCGAAGGGCGGCACCGCGAGCGCGGTGCGCACCCTGGTGCGGTACGCGCAGGACGTGGCGGCGGGCGTCTGACGCCCACCGATTTCCGTGGAGGGGTCCGGTGTCCGACGGGGGCACCGGACCCTTCGGCGTTTTCCTATTACCAGCCGGTAATACATCGAGGGTGGCGGAGGCCACATTCCGAGACGGTGTTCGCCGCGGGCGAAACCGTCTTCCGCACTGCGGAACCCGGGCGGGAGCGGGCCACCGCAGCCGCCCCTCTCCGGCCCGCCCGCACCGCTGTGAGCTGCGGCGATACCCACCCGTACGGGGCATTCGAGCGACCCGGGGCGGCCGGGCGGCGGCCTCCGGGGCAGCCCCGGACACCAGTCGCCTCGAACAAGTGCAAAGATGTATTTCCGGCACGACTGGGCGCCTCACAAAGGCTTCCCACACCACCGGACCGCGACCGGCCCGGCGAACCGCACCCCTTTGCATGGAGGACGTGACGTGGCGAACGACGCCAGCACCGTTTTCGACGTTGTCATTCTCGGAGGCGGAAGCGGCGGTTACGCCGCGGCGCTCCGCGCCGCCCAGCTCGGGCTGAACGTCGCGCTGATCGAGAAGGGCGAGCTCGGCGGCACCTGCCTGCACCGCGGCTGCATCCCCACCAAGGCCCTGCTGCACGCGGCCGAGGTCGCCGACGAGACCCGCGAGGCGGCCGAGTTCGGCGTCCTGGCGACCTTCCAGGGCATCGACATCAAGGGCGTCCACAAGTACAAGGACGACGTGGTCTCGGGCCTCTACAAGGGCCTGCAGGGTCTGGTCGCCTCGCGCAAGGTCACCTACATCCAGGGCGAGGGCCGACTGTCCTCGCAGACCTCGGTGGACGTCAACGGCCAGCGCGTCGAGGGCCGCCACATCGTCCTCGCCACCGGCTCGGTGCCCAAGTCGCTGCCCGGTCTGACCATCGACGGCAACCGGATCATCTCCTCGGACCACGCCCTCAAGCTCGACTACATCCCGAAGTCGGCCGTCATCCTCGGCGGCGGCGTCATCGGCGTCGAGTTCGCGTCCGTGTGGAAGTCCTTCGGCGTCGACGTCACCATCGTCGAGGCCCTGCCGCACCTCGTCCCGCTGGAGGACGAGAACTCCTCGAAGCTGCTGGAGCGCGCCTTCCGCAAGCGCGGCATCAAGTTCGAGCTGAAGGCCCGCTTCTCGGGCGTCGAGTACACCGAGAACGGTGTCCGCGTCTCGACCGAGAACGGCAAGCAGATCGACGCCGACCTGCTGCTGGTCGCCATCGGCCGCGGCCCGGTCTCGGCCGGCCTCGGCTACGAGGAGGCCGGGGTCGCCATGGACCGCGGCTACGTCCTGGTCGACGAGTACCTGCGGACCAACGTGCCGACGATCTCGGCGGTCGGCGACCTCGTCCCGACCCTGCAGCTCGCCCACGTCGGCTTCGCCGAGGGCATGCTCGTCGCCGAGCGCCTGGCGGGCCTGAAGGTCGTCCCGATCGACTACGACGGCATCCCGCGCGTGACCTACTCCAACCCGGAGGTCGCGTCCGTCGGCCTGTCCGAGGCCAAGGCCGCCGAGCAGTACGGCAAGGACAAGATCGTCACGCTCAAGTACAACCTGGCCGGCAACGGCAAGAGCAAGATCCTGAAGACCGCCGGCGAGATCAAGCTCGTCCAGGTCAAGGACGGCGCCGTGGTGGGTGTCCACATGGTCGGCGCCCGCATGGGCGAGCAGGTCGGCGAGGCCCAGCTGATCTACAACTGGGAGGCCCTGCCCGCCGAGGTCGCGCAGCTCATCCACGCGCACCCCAGCCAGTCCGAGGCCCTGGGCGAGGCGCACCTGGCGCTGGCCGGCAAGCCGCTGCACGCGCACGACTGATCCGCGGCACCCCTTAGTTGTCCATTCCTGTACGCAAGACTTGATAGGAGTCGCTGAAACCATGGCGGTCTCAGTAACACTGCCCGCACTGGGCGAGAGCGTGACCGAGGGCACCGTCACCCGCTGGCTGAAGGCCGAGGGTGAGCGCGTGGAGGCCGACGAGCCGCTGCTCGAGGTCTCCACCGACAAGGTCGACACCGAGATCCCGGCGCCCGCGTCCGGCATCCTCGCGTCGATCAAGGTCGGCGAGGACGAGACGGTCGAGGTCGGCGCCGAGCTGGCCGTCATCGACGACGGCTCGGGCGCCCCGGCGGCCGCTCCGGCCCCGGCCGCGGAGGCCGCCCCGGCCGCCGCCCCGGCGCCGACCTCGACCGTCTCGTCCTCGCCGACCTTGATCGACGCGAGGATGCCGGACGCGGGCGCCGGG
>NZ_JBFBDW010000047.1:0-62367 GCF_040683455.1 Kitasatospora sp. NPDC093679
ACACATGGCGGCGATCTTCGCGGACACCTTGACCGCAAAGATCACCACCAGCGGATCACGCCACGCAGTTGATCAATTACCCAACACTTTCTGAGCGGGCCCGCCGGACGGGGGTCGCGGGGTCAGCCGCGGCGCCAGCGGTTGGTGATCGGCAGACGGCGGTCCCGGCCGAAGCCCTTGGCCGAGATCTTCGGGCCCGGCGGGTACTGCCGGCGCTTGTACTCGGCGGTGTCGACCAGCCGGACCACCCGGTCCACCACCTCGGGCGGGAAGCCCTTGGCCACGATCGCGTCCCGGCCGAGGTCGCCCTCGACGTACAGGTCGAGCACGGTGTCCAGCAGGTCGTAGTCGGGCAGCGAGTCGGTGTCGACCTGGTCCGGCCGCAGCTCCGCGGACGGCGGCTTGCTGATGGTGTTCTCCGGGATCGGCGGCACCTCGCCGCGCGCCTCGGCCGCCTCGTTGCGCCACTTCGCCAGCCGGAAGATCAGCGACTTGTAGACGTCCTTGATGGGCCCGTACGCGCCCACCGAGTCGCCGTACAGCGTCGAGTAGCCGACCGCCAGCTCGCTCTTGTTGCCCGGCGCGAGGACGATGTGGCCCTCCTGGTTGGAGACCGCCATCAGCAGGGTGCCGCGCAGCCGGGACTGCAGGTTCTCCTCGGCCAGGCCGGTCAGCCCCAGCGAGCCCATGTAGGCGTCGAACATCGGGGCGATCGGCACGGTCCGGAAGTTGAGGCCGGTGCGGCGGGCCAGCTCGGCCGCGTCGTCCTTGGAGTGCTCCGAGGAGTACCGGCTCGGCATCGAGACGCAGTGCACGTTCTCCGCGCCGACCGCGTCCACCGCGATCGCGGCGACCAGCGCCGAGTCGATGCCGCCGGACAGGCCGATCAGCACCGACTTGAAGCCGTTCTTGCGCACGTACGCCCGGGTGCCCTCGACCAGCGCGGCGTAGATCTCCGCCTCGTCGTCCAGCCGCGGCGCGACCTCCGCGGCGACCGGCTCGGCCGGGGCCGGCAGCGGCTCGCCGCCGAGGTCCACCCGCACCAGGTGCAGCCCGTCCGTGAGGATCAGGCCGTCGGTGTGCTCGGCGGAGGCGGCCGGCAGCTCCAGGTCGGTGAGCAGCAGCCGCTCCTCGAACTGCGGGGCCCGGGCGAGCACCGCGCCGTCCTTCGAGACCACCACCGAGTCGCCGTCGAAGACCAGCTCGTCCTGGCCGCCGACCATGTTCAGGTAGGCGAGGGTGCAACCCGCCTCGGCGGCCCGCCGCTGCACCAGGTCGAGGCGGACGTCGTCCTTGTTGCGCTCGTACGGGGAGCCGTTGACCACCAGCAGCAGGCCGGCCCCGACCTCGCCGGCGGCGGTGGCGCGGCCGCCGTCCTGCCAGATGTCCTCGCAGATCGCCAGCGCGACGTCCACCCCGTGCAGGGTCAGCACCACCAGCTGGTCGCCCGGGACGAAGTAGCGGTACTCGTCGAAGACGCCGTAGTTGGGCAGGTAGTGCTTGGCGAAGCGGGTGACCACCTCGCCGCGGTGCAGCACCGCGGCGCAGTTCTGCGGGGAGCCGGCCGGGCGGTGCAGGCGCGGCGAGTCGTGGTCGGAACGGCCCAGGTAGCCGACCACCACCGGCACCTCGCCCAGGCCCTCGTCCCGCAGCCGGGCGGCGAGCTCCACCAGGCCGGTGCGCGAGGCCTCCACGAAGGAGCCGCGCAGGGCGAGGTCCTCGACCGGGTACCCGGTCAGGGCCATCTCGGGGAAGGCGACCAGCTGGGCGCCCGCGTCGGCGGCCTGCCGGGTCCAGCGCACCACCTCGTCGCTGTTGCGGGCGATGTCGCCGACCCAGGGGTCGTTCTGGCACAGGGCGAGACGCAGATTCGGCATGGCCCCGAGTGTAATCGTCTAACTGACGTTATGTCGCGGGGGGTACCCCCGGGGCCCGCCGTCCATCCTTCGGTCGACGGCCACCCAGGGGTGGACGGCGGGCGATGATCCGCCATGATGGGATCGGTCGCGGGACCATGCGCCGCTCCGGCAGGCGCCCGCCGCCGCCGGGCGTAACACGGACGTAAAGAGCAGAGGTGAGACTGTCCCCATGGGCAAGCAGCAGGAGTTCGTGCTTCGCACGCTCGAGGAGCGTGACATCCGTTTTGTCCGGCTGTGGTTCACCGACGTCCTCGGGTTCCTGAAGTCGGTCGCAGTCGCGCCCGCCGAGCTGGAGCAGGCCTTCGAGGAGGGCATCGGCTTCGACGGCTCGGCGATCGAGGGCTTCGCCCGCGTCTACGAGTCCGACATGATCGCCAAGCCGGACCCGACCACCTTCCAGATACTGCCGTGGCGCTCCGAGACCCCGGGCACCGCGCGCATGTTCTGCGACATCCTCATGCCGGACGGCTCCCCGTCGTTCGCCGACCCGCGGTACGTGCTCAAGCGCACCCTGGAGAAGGCCTCCGCACAGGGCTTCACCTTCTACACCCACCCCGAGATCGAGTTCTTCCTCCTGAAGAACCTCCCCGGCGACGGCACCGCGCCGATCCCGGCCGACCAGTCCGGCTACTTCGACCACACCCCGCGCGGCGTCGGCCACGACTTCCGCCGACAGGCCATCACCATGCTGGAGTCGATGGGCATCTCGGTGGAGTTCTCCCACCACGAGGGTGCCCCCGGCCAGCAGGAGATCGACCTCCGGTACGCGGACGCGCTCTCCACCGCCGACAACATCATGACCTTCCGCCTGGTCATGAAGGAGGTCGCGCTGGAGCAGGGCGTGCACGCCAGCTTCATGCCCAAGCCGTTCTCCGACCACCCCGGCTCCGGCATGCACACCCACGTCTCCCTCTTCGAGGGCGACCGCAACGCCTTCCACGAGTCCGGCGCCGAGTACCAGCTCTCCAAGGTCGGCCGCTCCTTCATCGCCGGCCTGCTCAAGCACGCCGCCGAGACCGCCGCAGTCACCAACCAGTGGGTCAACTCCTACAAGCGCATCTGGGGCGGCTCGCAGCGCACCGCGGGCGCCGGCGGCGAGGCCCCCTCGTACATCTGCTGGGGCCACAACAACCGCTCCGCGCTGATCCGCGTCCCGATGTACAAGCCCGGCAAGCAGGGCTCCACCCGCGTCGAGGTCCGCTCCCTCGACACCGGCTGCAACCCCTACCTCGCCTACGCCGTCACCCTCGCCGCCGGCCTCAAGGGCATCGAGGAGGGCTACGAACTCCCGGCCGGCGCCGACGACGACGTGTGGGCCCTCTCCGACGGGGAGCGCCGTGCGCTGGGCATCCAGCCCATGCCGCAGAACCTCGGCGAGGCCATCGACCTCATGCAGCGCAGCGAACTGGTCGCCGAGACCCTGGGCGAGCACGTCTTCGACTTCTTCCTGCGCAACAAGCGCCAGGAGTGGGAGGAGTACCGCTCCGAGGTCACCCCGTTCGAGCTGCGGAAGAACCTCCAGGTGCTGTAGGCACCTGCACAGTGGAGCTTCCGAGGACCGTAGAGGTTCCGTGCGGACGGATCGTCATCGTCCGCACGGGGCCTTCGGGCTGGCCCGAGCCTTGCCGGGCTGCACTCCCGATCCGTACCTAATTGGCAATTTGCGAGCGACCAATGGCGCGCACGTGGCAGACTGTCCGCATGGCAGAACTGGACTCGCAGCCGAAATCAATCCAGTCCATCTACGCATGGTACAGCGAAAACAAGCTCTGGGTGAATCGGCGCTACCAGCGTAAATTGGTGTGGACGCTGGAGGAGAAGCAGAAGCTCATCGAGTCGGTGCTGAAGCGATATCCTATCCCGGCTATCTTGCTGGCAGAGCGAGAGACCGGCGACTACGAGGTCATTGACGGTTTGCAGCGGCTCCACACGCTCGTCTCGTTCGTGGAGACGGCATTCACGACCATCGACAACCGCTATTTCGATGTTGACCAGTTCGTCACTGCCAAGACGCGGTCCGTCGAGGAGAATGCGTTTTCTGTGGCCCCTGGCGCCACTATTACCGCGCGGGAGGTCGGCACCTTCCTCGACTACTCGATTGCCGTGTCGGTGATGAGGGGTGCGACCGATGAGGAGATCGACGACGTCTTCTCGAGGATCAATACCTACGGCCACCGTCTCAGCGATCAGGAGCGTAGGCAGGCCGGGGTTAGGGACGACTTCTCCACCCTGGTGCGAGAGCTTTCCTGCGAAGTGAGGGGTGATGCTTCCAGCGACATCCTCGGCCTCGACAAGATGCCCTCGATCAGTATCGACCTTCCGAAGACGCGCCACGGGTACGAAGTGGAGGCCGACACGGTCTTCTGGGTTGAGCAGGGAGTTCTGAGATCCACGGACCTTCGGGACTCGATGGACGAGCAGTGCGTAGCCGACATTGCGGCCTCGATCATCGGGGGAGAGCTGATCGAGCGGGCCAAGGCTGCGCTCGACGCTATTTACCAGAACGGCACAGCCGAAAATTCTCGCATCACGAAGGCGATGGACAGCTACGGCGGTGATCGATTCTCTGCCGAGTTCAAATTCTGCCTCGACGAAATCCGGGCTGTCTGTGCTGCGAGCGGTGACAGGAAGCTGCGGTCGATCATCTTCTCGAAGACCAACACGAACCCGTTCCCTGCGGTCTTCGCCGTTCTTTACGTGGCGTTCCATGAATTGCTGATCGGCGAGAACAAGAAGATTGCCGACTATGCGGGCATGAAGGTGGCGATCACTGATCTCGACAAGAGGATCGAGACGAGTCGGGCCTCGACGAGCCCCACAGAGCGCCGTCGGAACGTCGACACGATCAAGGGCCTCATCCGCCCGCACGTGGTCGACAGTGACCCCCGCGACATCTACGGTGAGCACACTGCGGTAGACGTCGACAACATCATCAGGCGTTCGGAGATCGAAGCTCCGCACTATGAGCTCAAGCAGGGGCTCCTCCGCCTGGACGTCACTCGCACCCTCGACCCCGCCGTCCCGGACAAGGTGCTAAAGACGATCTGCGCGATCGCAAACAACGGCAAGGGGCGAGCCGGGACGATCCTCATTGGTGTGGCTGACAAGGAAGCCGACATGAAGCGCATTCGTGTCCTGGATGGCATCGAGCCACGGAAAGTGGGGCAGCGATACGTCGTGGGTGTGGGCCGTGAGGCATCAGCACTCGGCCAGACCTCCGAGCAGTACTTTGCCCGCTGGAAGGATGCTATTCGCTCGTCCGAGTTGACGCAGGGGCTCAAGGATTCGGTTCTCTCGGGCCTGGCGTATTCGGATTACTACGGCCTCGGCGTCATCGTGATCAGGGTGCCCGAGCAGAAGGAAGTCTCCTTGCTGGGCGGCAAGATCTATGTTTGAGAGGGAGACGACACGGTCGAGGTCAACGACCTCTCGAGGACGCTGGAGATCGGGAAGCGCTTCGCCTGATCCCGCCGTCCGGCACACTTTCCCGTCTGAATCGCGGATCGCGGGCCCCGTGGCACTCCGCGGTTCGAGCGGATTCTTGCGTCCGGCGCTATGCGCAGACCGATCAGGCGGGACTTGGCCGGCTCGCCCCGGGGCCGTAACGGGCGGCTCCGCGTGCACGAGCTGGTGATCAGTCAGGTACGCGCTCCGTCGCTACTCGCCGCGCCACCGGCGGACCGTCCCTAGGGATCGGCCCTCAGCGCGCGGCCCTTCCTGGTCAGGCGGAACATGGCCGCCAGCTGCGACGAGCAATCCGGGTCCACCTTCCGGCGTCGATATGATCATCGCTGGTTCGAACGGGCTCGGGGGCGGGGAATGCGCGTGCGGGGACTGGCGTGGGCGGCCGTGGCGGCTGCCGGGCTGGTGGCGGTGACGGTGACGGGGTGCGGGGCGGACGGGGAGGTCGCGGCGGACGCCGGCCGGCCGGCCCCCGTTCCGGTGGGGCCCTCGTGTGCGCCGTCGGTCGCGCCGGGGGCTTCGGAGGAGCCGGCTGCCGAGACGGCGCCCGGTGCGGTGGTGGAGGACGCCCCGGAGGAGGTCCGCTGCCTGCCGGGGGTGGCGCACGGGACGGTGCTGGTGCAGCCCTCGCCGTCCGGGCTGCCCCGCCGTTCGCTGATGGTGAGCGCGGTGGCGGGCGCCGACCACGCGCAGGCCTCGGAACTCTGCCGCAGGCTCACCGCGCTGGGCTACGGCCCGGGCGGCCGGCACGGGATGGAGCTGCTGAGCGTCGCCGGGGGAGGATCCGCCGGGACGTACCTGTCGAGCGCCGGGACGTCCGGGCGCGACTGCCTCCAGGTGGCCTGAGCCGGCGTCGGTCGGCACGCGGCGGTCGGTGCGCGGCGGTCAGGGTGCGTCGGGCAGGCCGACCGGTGCCGGCCGCTGGATCATCACCAGGTCGGACTCCAGGGTGGCGTGGGTGCTGCCCGGCGGCCGGGAGTGGAAGGCGCCGTCGCTGACCGACAGGTTGAGGATCGGGTAGGCGGCGAAGTCGGGGCCGACACCGGTGCGGTCGGCGAAGGCGGCGGTGAGGCGGTTGCGGTCGGTGCCGATGTACCAGGTGGTGTTGTCGGCGCCGAACCTGGCACCGATGTAGATCCACTTCCCGGCACCGACGTAGGGCGCGGTGAAGACGGTGTCGCCGCTGCGGACGTGGTTGACGAACTCGATGTTCTCCGGCCGGTCGGCGTGCCATTCGAAGACGTCGACCTCGTTGTGCCCGTCGCGCCAGGTCCACAGCGCGGGCCAGGTGCCGGTGTCGGCCTGCGGCAGGCGTATGTGGGCGAGCAGGAAGTCCCCGGTGCGGACCTGGACGCCGTTGCCGCCGGAGCCGCAGGAGTCGCCGGTGGTGAGCAGCCCGGTGTTCCAGGCGCCTTCCGGCCGCGGGGTGGCGGTGATGACGAGGTGGCCGGACGCGGTGGAGAGCGCGGCGGTGGTGAGCCGGTCGAGCTTCCAGGCGTTCGGGTTGTCGCTGCTGTCGGTGCACCGGGAGTAGGCGGCGGTCTGCCAGCCCCAGGTGCGCCCCGGGCCGACGTCCAGGGTGGCGAAGGTGTCCATGAACACGATGCGGCCCGGTGCGGGGACGGCTCGGTGGGCGCCGCCCGGGACCGCGGCGAGCGCGGCCGCCAGCAGCAGGTGGAGCGGGTGCATGTCCCTCCTCGACCGGCGGCCGTCCCGCTGACGGCGGGGCTCCGGTGGTTTCACGATGCGCGGTCGGCCCGGCGGATGCCCGTATCCAGAGCTGACCGGATGAATTGACGGAGAGTCGCGACGGCCGCGCTGTGTGATGAGCTGACAGCAGACGGCTGCGTGGTACATCTGACTCATTCACCGGACCGCACCATCTCCCCGGTCGGCCGGAACCGTCGGACGGACCCCGTCCGCGGGCGGAACAAAAGGAGGCAGAGGGAATGTACGGACTCGCCCATACCGGTGTCGCCTCGCTCGCCATGCTGGCCATCGGGGGTGCGACCACCGCGGTCGGCGCGGCAGTGAAGTGGTTCGCACGCCGGTGACGCATTCGGTCACCGTGCTGATTCCGGCACACAACGAGGCGGATTTCATCGCGACCGCGGTGGAATCCGCCTTTTCTCAGAGCGTGCCGCCGCAGAAAGTCCTCGTCATTGCGGATTCGTGCACGGACGGGACGGCGCGGATCGCCGCGGAATGCGGCGCCGAGGTCATCGAGGTCGGCTTCGCGAGCAAGCCCCGCTCGCTCAACCACGCCCTGGAGCGGGTCACCACCAGCCATGTCGCGCTGCTGGACGCCGACGGCTACTTCGCCTCCCGGCAGGTCTTCGAGACCTGCCTGCGGGTGATGGACGAGCACGGCTACGGCGGCGTCTGCCTGTCGGTCACCCCGCACAGCAGCACCGGGCTCTTCCAGCGCTCCCGGGCCGTCGAGTGGGCCTCGGCGCACCGGATCTCCCGGATCGTCGAGACCTGGCACGGCTGGGTCGCGGTGCTCTCCGGCTCGGCCGGCCTGTACCGGGTGGACGACCTGCGCGCGGTCGGTGGCTGGTCCACCGACAGCCTCTGCGAGGACGTCGAACTCGCCCTCAAGATGAACCGCCACGGACGCCCGGCGGGCTTCGTCCGCGGCGAGTTCGTCGCCGTCCGCGACCCCCGCGGCTGGCGCGAGTACTGGGCCCAGACCCACCGCTGGGCCTCCGGCTGGGCCCAGGCCATCGACAAGCACAAGGGCCTGTTCTTCCGCAGCTGGGGCTTCACCAAGGTCTTCGGCGCCATGATGGTCGACAGCGCCCTGCTGGCCGCGGGCTACGTCTCGCTGCTCTACCACCTGGCCACCGGGTTCACCGAGTTCGACGCGGTGCGCTGGTTCGGCTCGTGGTTCCTGGTCATGGCGGCGGTCACCCTCACCACCGCGAGCCTCCAGCTCGGCGTGCGGCGGGCGCTCGCCTGCTACCCCGCCTACCTGCTGGTCGGCACGCTGGGCACCGCCTTCGCGCTCTGGGTGATGTTCCGCGAATGGGTGCTGGGCCGGCACCTGGTCTCCTGGACGGGCCGCCAGCGCCGTCGAACCGTCGTCACCCCGATCTCCGACCGCCGGCGCCGGGCCCTCGGCCTGCTCGGCTCCGGCGCCGGCTGGGGCACCGCCCTGCTCGGGGCCGTCCGCGGCGACACCGGCCTGGCCGCCGCCGGGATCGCGCTGGCCGTCGCGGTGCCGTTCGCCGCCCTCCCGTGGCGCCGGATCCGGCGGACGCTGCTGCTCGCCTAGCAGTTGTCGTCGAACGGCGCTCGGGTGGCCGATCCAGGTGCCCCCACGCGCCCCTGGAGGCATCCGTACGTCTTTGAGGACAGCTCCTACGGGCCGGACGGGCCACGGCACACCGCGGCCCGTAGGCTCGTAGACACGCACCCGTCGGACGGGCCGCGAACACCGGGAGGGGCGATGTCGGTGGATGAACGGACCGGCGGCCGGACCAGCCGCCTGGAGGTCCGGCTGGTCAGGCGCGGCTTCGAGGACCCGGACGCCGCCGTGGCGCGCCTGGCCGAACCGGCGCTCACCGGCCTCGCCGACGACTCCGTGCTGCTGGACTCGCTCGGCTCCACCGCCGACCCCGACCTCGCCCTGCTCGGCCTCGCCCGTCTGCTGGAGGCCCTCGACGAGCCCGAGCGGCACACCCTGCGCGACACCCTCACCACCGCCAAGCCGCTGCGCGACCGCCTGCTCGCCGTGCTCGGCGCCTCCGCCGCCCTCGGCGACCACCTGGCCCGCCACCCGGAGGACTGGCACGCGCTGGTCAGCTTCGAGCAGCACGACATCCACCCGGGCGCCGCCGAGTTCCGCCGCGCCCTCGCCGAGCGCGTCTGGGCCGCCGACCCGCCGCGCCGCCCCGACGTGCTGCGCACCGCCTACCGCCGCTGCCTGCTCGCCATCGCCGCCCGCGACCTCACGGGCACCACCGACCTGCCGCAGGCCTCCGCCGAACTCGCCGACCTCGCCGGCGCCACCCTGCAGACCGCCCTGGACATCGCCTCCGCCGAGGACCCGGACGCCGCGGCGGCCTGCCGGCTGGCCGTGATCGGCATGGGCAAGTGCGGCGGCGGCGAACTCAACTACGTCTCCGACGTGGACGTGGTCTTCGTCGCCGAGGCGGCCGAGGACACCGAGGAGCACCGGGCGATGCAGGCCGCCACCCGGCTCGCCGCCCGGCTGATGCGGATCTGCTCCGACACCACCGGCGAGGGCGTCATCTGGCCGGTCGACGCCAACCTCCGCCCGGAGGGCCGCAACGGCCCGCTGGTGCGCACCCTCGCCAGCCACCTCGCCTACTACCAGCGCTGGGCCAAGACCTGGGAGTTCCAGGCGCTGCTCAAGGCCCGCCCGGTGGCCGGCGACGAGGAGCTCGGCGCCGCCTACACCGAGGCCATCGCCCCGCTGGTGTGGCAGGCCGCCGCCCGGGAGAACTTCGTCGCCGACGTCCAGCAGATGCGCCGCCGGGTCGTCGACGCGATCCCCGCCACCGAACTCGACCGGCAGCTCAAGCTGGGCCCCGGCGGCCTGCGTGACGTCGAGTTCGCCGTCCAGCTGCTCCAGCTGGTGCACGGCCGCACCGACCCCTCGCTGCGCAGCGGCAACACCCTGCGGGCGCTGCAGGCGCTCAGCGACGGCGGCTACGTCGGCCGCGCCGACGCCGCCTCGCTCGACACCGCCTACCGCTTCCTGCGCGCGCTGGAGCACCGCATCCAGCTGCACCGGCTGCGCCGCACCCACCTGATGCCGACCGGCCAGGCCGACCAGCGCCGGCTGGCCCGCTCGCTCGCCGTCCTGATCAACGACGACACCCGGGCGGACCCGGTCGCCGCCCTGCAGCGCGAGTGGAAGCGGCACGCCGTCGAGGTCCGCCGCCTGCACGAGCGGCTGTTCTACCGGCCGCTGCTGGACGCCGTCGCCGAGCTGCCGGCCGGTGCGGCCGGTCTGCGCGCGGACGCCGCCAAGGCCCGGCTGGAGGCGCTCGGCTACGCCGACCCCGCGGCCGCGCTGCGCCACCTGTCCTCCCTCGCCTCCGGCGTCAGCCGCAAGGCCGCCATCCAGCGCACCCTGCTGCCCGTCCTGCTCGGCTGGTTCGCCGACTCCGCCGACCCGGACGCCGGACTGCTCAACTTCCGGCAGGTCTCCGACGCGCTCGGCCGCACCCCCTGGTACCTGCGGCTGCTGCGCGACGAGGGCGCCGCCGCGGAGCAGCTCGCCCGGGTGCTGTCGGCCGGCCGCCTCGCCCCGGACCTGCTGCTGCGCGCCCCCGAGGCGGTCGCCATGCTCGGCGACCCGCAGGGCCTGGTGCCGCGCGGCCGGGCCGCGCTGGAGCAGGAGATCCTCGCCGCGGTGGGCCGGGCCGGGGACGCCGCCGCCGGGGTGGCCGCGGCCCGCGCCGTCCGCCGCCGCGAACTGTTCCGCACCTCCGCCGCCGACGTGCTCGGCCGCCTCGGCGACGACCCCGCGGAAGCCCTCGACACCGCGGCCGAGGCCCTGACCGCCCTCAACGCGGCCACCCTGCAGGGCGCGCTGCGGGCCTGCACCGCCGGCTGGGAGGCCCGCAACGGCGAGCTGCCGACCAGGATCGCGGTGATCGCGATGGGCCGCTTCGGCGGCCACGAGCTGGGCTACGGCTCCGACGCGGACGTCCTGCTCGTCCACGAGCCGGTGCTGGAGGCCCTCGACGAGGACGCCGCCCGGGCGGCGCACGCCGTCTGCAACGAGCTGCGCACCCTGCTCGCCGCCCCCTCCACCGAGCCGCCGCTGCTGGTCGACGCCGACCTGCGCCCCGAGGGCCGCAACGGCCCGCTGGTGCGCACCCTCGCCTCGTACGCCGCCTACTACCGGCGGTGGTCGCACGTGTGGGAGAGCCAGGCGCTGCTGCGGGCCGAGCCGGTGGCCGGCGACGCCGAGCTGGGGGCGCGGTTCCGGGCGCTGATCGACCCGCTGCGCTACCCGGGCGGCGGGGTGCCGGAGCGCGACCTGGTGGAGATCCGGCGGATCAAGGCCAGGATCGAGTCCGAGCGGCTGCCGCGCGGCGCCGACCCGACCACCCACACCAAGATCGGCCGGGGCGGCCTCGCCGACGTCGAGTGGGTGGTGCAGCTCTTCCAGCTCCAGCACGGCCACGAGCTGCCGGGGCTGCGCACCACCCGGACGCGGGCGGCGCTGGCGGAGGCGGCGCGGGCCGGGCTGGTCTCGCACGAGGACGCCCTGGTGCTGGACGCCGCCTGGGTGCTGGCCTCCCGGGTGCGCAGCGCGGTGATGCTGGTGCGCGGCCGGGCCGGGGACAGCTTTCCCGGCGACGCCCGGGAGCTGTCCGGCGTCGCCCGCTACCTGGGCTACGGGGCCGGGCACTCCGGGGAGCTGGTGGACGACTACCGGCGCACCACCCGGCGGGCCCGTGCGGTGGTGGAGCGGCTGTTCTACGGTCCGTGACGGTCGCGCGCCGGGGCCGGGGGAGTGCGGCCGGGGCGGTCAGTTGCGGCCGGCGCCGACCGGGGTCGTCCAGTGGACCGGCACGGTGACCGGCTGCGGGCGCGGCCCGCCCGGGACCCTGGGCAGCTGGTACGCCCAGACGTGGTAGAGCAGCCGGGCGGCCAGGAAGCCGACCGCGAGGCAGAGCACGCCGCCGACGGCGTCCATCCAGAAGTGGTTGGCGGTCGAGACGATCACGACCAGGGTGGCCGCCGGATAGATCAGGCCGAGCACCCGCACCCAGGTGCGGCGGGCCAGGAAGAAGATCGTCAGACCGCACCAGAGCGACCAGCCGATGTGCATCGAGGGCATCGCCGCGTACTGGTTGGAGACGTGCGCCGCCGGGCCGGAGGCCATCGACCCCCAGGTGTGGTGGGCGGCGACGGTGTCGATGAAGTTGCCGCCGGTCATCAGGCGGGGCGGTGCCAGGGGGAAGCAGTAGAAGCCGACCAGCGCGATGCCGGTGGTGACGAAGAGGACCGTCCGGGTGGCCGCGTAGCGGCCGGGATGCCTGCGGTACAGCCAGACCAGCACCCCGATCGTGACGACGAAGTGCAGGGTCGCGTAGTAGTAGTTCATACCGACGATCAACCACTCGGCCCGGTCGACGGTGTGGTTGACCGCCCGCTCTATGCCCACGCCGAGGGTGCGCTCGAAGCGCCACACCCAGTCGGCGTGCTTCTGGGCGATCGCGGCCTGCTCGGGGACGGCGTTGCGCACCAGCGAGTACAGCCAGTAGCTGATGCCGATCAGCGCCAGCTCGAACCAGAGCCGGGGCCGGGCGGGGGAGCGGCGCTGGGTGCGGACCCGGGCGCGGAGCGCGGCGGAGCGCGTACGGGCGGCGCTGGTGGCTCCGTCCGGCAGCGAGGTCCTGGGATGAACGCCCTCGCCCGGGACGGAACCGCCGGTGGGCGCCGCACCGGCGCGGTCGGCGTCGGCTGCGTGGATCTCGGTCGGTTCCCCCATGGACGAGAAGTCTGCCAGACGTCCCGTGGCCGTCCGCTCATCCTCTGGTCGGGGATTCTTCACCGGCTGTCCCCCTGCGGATGGAGGGGGAGTGGGCCTGGGGGGACGCATGCAATCCATTGTTGCGTGTGCGCATCAGGGGGGTCGACCCGGGGCCCCGGGGCGGTGGGGTTCACGGGGGGAGCCCGCCGGGTGCTGTCAGGCACCGGACCGGGTCGTCCGGACCCGGCGGGCGGCAATCCCCGTGAAACGCGCCCGGCATCCGGCGGTACTACCCGGGCACACGTACGACTCTGCGGCCTTCGCAACGGTTCGGTCAAGAGGTTGATTGCAACATTTTCAGCATCTTGCTGAAACATCTTGCAGCGCGCTAGCGTCCACGCCACCTCAACTCAATGACGAACGAGCCGCCCCAAGGGAGCCCGCCGTGGCCGATGCTCAGCCCCGCCGTTCTCGGAGCACCACCCCGTACCGCAGACCCCGCCGAGCAGCCGTCCTGCTGGCCGCGTCCCTGATCTCCGCCACCCTCGGTTCGGCTCCGCTGGCCGCCGCCGCGGCCCCGCCCGCCCCGCCCTCCGACGCCGCGCTCGCCGCCACCGCGGCCCGGCACGACCTCACGCGGGAGCAGTTCTACTTCGTCCTTCCCGACCGCTTCGCCAACGGAAACACCGCGAACGACACCGGGGGCATCACCGGCGGCCGCCTCGACAACGGCTTCGACCCCGCCGACAAGGGCTTCTACCACGGCGGCGACCTGCAGGGCCTGATCGACAAGCTCGACTACATCGAGGACCTCGGCACCACCGCCATCTGGATGGCGCCGATCTTCAAGAACAAGCCCGTCCAGGGCACCGGCGCCGACGCCTCGGCCGGCTACCACGGCTACTGGATCACCGACTTCACCCAGGTCGACCCGCACTTCGGCACCAACGACCAGCTCAAGGAGCTGATCCGCAAGGCGCACGACAAGGGCATCAAGGTCTTCTTCGACGTCATCACCAACCACACCGCCGACGTCGTCGACTTCGCCGAGCACAGCTACGACTACCGCTCCGCCGGCGCCTACCCGACCCTGGACGCGGACGGCAACCCGGTCGACGAGACCGCCGTCGCGGACGCCGGCACCGCCTGGCCGAAGATCACCAAGGACTCGTTCCCCTACAGCCCGGTGCTGCGCACCCCGGCCGACGCGAACGCCAAGGTGCCGTCCTGGCTGAACGACCCCTCGCTCTACCACAACCGCGGCAACTCGACCTTCGTCGGCGAGTCCGCCACCGAGGGCGACTTCTCCGGCCTGGACGACCTGGACACCCAGAACCCCAAGGTCGTCGAGGGCTTCAAGAAGATCTACCAGACCTGGGTTGCCGACGCCGGCGTCGACGGCTTCCGGATCGACACCGTCAAGCACGTCAACATGGCGTTCTGGCAGAACTGGGCGCCCGCGCTCAAGCAGTTCGCCGCCCGGCGCGGCAACAAGGACTTCTTCATGTTCGGCGAGGTCTACTCCGCCGACCCGTCCGTCACCGCGCCGTACGTCACCAAGGGCAAGCTGCAGGCCACCCTGGACTTCGCCTTCCAGGACGCGGCCCGCCGCTTCGTCTCGCAGAACGGCTCCGCCAAGTCCCTCGCCGAGCTGTACGCGCAGGACTACCGCTACACCACCGGCGCCACCGACGCGTACGAGCTGCCGACTTTCCTCGGCAACCACGACATGGGCCGGTTCGGCAGCTTCCTGCAGAGCGACAACCCGGGCGCGAGCCAGGACCTGCTGCTGAAGAAGGACCTGCTCGCCAACGAGCTGCAGTTCCTCACCCGCGGCCAGCCGGTCGTCTACTACGGCGACGAGCAGGGCTTCACCGGTGCGGGCGGCGACAAGGACGCCCGGCAGGACATGTTCGCCTCCAAGACCCCCTCGTACAACGCCGACAACGTGATCGGCGGCAGCAAGGGCTCCGCGGATCGGTACGGCAAGCACGGCGCGCTCTACGAGGGCATCTCCGACCTCGCCTCGCTGCGCGAGGCCCACCCGGCGCTCGCCGACGGCGCCCAGGTCGAGCGGTACGCCGCCGACGGGGCCGGCGTGTACGCCTTCTCCCGGATCGACGCCAAGCAGCAGGTCGAGTACCTGGTCGCGGTGAACAACGCGGCCGAGCCGAAGACCGTCGCCGTGGACACCTACTCGGCCGGCATGGACTTCCGGCCGGTCTACCCGGCCGCCGGCGCCAAGAGCACCACCGGCGCCGACCACAAGCTCACCGTCACCGTGCCGCCGATGTCCTCGGTGGTCTACAAGGCGGCCGGCAAGCTCGCCAAGCCCGCCGCCGGCCCGCAGATCACCCTGCAGGCGCCCGGCGACGGCTCCACCGGCACCGTCACCGTCGGTGCCACGGTGCCCGGCAGCGGCTTCAACCGGGTCACCTTCGCCGCGCAGGTCGGCACCGGCCCGTGGCAGGTCCTCGGCACCGCCGACAACGGCTCCTTCAAGGTCACCCAGGACGTCTCGGCCGCCGCCCCCGGCACCGTCGTCCGCTACAAGGCCGTCGTCCAGGACTCGGCCGGCCGGCTCGCCTCCACCACCGGCTCCTTCACCACCGGCACCCCGGTGCCGCAGCAGGCCCCCAGCTCCACCTCCCGCCCGTACGCGGTCGTGCACTACCAGCGCAAGAACAACGACTACGACGGCTGGAACCTGTACGCCTGGGGCGACCTCGCCGACGGCGAGTCCACCACCTGGCCCGACGGGCACGGCTTCGTCGGCCGCGACGCCTACGGCGCCTTCGCCTACGTCAAGCTGAAGTCCGGCGCCTCCGACGTCGGCTTCGTCGTCGAGAACAACGGCACCAAGGACGTCGACGCCGACCGCCACATCGACCTCGGCACCACCGGCGAGGTGTGGATCAAGGAGGGCGACCCGGCCGTCCGCACCGCCGACCCCGACCCGGCCGTGCCGGTGAAGGAGAACACCGCGGTCATCCACTACCACCGGGCCGACGGCAACTACGACGGCTGGGGCCTGCACGACTGGACGGGCGCCGCCAACCCCACCGACTGGGGCAGCCCGCTGATGCCGGCCCGCAAGGACGCGTACGGCGCGGTCTTCGAGGTGCCGCTCGCCGAGGGCGCGACCAGCCTCAGCTACATCCTCCACAACGGCAACGACAAGGACCTGCCGCAGGACCAGTCGCTGAACTTCGCCACCAGCGGCCGCGAGATCTGGATCGTCGGCGGCCAGGAGGGCTACCTGCTGCCGCAGGCCGCCGGCACCTCCTCGCAGCTCGACCTCACCTCCGCACGCGCCCAGTGGATCGACGCGAAGACCGTCGTGGTGCCCGCCAACTACGGCGCCGGCGACGCCGCGCTGAAGGGCGGCACCAGCGCCCAGCTGATCTTCGACCCGGCCGGCGGCATCACCGTCGACAAGGGCGTGCTCAGCAAGCCCGGCCGCTGGATCCGGCTCAACCCGGGCACCCTCACCGACGCCCAGAAGGCCGCGTTCCCGCACCTCGCGGGCTACCGCGCCTTCACCGTCGACAGCCGCGACACCGGCCGGATCACCGACGCCCTGCGCAGCCAGCTGATCTTCAGCGAGCACCTGCCGAACGGCGCCGCGCTGGCCGCCACCGGCGTGCAGATCCCCGGCGCCCTCGACGACCTGTACGGCGCCAAGGCCGCCAAGGCCCAGCTCGGCCCGGTCTACAGCGGCCGCAAGGAGAGCGGCTGGTTCGGCGACGACAACCGCAAGGTCACCCTCTCGCTCTGGGCGCCGACCGCCACCGAGGTCTCCGTCGACCTGTACGACAAGGCCACCGGCGGCACCCCGAAGAAGGTGCCGCTCAAGCGGGACGACGCCACCGGCGTCTGGTCGCTCACCCGCGACCGCGACGACCTCGACGGCAAGTACTACACGTACGAGGTCAAGGTCTGGGCGCCCAGCGTCCAGCAGGTGGTGACCAACACCGTCACCGACCCGTACGCCGTCGCGCTCTCCACCGACTCCACCCGCAGCCTGGTCGCCGACCTCTCCGCGCCGGGCACCAAGCCCAAGGGCTGGGACGCGCACCGCAGCCCGGCCGCGATCCCCGCCACCAAGCAGCAGATCCAGGAGCTGCACGTCCGCGACTTCTCCAGCGCCGACACCACCGTGCCGGCCGACGAGCGCGGCACCTACCTGGCGTTCACCCACTCCGCCTCGGCCGGCATGCAGCACCTGCGCGACCTCGCCAAGGCCGGCGTCACCACGATCCACCTGCTGCCGACCTTCGACATCGCCACCATCCGCGAGAACCGCGCCGACCAGAAGCTGCCCGCCTGCGACCTCGCCTCGCTCGCCGCCGACAGCGACAAGCAGCAGGAGTGCGTCGCCGCCGTCCAGGCCGACGACGCCTACAACTGGGGCTACGACCCGCTGCACTACACCGTGCCCGAGGGCTCGTACGCCACCGACCCCGACGGCACCGCCCGCACCGTGCAGTTCCGGCAGATGGTGCAGGCCATGCACGACGCCGGCCTGCGGGTCGTCCTCGACGTGGTCTACAACCACACCGCCGCCGCCGGACAGGCCGAGCACTCCGTGCTCGACAAGATCGTCCCCGGCTACTACCAGCGGCTCAGCGACACCGGCAAGGTCACCACGGACAGCTGCTGCGCCGACACCGCGCCCGAGCACGCCATGATGAACAAGCTGGTCGTCGACTCGGTCGTCACCTGGGCGCGGCAGTACCGCGTCGACGGCTTCCGCTTCGACCTGATGGGCATCGACCCGAAGTCGACCATGCTGGACGTGCAGTCGGCGCTGCGCGCGCTGACCCCGCAGAAGGACGGCGTCGACGGATCGAGCGTCTTCCTGTACGGCGAGGGCTGGAACTTCGGCGTCGTGGCCAACGACGCCCGCTTCGTCCAGGCCACCCAGACCAACATGGCCGGCACCGGCATCGCCACCTTCAACGACCGGATCCGCGACGCCGCCCGCGGCGGCAACTTCATGCTCTCCTCGGCGCCCCAGCAGGGCTTCGCCTCCGGCCTGTTCACCGACCCCAACGGCTCGGCGGACAACGGCACCGCGGCCGAGCAGAAGGCCCGCCTGCTGCACCAGATGGACCAGGTCAAGGTCGGCCTCACCGGCAACCTGGCCGGCTACTCCTTCACCGACACCAACGGGAAGACCGTCACCGGCAGGGCCGTCGACTACAACGGCGCCCCCACCGGCTACGCGGCGCAGCCCGGCGAGGCCGTCGAGTACCTCGACGCGCACGACAACGCCGACCTGTTCGACGCCCTCGCCTACAAGCTGCCGACCGGCACCTCGCCGGCCGACCGGGCCCGGATGCAGGCGCTCGGCCTGTCGCTGACCGCACTCGGCCAGGGCCCCGGCTTCGCCCAGGCCGGCAGCGACCTGCTGCGCTCCAAGTCGCTGGACGCCAACGCCTTCGACTCCGGCGACTGGTTCAACGCCATCCACTGGGACTGCACCCAGGGCAACGGCTGGGGCCGCGGCCTGCCGATGGCCGCCGACAACAAGTCGATGTGGCCGACCGCCAAGTCGCTGCTCGCCGACCCGAAGCTGGCCGTCGGCTGCAACGAGACCAAGGCCTCGACCTCGATGTACCAGCAGTTCCTGCGGATCCGGCAGTCCTCGCCGCTGTTCTCGCTGAGCACCGCCGCCGAGGTGCAGAAGCGGCTGTCCTTCCCGCTCTCCGGCACCGCCGCGGAGGCCCCCGGTGTGATCACCATGCACCTGGACGGCACCGGCCTGCCCGGTGCGGAGAAGGGCATCACCGTGGTCTTCAACGCCACGCCCACCGCCCAGCAGCAGACCCTGGCCGCCCTCAAGGGCACCGGTCAGGCGCTGCACCCGGTGCTGGCCGGCGGCGCCGACGCGGTGGTGAAGCAGTCCGCCTTCGACCCGGCCACCGGCACCTTCACGGTGCCGGCCCGCACGGTGGCGGTGTTCGTCCAGCACTGACGGAACGTCCGTAGGGAGAAGGGGCTCCGCAGCCATGCGGAGCCCCTTCGTTATGGCCGAAAACCGTCCCCGGGCGGCGTGATGGCATGTCATGTCAGGTACGCGGCAGTCGGTTCGCATCCCCACCGGCCGTGCCACCGGGCCGGTAGGGGCCGATCCGCACCCCGGCCGTCGGGCCGCCGCCGCGGCGGAGGTCCGCCGCGGTGATCGAGGCGACTTCCCGTCAGGCGTTAACGCCCGTTGGCGTTTCTTGGCCAATCTGGTGGCATGCATCTGTCATTCATCGGCCGTTTGCTGCCACGATTCCTCCGGCCGCAGACGGGCTGGTCCCCCACCCCCGGTGCGGCCGTACCAACGACAGGTCCAGCGCCGCCGCTCCACCTGCACCGCCTCTGCTTGCACCGCACCCGAGCCGCGCACCCACCGGCCCGGGCCCCCGCTGCGCCGCAACCCCGCGGCCCAGGTTCTCTCCACCGCTCGTGACCCCGCGACCGGTCGGAAAAGGAGTCCGCATGTCCCGCTACACCCCTGCCCGGGTGAGTATGGCCGCGCTGGCGGCCACCACCGCCCTGCTGGTGACCGGCATCCCGGTCGTGGCCAACGCCGCACCCACCGCGCCCTCCGCCGTGGCCCCGCAGGCGGCCGTGAACCGTGCCCAGCTGTTGTCCGACGCCGGCCAGCGCAGCGCCGCCGTCGCCCAGACGCTCGGCCTCGGCGCGCAGGAGAAGCTCGTCGTCAAGGACGCGATCGTGGACGCGGACGGCACCCGCCACCTGCGGTACGAGCGCACCTACGCCGGACTCCCCGTCCTCGGCGGCGACCTGGTCGTGCACCAGACCGCGGCCGGTGCGACCAAGAGCGTGGACAAGGCCAGCCAGGCCGTTCTGACCGGCGTGAACACCACGCCCAAGCTGGCCGCGCCGAAGGCCCAGGCCACCGCGCTGGCCGCCGAGTCGGGCTCCGCCCTGGACACCGCCCCGCGGCTGGTCGTCTGGGCCGCCGACGGCACCCCGCGCCTCGCCTGGGAGACCGTCGTCTCCGGCACCGAGTCGGACGGCACCCCGAGCAAGCTGCACGTGATCACCGACGCCACCACCGGCAACGTGATCCAGAAGGCCGAGGGCATCAAGACCGGCACCGGCACCGGCGTCTTCGTCGGCAACGTCACCATCGGCACCACGCTGTCGGGCTCGACGTACCAGATGAAGGACGGCGGCCGCGGCAACGGCTACACCACCAACCTGAACCACGGCACCTCCGGCACCGGCACCCTGTACACCAAGTCCACCGACACCTGGGGCAACGGCTCGGCCTCCAACTCGGAGTCCGCCGCGGTCGACGCCCACTTCGGCGTCGCGGCCACCTGGGACTACTTCAAGAACGTCCACGGCCGCAGCGGCATCAAGGGCGACGGCGTCGGCGCCTACAGCCGCGTGCACTACGGCAACAACTACGTGAACGCGTTCTGGGACGACGGCTGCTTCTGCATGACCTACGGCGACGGCTCCGGCAACAACGCCCCGCTGACCGAACTCGACGTCGCCGGACACGAGATGAGCCACGGCGTCACCTCGAACACCGCCAACCTGAACTACTCGGGCGAGTCGGGCGGCCTCAACGAGGCCACCTCCGACATCTTCGGCAGCATGGTCGAGTTCAACGCCAACATCCCGTCGGACAACCCCGACTACCTCATCGGCGAGCTCATCAACATCAACGGCGACGGCACGCCGCTGCGCTACATGGACAAGCCCTCCAAGGACGGCAGCTCCGCCGACTCCTGGTACTCGGGCGTCGGCAACCTGGACGTGCACTACTCGTCCGGCGTCGCCAACCACTTCTTCTACCTGCTGGCCGAGGGCAGCGGCGCCAAGGTCATCAACGGCGTCAGCTACAACTCGCCGACGGTCAACAACATCGCCGTCACCGGCATCACCCGGGACAAGGCCGCGAAGATCTGGTACCGCGCGCTGAGCGTCTACATGACCTCGACCACCAACTACGCGGCCGCCCGCACCGCGACCCTGAACGCCGCCACCGACCTGTACGGCAACGGCAGCGCCGAGTACAACGCGGTCGCCACCGCCTGGGCCGCGGTCAACGTCGGCTCGCTGCCGAGCGGCACCGTCACCGTCACCAACCCGGGCAACCAGAGCACCACCGTCAACGGCACCGCCAACCTGCAGATCCAGGCCAGCGGCGGCACCGCCCCGCTGACCTTCAGCGCCACCGGCCTGCCGACCGGCCTGTCGATCAGCTCCGGCGGCCTGATCACCGGCACCGCCACCACCGCGGGCACCTACAACGTGACGGTGACCGCCAAGGACGCCGCCAACAAGACCGGCACCACCAGCTTCACCTGGACGGTCGGCACCACGGGCAACTGCACCCCGGCGCAACTGCTCGGCAACGCCGGCTTCGAGTCCGGCGCCACCACCTGGACCTCCTCCAGCGGCGTCATCGACAGCTCGACCTCCGAGGCCTCGCACAGCGGCTCCTGGAAGGCCTGGCTGGACGGCTACGGCTCCAGCCACACGGACAGCCTCTCGCAGACGGTGAGCATCCCGTCCGGCTGCAAGGCCACCCTCAGCTACTGGCTGCACATCGACACGGCGGAGACCACCACCTCCACCGCGTACGACAAGCTGACCGTCACGGTCAACGGCACCACCGTCGCCTCGTACTCGAACCTCAACAAGGCGACCGGCTACAGCCAGAAGACGATCGACCTGTCGGCCTACGCGGGCCAGTCGGTCACCCTGAAGTTCAACGGCGTGGAGGACTCCTCGCTGCAGACCAGCTTCGTGATCGACGACACCTCGATCCAGACCGGCTGAGTCTGATCCGGCAGTGAGCGAGGGCCCGGCGGCCACGGCCGCCGGGCCCTCGCGCATCCCCGCCGCCATCTCGCGGTGTGAGACTCCGGAAACCCCCGCGCAACACGAAACACCACGGAAACACGGGTGTCCGCAGCGGGAAATACGGCCCGGACAGACTCTCCCGACCGGCGCGCCCCCACCACCCGCAGGCGCGCCGCACGGGAAGGTTCCGCATGCTGCTCGCTGACTCCACGGCCGGCCTCGACACCGGCGACACCGCCTGGCTGCTCGCCAGCACCGCGCTCGTCCTGCTGATGACCCCCGGGCTCGCGCTGTTCTACGGCGGCATGGTCCGCACCAAGAGCGTGCTCAACATGATCATGATGAGCTTCGTGTCGATCGCGGTCGTCACCGTGGTCTGGCTGGTGGCCGGCTACTCGCTCGCCTTCGGCCCGGACGCCGGCGGCTGGGGCGTCATCGGCACCCTCGACCACCTCGGCATGGCCGGCATCACCCCGGCGAGCCTGACCGGCCACGTGCCGACCCTGCTCTTCGCGACCTTCCAGCTCACCTTCGCGATCGTCACCGCCGCGCTGATCAGCGGCGCGATCGCCGACCGCGCCCGGTTCGGCTCGTGGGTGGCCTTCACCGCGGCCTGGACCCTGCTGGTCTACGTGCCGGTCGCGCACTGGGTGTTCTCGCCCGACGGCTGGGTGCTGTCGAAGCTCGGCGCCCTGGACTACGCGGGCGGCACGGTGGTCGAGGTCAACTCCGGCGCCAGCGGCCTGGCCCTCGCCCTGCTGCTCGGCCCGCGCCTCGGCTTCCGCAAGGAGGCCATGCGGCCGCACAACCTGCCGCTGGTGGTCCTCGGCGCCGGCCTGCTCTGGTTCGGCTGGTTCGGCTTCAACGCGGGCTCCGCGCTCGGCGCCAACGGCACCGCCGCCGCCGTCCTGCTCAACACCCAGGCGGCCGGCTGCACCGGCCTGCTGGGCTGGCTGCTGGTGGAGAAGCGCCGCGACGGGCACGCCACCACGCTCGGCGCGGCCTCCGGCGCGGTGGCCGGCCTGGTCGCGATCACCCCCTCCTGCGGCAGCGTCGACCTGCTCGGCGCGCTGGCCGTCGGCCTCGCCGCCGGCGTGGTCTGCTCCTACGCGGTCAGCTGGAAGTTCCGCTTCGGCTACGACGACTCGCTGGACGTGGTGGGCGTCCACCTGGTCGCCGGCGTGATCGGCACCGTGCTGATCGGCGTCTTCGCCTCCGCGGTGATGACCGGCGGCCCGGTCGGCCTGCTGCACGGCGGCTTCACCCTGATCGGCAAGCAGCTGCTGGCGGTGGCGGTGGTCGGGGCGTATGCCTTCGGCGCCACCTACGGCATCGGCAAGGCGATCGACCGGCTGATGGGCTTCCGGGCCCCGGCCGAGCACGAACTGACCGGTCTCGACCTCGCCGTGCACGCCGAGAGCGCGTACGATCACGGCGTCCTGGGCCACGGCACGACGGCCCACGCCACCGTGCTGGCACAGCACCCGTCCGACAAGGCCGCCACCGCATGAAGCTGATCACCGCCGTCGTCAAGCCCTTCAAGCTGGACGAGGTCAAGACCGCGCTGCAGGAGCGCGGGGTGCACGGGCTCACGGTCACCGAGGCGAGCGGCTACGGGCGCCAGCACGGTCACACCGAGGTGTACCGCGGCGCCGAGTACCGGATCGACCTGGTGCCCAAGGTGCGGATCGAGGTCGTCGTCGAGGACGAGGACGCCGAGGACGTGATGGACACCATCGTCGCGGCCGCCCGCACCGGGAAGATCGGCGACGGCAAGGTCTGGTGCGTGCCGGTGGACGGGATCGTCCGGGTCCGCACCGGCGAGCGCGGGCCGGACGCGGTCTGACCCGCCCGGCCCGGCGCTCACTGCTGGGCGGCGGAAGCCCGGTTGGCACCGTCCTTGGCGGTGTCGACCGGGACGCGCAGGCTCCACAGCGGGGACTTGGCGACGTCGACCCAGAACGCCGACGTCTGCGGCGGCTCCTGCCGGGTGCGGTCGAGGGTGAGGGGATTCCCGCGGGTGCCGGTGTCGAGCTGCCCGCTGTAGACGTGCAGCTCGACCGCCGAGCCGTCCTTCCGCCTGACATGGATCCGGTAGCTCCGGGAGGGCGCGTCGCCGGGGACGGAGTCCTGGTACAGGTGCTCCCCGACGGGCAGGTCGATGCAGGCGCGGGCCTGCGGGCTGTCGCCCTGGGGGCAGACGTCCTTCACCCAGTCCTTCCTGAGTTCCACGGTGACGGTGCTGGGCAGGTGGTCGCCGAAGTCCACGTCGACCCGCATCATGGCGGAATCGTCCGGGTGGCCGCTGCCGGAGTACGAGGTGAACCGGGTCGAGTCGGGCAGCAGTTCGGCGAGGATGCCGAGCAGCCCGGCTCCGCTGGTGGCGACCTTGCCGTTCACCGGGGGGTCGGTCGGGCCGAGGACGGACACGGCCGAGGCGCTGGGCGCGTTCGTCGCGGGTGCCTGGCTGCGGTCGGAGCCTTCGGAGCCGAACGCGGCCACCCCGCCGGTGAGCAGGGCCACGGCGGCGACCGCCCCGAGCGCCCGGGTGATCCGCCGGCGGCGGCGCAGCTTGCGGCCGCGGGCCGCGGCCTCGGCGACGATGGTCTGAACGGGAACGTGGATTCGGTCGGCGCCCGCGCCGAGCAGCCTGCTGAGGTCGTCTTCGATGTCCATGGTGCGCACTCCGGGAGCTGTGAGGGGGCGGGGAGGGATCAGAGCCGGAATCAGAGCCGGAAGAGGAGTTCGCGGTCCTCGCCGAGGATCTCCCGCAGTCGGGCCAGGGAACGGGTGTTGAGGCTCTTCACCGCGCCGGCGGAGATGCCCATCATGTCGGCGACCGCCTCGATGCTGTGGTCCTCCAGGTATCGCAGGACGACCACCGCCCGGTTGCGGGGCGGGAGTTGGCCGAGCGCGGCGGCGAGGGTGAGCTTCAGGTCGCTGCCGTGGCCGGCCGGCTGCGGATTGTCGGGCATCTCGGCGAGCACGACCTCGGTGGAGCGCTTCAGGCGGCGTTGCGAGAGGTAGGTGCGCAGCAGGACGGTGCGGGCGTAGGCGTCGAGCCCGGGTTCGTCCTGCCGTCGGCGCAGCCGTGGCCAGACGGCGAACATCTTGGCGAGCGTCGTCTGGACGAGGTCCTGCGCCTGGTGCCAGTCCCCGCACATGAGGTAGGCGACCTGGAAGAGCCTGCGCGTGCGGGAGCTCGCGAACTCCTCGAAGTCGAGTGCTCTCTCCATGCCGTCGTCCCCCGGTGCGTTCGATTGTCGGTGTGGTTGGCGTCCCCCTCTTAGATGCGGCGGGTCGGGTGTGAGGTATCACAGGAGTTCGCGGATGTTACCGGTGAGTCCGATTCGTTGCCTTCCACTCCCTTGACGCTCCGTTCACACCGGTCGTAACTTCGGTGCGTTGCAAGTTTCCTGCAAGTTTCAATGGTCTTGCAGAAACTCGCACAGTCGGTTCCGCGTAGACGGCGTATCGCGGTCGCGCCCCCACCCTCCGCACCACTCCTGCGCCACCGCCCGCCACACCCCCTGCGCCGCGGGCGGCCAGGCTCACCCCCACCCAGCCCCAGGAGACACCGTGGTCACCACCGTCAGTGCGGGCCGCAGAGGCCGCGCGATCGGCGCACTCACCGCGTCCGCCGCCCTGGCCCTCTCGATCGGTGCCGGTCTTTCGATCGCCCCCACCGCCGAGGCCACCCCGCCCAGCACCAAGGACGTCACCGCCACCCTCTTCGAGTGGAAGTTCGACTCCGTCGCCAAGGCCTGCACCGACACGCTCGGCCCCAAGGGCTACGGCTTCGTCGAGGTCTCACCGCCCCAGGAGCACATCCAGGGCGCCCAGTGGTGGACGTCGTACCAGCCGGTCAGCTACAAGATCGCCGGGCGGCTCGGCGACCGCACCGCCTTCCAGTCCATGGTGAGCACCTGCCACGCGGCGGGCGTCAAGGTCATCGCCGACTCGGTGGTCAACCACATGTCGGCCGGCTCCGGGACGGGCACCGGCGGCACCGTCTACACCAAGTACAACTACCCGGGCTACTACCAGGACCAGGACTTCCACTCCTGCCGTCAGGCGATCAGCAACTACGGCGACCGCTCCAACGTGCAGAACTGCGAACTGGTCAACCTCTCCGACCTGGACACCGGCTCCGGCTACGTCCAGCAGACCATCGCCAACTACCTGAGCGACCTGCTCACCCTCGGCGTGGACGGCTTCCGGATCGACGCCGCCAAGCACATCGCCGCCTCCGACCTGTCCGCCATCAAGGCGAAGATGAGCAACCCGAACGCCTACTGGGTGACCGAGGTCATCTACGGCGCCGGCGAGCCGATCCAGCCGTCCGAGTACACCGGCCTCGGCGACGTCGACGAGTTCCGCTCCGGCACCTGGCTGAAGAGCGCCTTCAACGGCGGGAGGATCTCCGACCTGTCCACCTGGGGCAACGGCCTGCTCGCGAGCGACCAGGCCCGCACCTTCGTCGACAACTGGGACACCGAGCGCAACGGCTCGACCCTCACCTACAAGTACGGCTCCGCCTACACGCTGGCCAACGTCTTCATGCTGGCCCACCCGTACGGCTCGCCGAACGTCTACTCCGGCTACGCCTTCACCAACAACGACGACGGCCCGCCGAACGGCGGCACCGTCAACGCCTGCTACAGCGACGGCTGGAACTGCACCCACGCCTGGCGCCAGGTCGCCAACATGGTCGGCTTCCGCAACGCCGTCTCCGGCACCGCGATGACCGACTGGTGGTCCAACGGCAACAACGCCGTCGCGTTCGGCCGCGGCAGCAAGGGCTTCGTCGCGATCAACCGCGAGTCCTCCTCGATCACCCAGACCTTCCAGACCTCGCTGCCCGCCGGCACCTACTGCGACGTCCAGCACGGCGACCCGGTCTCCGGCGGCTGCACCGGCACCAGCTACACCGTCGGCTCCGACGGCAGGTTCACCGCCACCGTCGGCGCGGGCGACGCCGTCGCCATCTACGTCGGCGCGGGCGGCCAGCCCACCTCCACCCCGACCCCGACTGCCACGCCCACCGGCAGCAACAGCGCGACCGTCTTCTACTCCACGAACAAGAACTGGTCGGCCTACTACCTGCACTACGCGCCCACCGGCGGCACCTGGACCACCGTCCCCGGCGTCGCGATGACCGCGGCCTGCACCGGCTGGGTCAAGTACACCGCGAGCCTGGGCAGCGCGACCGGCCTCACCGCCACCTTCAACAACGGCTCCGGCACCTGGGACAACAACAACAGCGCCAACTACGCGCTCGGCACCGGCAACGTGACCGTCAAGGACGGTGTGGTCGGCAGCGGCGACCCGTGCGCCACCGGCACCCCGACGGCCACCCCGACCGGCACCCCGACCTCCTCCACCACCGGGGCCTCGTTCGCGGTCAACGCCGCCACCGTGACCGGCCAGAACATCTACGTGGTCGGCAACAACACGGCCCTCGGCAACTGGAACGCCGGCTCCGCCCTGCTGCTCTCCCCGGCGAGCTACCCGGTCTGGAAGCTGGACGTCGCGATGGCCGCCGGCACCGCCTTCGAGTACAAGTACATCCGCAAGGACGCGAGCGGGAACGTCACCTGGGAGAGCGGCGCGAACCGGACGGCCACCGTCCCGGCGAGCGGCCTCGTCACCCTGAACGACACCTTCCGCAGCTGACACCCGTCCCGACCCGACGGCCCCACCCGGACGGCCGCCGCACCCCCGTGGTGCGGCGGCCGTCACGGTTGCCGCGGCGAAACCCCCCGAAGGAGTGGAGTGCGGGCCGTCCCGCCGCTCCGCTCGGCGCCCGGCTGCCAGCATCGCCGGCGTGACCACAACCCCCACCACCTTTGCGATCCTGGACCTCGAACTCCGCGGCGGCCGCTGGGACGGCCATCTGAAGCGCGTCCACGCGTTCGCGCCCCCGCCCTCCCTCCGCATGGTCCTGCGCGCCGACCTCCCCGCCACCGAGGCCGGCGAGTACTGGCCCACCACCAGCGTCTACCGGCTCGACCCCGACGGCCCGGTACCGTGCTACCGGCACTCGCACGACGAGTGACCACGGCCCCGACCGGACGGACAGCGAAGACACCCATGAGTACGGCCCCCACCCCGCCGACCGGCGAACAGCTCGACGCGGCGAGGGCGTTCGTCATCACCCGGCAGCGACGCAACCGGGCGGAGCTCGGCACCTGCGGGCCCGAGGTGGTGGCGGCCTTCGACGCCTGGTCCCACGTGGTGGACAAGCACATGGCGAGGGCGAAGGTGGCCGTGGACCGCGGTGAGCCGGTCGGGGCCGCAGGCGCGTGGGCCGTGGTCGTCGAGGCCCTCGCGGGCTGGGTGACGCACCCCGAATTCCCGCCGTGCCTGTACGCCGAAGCCCGTGCCGCCCGGTACGGCAGCTGACCCGGTGCTCCGTCCGACGGCGCCGGTCCCCGCCGCGGGGCGGGGACCGGTGGGCCGGAGACGGTGCCGCCGTCCGGTCCGCCGCCGAAGGCACCGGGGAACCCGCTGCCCATGGCCACGTCGAGGATGACGAAGAAGCCGTGGCCGGTGGCGTTGTTCCAGGTCGTCGCGTCCACCTGGTCGGAGTCGACGGTGTGGAACCGCACGCCGTCCAGGTACCGGCGCAGTTGCTGCGGGCTGGTGGAGCGGTCCCACTCCACCGCGTAGGTGTGGAAGCCGCTCTGGCGGGCGGGCGTGCAGGCGCGCTGGCCGCCGATTTCTTCCTTCGCGAATCGACGTGACGGGTTGACAGTTTCCCGGCCCGGCGCCACCTTCTGGTCGAGAGCGCTCTCATGTCATGTCTCCGTCGGCATGGTCCACGGCGTCCCGGAAGCCCCTGAAGGGCCGGGCCGCTAGCCGCGCCCGATGTACGGCATCGCGGTGGCCATCACGGTGGCGAACTGCACGTTCGCCTCCAGCGGCAGCTCCGCCATGTGCCGGACGGTGCGGGCGACGTCGGCCGCGTCCATGACCGGCTCGGGGGCGATCCGCCCGTCCGCCTGCCGCACCCCGGCGGCCATCGCCGCGGTCATGTCGGTGGCGGCGTTGCCGATGTCGATCTGGCCGCAGGCGATCCGGTACGGCCGGCCGTCCAGCGACAGCGACTTGGTGAGGCCGGTGACGGCGTGCTTGGTCGCGGTGTAGGCGATCGAGTGCGGCCGCGGCACGTGGGCGGAGATCGAGCCGTTGTTGATGATCCGGCCGCCCTGCGGGCGCTGCGCCTTCATCTGCCGGAAGGCGGCCTGCGCGCAGAGGAAGGCGCCGGTCAGGTTGAGGTCCACCACCGCCAGCCAGTCCGCCACCGCGAGGTCCTCGACCGGGGTGGGCGCGCCGAAGGTGCCGGCGTTGTTGAACAGCAGGTCGATCCGGCCGAAGCGCTCGGCGGCCTCGGCGAACAGTGCGTCCACCGAGGCGGGGTCGGTGACGTCGGCGGGCACGGCGACCGCGCCGCCGCCGGCCAGTGCGGCCGTCTCGCGCAGCGGCCCGGCCCGGCGGCCGGCGAGCACCGGCACCCAGCCGGCGGCGGCCAGTTCGAGGGCCACCGCCCGGCCGATCCCGCTGCCCGCCCCGGTCACGACGGCGATCTGCTGCGGCACGGCGGGCGCTCCCTCGGTTCGGCGGCGGTTTCGGCGGAAGTCCGGCGGTGTCCGGCGGTGGCCCGGGGCGTCCGGCGGGCCGGGGCCGCGCGGTACTCCCGGCGTCCGTCGATGATCGCGCCGAGGGCCGCCCGGTGTCACCCGTCGAAGCCGCCAACACGCCGGCCGCCCGGGCGGTGCGCGGCTGGTGCAACCTCCCGTACCCCGCCGACCGGCGGGGGCGGATCCCCGCCGGTCGGCCGGTTGCCCGCCCTGTCGCAACCGGGTCCGCGCGGGCCGGCGTCATAGGATCACGAACGGCACGGACGTTCGCCCTTCGGGCAACCGTGCCGTTCCGGGGTGTTCGGGGCCGCTGCGCCGCGCCCCGGACAGGCCCCGCCCGGGGCAGCGGCCGTCCGGCCGTCCCGGGGCGTCCCACCGTCGGAGAGATCGAACGTGCAGCCGCAGCCCTCCCGTGCCCGCCGCCGGGCCGTCCGTACCCGTACCCTCCTCGCGGGCACCGCCGCGGCCGCCCTGGCCGCCGCGCTGACCGGCTGCGGGAGCTCCGGCGGGCCGTCGAACTCGCAGGACGGGGCGAAGCCGGCCGCGTCCAGCGCGTCCGCGAGCCCCACGCCGCCGCCGAAGCCCTCGAAGGTGCTGATGCCGACCGGGCCGGCCGCCGACCTGAAGAAGGTCCGCGACACCGAGGCCGGGCCGATCATGATGACCACGCTGAACGGCCCGAAGTCCGGGGTCAGCGGCAAGGTCTGGGTCTGGCTGCCGCCGCAGTACAACGACCCCGCGTACGCCAAGCACGGGTTCCCGGTGCTCACCCTGTACGCGGGCGGGCAGAGCGCCGGCTACAACACCTGGACGGACAACCAGCTGCCGATCCAGAAGATCGACGCCGAGCTCTCCAAGGCGGGCAAGGCCCACCCGTTCATCCTGATCATGCCGGTGCAGAACCTGAACTCCAGCGAGTCCAAGGCGCTGGAGTGCTCCGACATCCCGGGCCAGCCGAAGATCGGCACCTGGATGGCCGAGGACATCCCGGACTTCGTCCGCGCGAACTTCCGCACCGTGAAGGGCCGCGACGGCTGGGGCCTGATGGGCGCCTCCACCGGCGCGTTCTGCAGCGCCAAGCTCGCCCTGCAGCACCCGGAGACGTTCAAGGCGGCCGTCCCGATCGACGGCTACTTCAACCCCGACTCGCCGCTCTGGCACGGCCACGAGCAGGAGCGCCTGGCCAACAGCCCCGGCCAGCTGGTCGCCCTGGGCAAGGCGGACGTGCGGATGCTCGCCACCGCCGGCGGCTCCAACGCGTACGAGACCGGGCTGGTCAAGGCCTGGGTCAAGAAGGCGGCGCCGCCGCTGACCGTCGAGTACTACGAGCAGCCCGGCGGCAAGCACCTCACCTCCGACTTCAAGAAGATGATCCCCGACACCCTGCAGTGGCTGAGCAAGAACCTGGCCGGACCGGAGGCGGACTGACGCACCGTCGGGGGACGGCGGGCGCGACGGCGGGGTGCACGAATTCGGCGAGTCCGCCCCCGCCGGCCGCCGCGGAGCGGGATACTCCATTCCGGCGGCGGGTGCAGCCCGCCGGCCCGCGCCGTTCCAGCCGCAGTGCGCCCGCCCGGGCGCCGGGCACCCCGGCGCCCGGGCCCGCGGCGATCGACCGGATCGTTCGAACGTCCCGATCACCCCGCTGACCTGCGCGTCAATCGGTCATTGATTCGACTCTGATGGGCTTTCCGCACGCTGGAGCCCCAGGCCGAGCACCACTCGCGGTGCCGGAGCCGTTCCAGCCCCAGTCAGCCGCGAAGAGAGCGCCATGTCCTGTCACCTGCTCCCCGTCGACTCGCCACAGGTCCCCGCCCAGCCGCACGCGGAGCGTCGGATGCCGGACGTCGAGCCCATCCCGTTCGCCGGCCTGCGCCTGGTGCACGCGGCGCTGCGCCGCGACCTCGCCCGGCTGCCCAACGCCCTGCGCCTGCTGCAGCCCGGTGACGAGGCCGCCGCCCAGGCCCTGCAGCGGCACTGGGACTTCATGACCGCCATGCTCACCTGCCACCACGAGCAGCAGGACACCCGGCTCTGGCCGCTGCTGCGCCGCTTCGCGCCGGAGCTGCGCCTGCTGCTCAACTGGCTGGAGGCCGACCACCACAACCTCGACCACTCCTTCACCCGGGTCACCACCCTGGTCCGGATCGCCACCCGGGACCCGGCCAGCACCTGGCCGGTCGCCTACGCGGTCGAGGAGCTCGCCGCCCGGCTGGAGACCCACCTGCGGATCGAGGAGCGCCAGCTGCTGCCGCGGATGGCCGGGATCTTCCCCGCGGGCTCGCGGATCGGCACCCTGCCCGAGCTCCTCGACCTGCTGCGCGCCGCCGACGGCCCGGCCTCCTCGGACGCCCTGGTCTGGCTGCTGGACGGCGTCGACGAGGCCCAGATCGACCGGCTGCTCGCCGACTGCGACGACGCCACCGCCCGGCACTGGCCGCACTGGCGGGCCACCTACGCCCGCTGCTCCGAGCAGCTCTGGGGCCGGGGCTGCTGACGCCCGGTCAGGCGGTGCCCAGCGCCGCCAGGTACGGGCCCAGGTCGGCCGCGTCCGCGGTCGCCAGCCCGACGTAGCCGTCCGGCCGGACGAGCAGGTAGCCCTCGCCCCACCCCTCGGGGACCCGCGCCGTGCGGACGTCCGCGGGCAGCCCGGCGGGGACGGGCAGCGCCGTACCCGCGACGACCAGCGTCGCGTGCGGGCCGCGCAGCACGTCGAACAGCCGCTGCCCGGTGCCGTCGGCGGCGGTGCACGCCGCGTCCGGGGCGCGGTCGCCGGCCTGCAGGTCGTCCTCGCCGAGACCGCTGCGGCGCTCCTCGCTGAGCGGGCCGCCGCGGTAGCCGACGCCGAGCTGCCCGGTGCGCGGACCGCGCTTGGCGGAGGGGCCGACCGCGCCGGCCCGGTGCAGCGAGGTGCTCATCTCCAGCACGTCCGCCGCCACCGGCAGCCGCTCCGGCTCGTAGCTGTCCAGCAGGTGTGCGGGGGCGCCGTCGCACAGCACCCGGCCGAGCTTCCAGCCCAGGTTGTAGGCGTCCTGCACGCCGGTGTTCAGGCCCTGGCCGCCGGCCGGGGAGTGCACGTGCGCCGCGTCCCCGGCCAGGAACACCCGGCCGCTGCGGAAGCGGTCGGCGAGCGCCGCGCGCGGCCGGAAGCCGGAGGCCCAGCGCACCTCCAGGACCGCCGAGGCCGGCAGCGGGGTGCGCTCGGCGACCGTCCGCCGCACGCCCTCGGCGGAGGTGTCCGGCTCGCCCTCGTCGTACTGCACGAACAGCTGGAAGTCCCGGGCGGTGCCGCCGGGCAGCGGGCAGAGCAGCGCGGCCCCGCCGGGGGCGTCCCGCCAGACGTGCCAGTGGTCGCGGGAGAGCCCCTCGATCCGGACGTCGGCGATCAGGGCCGCCCTGGGGTCGACCGTCTCGCCGGCCATCGGGATGCCGACGGCGCGGCGCACCGTGCTGCGGCCGCCGTCCGCGGCCACCAGGTAGGCGGCGGTGGCGGTGCCGGCGGTGGTGTCCACCTCGACGCCGTCCGCGTCCTGCCGCACGGCGAGCACGCCGGTGCCGAACTCGACCGAGCCGCCGAGCTCCAGCAGCCGTGCGTGGAGGATCTCCTGGGTGCGCCACTGGGGGAGCATCCACGCCTCCGGGTAGGGCACGCCGTCCTCGGCGGGCCGGCGCTCCATCAGGTCCCACTCGGGGCCGGGCTCGGCGCCCTGCCAGGACCGCATCGGCGGGTAGGGCGAGCCGCAGGCGCGGACGGCGCCGATCACCCCGAGGTCGTCGAAGACCTCCTGGGTGCGGGGCTGCAGGCCCTTGCCGCGCGAGCCGGGGAAGAGGCCGGGGGCCTGCTCCAGCAGCCGGAACCGGACGCCCCGGCGGGCCAGGTCGCAGGCGAGGACGAGGCCGGTCGGGCCGGCGCCGACGATCAGGACGTCGGTGTGCATGCCGATCTCCTTAACGCTGTTAAGTGGCGATGCGCCGAGGATCCACTTAACGGTGTTAAATTGTCAAGGGGGTGCGGATGCGGCACAGTGCGGGCCGGACGGGCCCGGCGGCGGAGGTGGAGGACGTGGCGGCCAAACTGGAACGCGCACGCGTGGTCGACACCGCGCTGCGCCTGCTCGACGAGACGGGCCTGGAGGGCCTCACCCTGCGCCGGATCGCCACCGAACTCGACGTCAAGGCACCCGCCCTGTACTGGCACTTCGCCAACAAGCAGGCCCTGCTCGACGAGATGGCCACCGAGATGCTGCGCCGGATGACCGCCGCCGCCGAACCGCCCGGCCCCGACGCCGACTGGCGCGACTGGCTGCTGCTCACCTGCCGCACCCTGCGCCGCGCCCTGCTCGGCCACCGCGACGGCGCCAAGGTCTTCAGCGGCACCCGCCTCACCGACACCGGCCACGCCGGCCGCCTGGAGGAGCAGCTGCGCGCCTTCGTCCGCGGCGGCTTCACGGTCGACGACGCGGTGGAGGCCTACTTCACCGCCTACTCCTTCACCGTGGGCTTCGTCATCGAGGAACAGGCCGTCCATCCGCTGCCGGGCGAACGCGCCCCCGGCTACGACCCCGAGGAGCGGGCCCGTGCCATGGGGGCCGAGCACCCGCTCGCCGCCGCCTCCGGCACCGGCCTGTTCGAGGACTTCGAGCGGCGCTTCGAGCGCGGGCTCGCCGTGGTCGTGGCCGGGATCGAGGCCGTGCTGCTGCCCTGACCCCGCCCGTCAGGCCGTCGCGTCGCCGGTGCTCCGCCGCGGGGCGGCGGTGAGCCCGGCCAGGACGGCACGGTCGAAGGAGTCGTCGACGGCCACCACCTCGCGCCCGGCGGCGTCCAGCAGCGAGGCCGCGATGGCCGCCCGCATGCCGCCGGCGCAGTGCACCCAGACCGGCCCGGGCGGCACCTCGCCGATCCGGCCGGGCAGCAGGTGCACGGGGATGTGCAGCGACCCGGCGACCGCACCGTCGGCCCGCTCGGAGGCCCGGCGGACGTCCAGCACGACGGGCCGGCCGCCGTTCGCCGGCGGCGCGGCGAGGGCCGCCGCGAGGGCCGCGAAGTCGGCCCGTCGGAAGGAGCGCGGCCGCTCGCCGGCGGCCGTCCAGTCGGCGGGGCCGCCGGTGGCCGCGGCGGCGGGCCGGTCGATCCCGACCCGGACCAGCTCGCGCTGGGCGGCGGCGATCTCCTCGGCGGTCGCGGCGAGCAGGGTGACCGGCCTGCCCCAGGGGATCAGCCACGCCAGGTAGGTGGCGAGGCTGCCGGTGCCCTCGATGTTGAACGAACCGGCCAGGTGGCCCTCGGCGAAGGCGACCCGGCTGCGCAGGTCGACCACCCACTCGCCGGCGGCCAGCCGGGCGGCGAGCTCGGCGGCGTCCGCCCGCCGGGGCGGGGTGAGGTCGACCGGCGCCGGGCCGGCGGCGTTGGCCGGACCCATGTGGGCGTAGTAGGCGGGGACGTCCTCCAGGCCGGCCAGCAGGTCGGTGACGAAGGTGTCGACGTCCTTGACCAGGGCGTCGTTGGAGGTGCGCTCGGCGCCGACGGTCGTTCCGGCGGGGGCGCCGTCCGTGTGCCCGGCGGCGCAGAAGCTGCCGAAGCCGTGGGTGGGCAGCACCGCGGTGGTGTCGGGGAGGGCGTCGGCCAGCCGGTGCGCGGAGGCGTGCTGGGCGCGGGCCAGCTGCTCGGTGAGCCGCGGCTCCACCAGGTCGGGGCGGCCGACGGTGCCGATCAGCAGCGATCCGCCGGTGAAGGCGGCGACCGGGCGGCCGTCCTCCTCCAGCACGTAGGCGGTGTGGTGCGGGGTGTGCCCCGGGGTCGCGACGGCCCGCAGGGCGAGTCCGGCGTCCACCGGGTGCACGTCGCCGTCCTCGACCGGCACCCGGTCGAAGGAGACCCGGGCGCCGGCGGGCACCAGGTAGCGGGCGCCGGTGAGGCGGGCGAGCTCCAGGCCGCCGCTGACGTAGTCGTTGTGCACGTGCGTCTCGACCACCAGCGCGATCCGCACCCCGTGCCGGGCGGCCGCGGCGATCAGCCGGTCGACGTCGCGCGGCGGATCGACGACCACGCCGGCCCCCGCGCCGCCCGCCAGGTAGCTGCGGTTGCCGAGGCCGGTGAGTTCCACGGTGTCGATGAAGAACATCGCTGCCCCTTCCCGTTCCAGGGTACCCCTGGGGGTATCTCTCCTCCACTCCGGCGGAAGCACGCCGGGGCGTCCGGGGGAGGGGCGGGGAAAACCCGCACCCCCGGCCGGGGGCGCACCGGTAAGGTCCGCCGGATGACCGCTCCCGCACTCTTCGAGCCGCCGCTGCTCACCCGCCTCAGGGCCGCCGACCGGATCCTGGTCGCCGGGGCCGGCGGCGGCTTCGACGTCTACGCCGGACTCCCGATCGCCCTCGCCCTGCGCGCCGCCGGCAAGGAGGTCCACCTGGCCAACCTCTCCTTCAGCCACCTGTACGGCCTGGACACCGACGTCTGGCTCGCGCCGGACGTCGCCGCGATCCGCCCCGACACCCGCAGCGCCGAGCGGTACTTCCCCGAGCGCACCCTGGCCCGCTGGCTGCGGCTGCACGGCATGCCGGACACCGTCTGGGCGTTCGCCCCGGTCGGCGTCCGACCGTTGCGCGCGGCCTACCGGGCGCTGACCGACCACCTCGGCGTCGACGCGGTGCTGCTGGTGGACGGCGGGACGGACATCCTGATGCGCGGCGACGAGGCCGGGCTCGGCACGCCCGAGGAGGACATGGCCAGCCTGGCCGCCGTCGCCGGCCTCGCCCACCTCCCGACCCGGCTGGTCGCCTGCCTCGGCTTCGGCGTCGACGCCTACCACGGGGTCAACCACGCGCTGGTGCTGGAGAACCTCGCCGCACTCGACCGCGCGGGCGGCTACCTGGGCGCGTTCTCGCTGCCGCGGGAGAGCCGCGAGGGCGCGCTCTACCTGGACGCCGTCGAGCACGCCCGGGCCTCCTGCCCGGAGCACCCCAGCATCGTGCACGGCTCGGTCGCGGCCGCGCTGCGGGGCGAGTTCGGCGACGTCCGCTTCACCGAGCGGACGAAGGGCGGTGAACTGTTCGTCAACCCGTTGATGACGCTCTGGTTCGGCGTCACGGTGGAGGCGCTCGCCGCCCGGCACCTCTACCTCGACCGGATCGAACGGACCGTTCTGATGCGGCAGATCAGTTCGGTCGTCGAGGAGTTCCGCGACGGGCTGCCCGCACAGCGCCCACCTCGGGTTTTCCCGCACTGACCGGCACCGCCCCGGTCCGCCGGCGGCCAAAGGGGCGTGCACGGTCCGGTGCGCGCCGGGCGGGCAGCGATTCACGCCCAGCGCGCACCGGGCGTCCGTGCCTCCGCGCCCGCTCCGCCGACGGTGTGTCGCCGCCGCCGCTCGGGCAGACTCCGCCGCGATCATGACCGCCGGCCCGGACGCACCCGTCCGGACCGCCGGACGGCCCAGGAAAGGCGACCCGGCAGTGCCACAACCCTTCGAGCTCCCGGACTTCTACGTCCCGCACCCGGCGACGCTCAACCCCCACCTCGACCACGCCCGGGCCCACACCAAGCAGTGGGCCCGCGGCATGGGGATGCTGGAAGGCTCGGGCGTCTGGGAGGAGCGCGACCTCGACGCGCACGACTACGCACTGCTGTGCGCCTACACCCACCCCGACTGCTCGGCCGAGGAACTCGCCCTCGTCACCGACTGGTACGTCTGGGTCTTCTTCTTCGACGACCACTTCCTCGAGCTGTTCAAGCGCACCCAGGACCGCAAGGGCGGCAAGGCCTACCTCGACCGGCTGCCCGCCTTCATGCCGATGGACCCCGCCGAGGGCACGCCCGAGCCCACCAACCCGGTCGAGGCCGGTCTCGCCGACCTGTGGCTGCGCACCGTGCCCGGCACGTCCACCGACTGGCGCGAGCGCTTCCGGGAGTCCACCGAGCACCTGCTCCAGGAGTCCATGTGGGAGCTCTCCAACATCGACGCCGGCCGGATCTCCAACCCGGTCGAGTACATCGAGATGCGCCGCAAGGTCGGCGGCGCCCCCTGGTCGGCCGGCCTGGTCGAACACGCCGTCGGCGCCGAGGTCCCCGCCGCGATCGCCGCCTCCCGGCCGATGCGGGTGCTGCGCGACGCCTTCTCCGACGGCGTCCACCTGCGCAACGACCTCTTCTCCTACCAGCGCGAGGTCGAGGACGAGGGCGAACTCTCCAACGGCGTCCTGGTGCTGGAGACCTTCCTCGGCTGCTCCACCCAGGAGGCGGCCGAGCGGGTCAACGACCTGCTCACCTCCCGGCTGCACCAGTTCGAGAACACCGTCTTCGCCGAACTCCCGCTGCTCTTCGCCGAGCACGGACTCGACGCGGGCGAGGCCGCCGACGTCATGAAGTACGTCAAGGGCCTCCAGGACTGGCAGTCCGGCGGCCACGAGTGGCACCTGCGCTCCAGCCGCTACATGAACGGCGGCGGCGCCGCGGCCGGGCGCGTCCCCGACCTGCCCGGCCCGACCGGCGTCGGCACCGGGGCCGCCGACCTGCTCAAGGCGCTGCGCGGCCTGACCGACCCGGCCCGCGCCCGCAGCTTCGGCCACACCCCGTTCCGCCCGGTCGCCCCCGCGCCGCCGCCCGGGTTCGAAATGCCCTTCCCGACCAGGCTCAACCCGCACCTGGACGGCGCCCGGCGGCGGCTGGTCGACTGGGCCCGGCGGGTGCGGCTGATCGACCCCGTCCCCGGCGTCTGGACGGAGGAGAAGCTGGTCGACTTCGACTTCGCGCTCTGCGCCGCCGGCATCGCCCCGGACGCCGCCCCCGACCAGCTCGACCTGGCCGCCGACTGGCTCGCCTGGGGCACCTACGCGGACGACCTCTACCCGGCCGTGCACGGCGCCGCCCGGGACCTCGCCGGCGCCAGGCGGCGCAACGAGCGGCTGCTCGCCCTCATGCCGCTGGACGGCCCCGCCGCCGACCCGCTCGACGGCCTGGAGCGCGGCCTCGCCGACCTGTGGACCCGCACCGCGGAGCCGATGGACGACGGCTCCCGCCGCCGCTTCCGCGCCGCGGTCGAGCGGATGCTCGACTCCTGGCTCTGGGAGATGCTCAACCAGGCGCAGAACCGCATCCCCGACCCGGTGGACTACCTGGAGATGCGCCGCCTCACCTTCGGCTCCGACCTCACCATGAGCCTCGCCCGGCTCGGCCACGGCCCCGGCGTCCCCGACGAGGTCCACCGGCACGCCTCGATGCTGGCCCTGGAGAACTCCGCGGCCGACTACGCGATGCTCGTCAACGACGTCTTCTCGTACCGGAAGGAGGTCGAGCACGAGGGCGAGCTGCACAACCTGGTGCTGGTCACCGAGAACTTCTTCGACTGCGACCACCCGACCGCGCTCGGCATCGTGCTCGACCTGATGAAGTCCCGGCTGAGCCAGTTCCAGCACGTCGCCGACCACGAACTGCCGCAGCTCCACGAGGACTTCGAGCTGGACGCGGCCGCCCGCGCGGTGCTCGACGGCTACGTCGCCGAACTGCAGGACTGGATGGCCGCCGTGCTCACCTGGCACCGGGAGTGCCGCCGCTACAGCGAGGAGGACATCGCCCGGCACCACCGCCCGGCGCTGCCCGCGGCACCGGTCCAGGTGCCGCCGGTCCAGCCCTCGCCGGTCCAGCCCCCGCCGGTCCAGGTGGCGCCGGGCCCGACCGGCCTCGGCACCGCGGGCGTCCGGCTGCCCGCCCCGGCCGTCCCCGCCCTCCCCTGAGACGTGCCCCCGACGGCCCGCCGGTGCCCGTGACGGGCGCGGGGAACCGCGAGGTTCCCCGCGCCCCGGCTCACTTCTTCGCCGCCGCCAGGATCTTGACGGTGGTGTGGAAGAAGCGCGAGGTCGCCGTCCCGGCGTAGGCCCTGCCGAACAGCGTGGCCGGATTGCCGCCCAGCCGGCCGTTCCGCAGGTGCAGCACCACGAAGGCCGCGTTCGCCGTCGCGCCCACCAGCTCCCAGTCGCCCTTGGGGGAGGAGGCGGGCGGGGCGAGCTCCGCCGGCAGCGGCTCGGACAGGAACAGCACGCACAGCCGCAGCTCCGGCGTCACCTCGATCCCGGCGAACGGGTCGGCCGCGACGATCGCCTCCAGCTCGTCGAGCGTGCACAGCACCGTCGGCACCGGGTAGCCCAGCGCCCGCTCCAGGTGCTCCTCGATCCGTGCGGTGAGCGCCGCCCGGTCGGTCTCCTCCGTCTCGAAGAACACGTTCCCGCTCTGGATGTACGACCGCACCCGCGCCAGGCCCAGCTCCTCGAAGAGCTCGCGGAGGCGCTGCATGGTCACCGTGCGCCCGCCCACGTTGATCGCACGGAGGAAGGCGGTGTACGTCTGCGTCATGGAGCCAGTCTGGCAGCGGGCGCTGCCAGACTGGGGACCATGACGACCTGGCAGGACTTCGAGTACGAAGCGCCGGATCTCGCCCCGCTGGTGCGGGCCCGGTTCGAGGCGAACAAGCACCACGTGCTGGCCACCCTGCGGCGCGGCGGCGCGCCCCGGGTCAGCGGCACCGAGGTCCGGTTCATCGGCGCCGACCTGACCGTCGGCTCCATGCACGGCGCGGTGAAGGCCCTCGACCTGCGCCGGGACGGCCGCTTCGCGCTGCACAGCAACCCCGGCGACGGGTCGATGGCCGACGGCGACGCCAAGGTCTCCGGCACCGCCGTCGAGATCACCGACCCGGCCGAGCTCGCCGCCTACGAGGGCGACCTCCCCGAGGCGCCGCCCGGCGCCTTCCACGCCTTCCGGCTCGAACCGGAGGAGGTGGTGCTCACCACCGTCGCCGGCGACCGGCTGGTGATCCACGCCTGGCGGCGGGGCGAGGGCGTGCGGGTCTTCGAGCGGACCTGACCGGCGACCCGGCAGCCGCCGCGCGGGCGGCCGCCGCTGCCCGGGGAGCCGTCGCCCGGGGAACCGCTACTCGGGCAGCACCGAGCGGACGGCCTCGGGCGTCCGGGCCACCACCGCGTGACCGTCGTCCGCCGTGATGATCGGACGCTGGATCAGGATCGGCTGCTCGGCCAGCGCCGCGATCCAGCGCCCCCGGTCCGCCTCCTCACGCGGCCACTGCCGCATGCCCAGCTCCGCGGCCGCGGCCTCGTCCAGCCGGGTGATGTCCCACGGCTCCAGGTCGAGCCGGGACAGCACGTCCGCCAGCTCCGCCGGGGTCGGCGGTTCCTCCAGGTAGCGCCGCACGGTGTACTCGACGCCCGCCGCGTCCAGGTCCGCGACGGCGCTGCGGCACTTGCTGCACCGCGGGTTGATCCAGATCTCCATGCCGCCAGCCTAGCGAGGGCGCCCCGGACCCCTCCGGCGTCGTGTGTCCGCGCCGGCCTCCGCACTCCCGGCGCCGCGCGGGCCACCCCTCACGCCGGCGGGTGGTTCCGGGGCCGTCCGGGAACTCCCGCCCCGCACCGAAGGGTTGTACCCGCAGGACACGAGAGGGAGGCCGTGGGATGGACGGCGCAGCGATCATCGAGCAGTTGGTGGGCCCCGACGGGCGGGCCGATCCGTACCCGCTGTACGAGCTGGCGCACGGCCTCGGGCCGGTCGCACCCTGCGGTCCCGGAGTGTTGATGGCCGTCGGCCACCACGCCTGCGACCAGGTGCTGCGCAACCCCGCCTTCGGGGTCCCCGACCCGGTGCAGCGCGAGGCGTGGGAGCCGGGCTTCGCCGACCACCCGGCGAAGGTGCTGCTGAGTCGCTCGATCCTGGAGCGCAACCCGCCGGACCACGGCCGGATGCGCTCGCTGATCTCCTCCGTCTTCACCGCCCGCCGGGTCGCCGCACTGGAGCCCGCCGTCACCGCCGCCGTCCACCGGCTGCTCGACACGATGGCCGCGCAGGGCGCCGACGGCGGCCCGGTCGACTTCATGGACGCCTTCGCGTTCCGGCTGCCGGTCGGCGTCGTCTGCGAGCTGCTCGGCGTGCCCGAGGCCGACCGGCACCGCTTCCGCGGCCTCGCCTCCGACCTCACCGCCGCGCTGGAGCTGCTGATCGACGACAGCGAACTCGCCGCCGCCGACACGGCCGCCGAGGAGCTGTCCGACTACTTCACCCGGCTGGCCGCCGCCCGCCGCGCCCACCCGCAGGACGACCTGGTCAGCGCCCTCGTGCAGGTCGGCGCGGCGCAGCCCGAGCTGCTCTCCGGCCACGAGCTGCTCGCCAACCTGGTGCTGCTGCTGGTCGCCGGCTTCGAGACGACGACCAACCTGCTCGGCAACGCCGTCGCCCTGCTCTTCGACCACCCGGAGGCCGCCGCCGGGCTGCGGTCCGGCGCCGTCACCCCGGCCGGCCTCACCGAGGAGGTGCTGCGCCACGACTCGCCCGTCCAGCTGACCTCCCGGATCGCCCTCGCCGAGGGCCTGGACGTCGGCGGCGTCCCCGCCCCGCTCGGCACCGGCGTCTTCGTGCTGCTCGGCGCGGCCAACCGGGATCCGGCCCGGTACGAGCAGCCGACCCGCTTCGACCCCACCCGCAGGGACAGCCACCCGCTGAGCTTCGGCGGCGGCCCGCACTACTGCCTCGGCGCCCAACTCGCCCGGCTGGAGGCCCGGATCGCGCTGCCCGCGCTGTTCGCCCGGTTCCCCGCGCTCGCCCCGGCCGGGCCCGCCGAGCGGCGCGACCGCCTCGTGCTGCGCGGGTACCGCACCCTGCCCGTCCGGGTGGCCTGACTCAGTGCTCCGGCCCGCCCCACTCCATCAGGTTGGCGAACAGCTCCGCCTGCTCGCGGGCGTCGTCCAGCGCGTGGTGGGTGTGCGGCAGGTCCGGCAGCAGCGAGGCCGGCATCGACCGCTTGCCGATCCCGGCGAACGGCACCCCGGCCCGGGCCGCGTACAGCGTCTTCACGTCCAGGCAGCCCGAGTGCCCGAACGGGCTGCGCCCGGCGAACTCCATCAGGTACCAGTACAGGAACAGCCAGTCGTACGGCGCCGGGTAGCCCACCATGACCGGCCGGTACCGCCGCCCGTCCGGCCCGGCACAGACCCGCTCCACCCAGGAGCAGAACGCCGCCATCGCCGCCTCCGGCGGGGTGCCCCCGGTCAGCAGCGCCGCGCGGTCCAGCCCGGAGACGGCCAGCGCCTGCGGGTCGAAGCGCTCGGAGACCGGCCGCAGTTCGCGGTAGAAGCCGGCCGCCTGCCGGCCGGCCCGCCGGAAGCCGTCCGCGTCGTGGTGCCCGGCGACGGCGGCGCCGAAGGAGAGCATCGAGTACGGGCCGGGGATCGGGCCGTCGGCCTCGACGTCGACGGAGATGTACACGGTCGGGGTGGTGCGGCGCGCGGCGGACATGCGGGGATTCTTCCGGGCCGGACGGTGCCGCCGCGACCGGATTACCGCGAGAATCGGCCCATGTCCCAGCCCGCCCTGATCCCGCCCGTCCCGCCGCGGCTGCCGGAGCGCGTCCGGTGCCGGCGCTGCGGCCGCCTGCTGCACGACCCGCTCTCCCGGATGCTGCGCCTCGGCCGCGAGTGCCGCGGCCCGCAGGAGCCGGTGCGGGTCGTCGAGGGCGAGCAGGAGACCCTCCCGGGCCTGGCCGCGCCGGCCCCGACATCGTCCGCGCCCACCGCGACCCCCATGACCACGGAAGGCGGTGCGCCGTGACGGAGGACCTCCGCGCCCGGCTGGACACCCTGGCGACCGAGGCGCACCGCCCCGAACTGGCGGGCCTCGACCGGCTGCCCACGCTGGAGATCGCCGCGCTGATGAACGGCGAGGACCGCACGGTGCCCGAGGCGGTCGGCCGCCGACTGCCGGAGATCGCCGCGGCGGTGGACGCGATCGCCGCGCGGCTCGCCCGCGGCGGGCGGCTGGTCTACGCGGGGGCGGGCACCGCCGGGCGGATCGGGGTGCTGGACGCCGCCGAGTGCCCGCCCACCTTCGGCACCGACCCGGAGCTGGTGGTCGGCCTGATCGCGGGCGGCCCGGAGGCGGTGCTGAACGCCGTGGAGGGGGCCGAGGACGACCGCGGGCTGGCCGTCGCGGACCTGGACGGGATCGGCCTGACCGCGGACGACGCGGTGATCGGGGTCTCCGCCTCCGGGCGGACGCCGTACGCGGTGGCCGCCGTCGCGCACGCCCGGGCCCGCGGCGCGCTGACGGTCGGCCTGGCCTGCACCGCCGGTTCCGAGCTGGGCGCGGCGGCCGAGCACCCGATCGAGGTGGTGGTGGGCCCGGAGGTGCTCACCGGCTCGACCCGGCTGAAGGCCGGCACCGCGCAGAAGCTGGTGCTCAACATGGTGTCGACGATCACCATGGTCCGGCTCGGCCGCACCTACGGGAACCTGATGGTCGACCTGCGGGCCACCAACGAGAAGCTCAGGGCCCGCTGCCGCCGGATCGTCGCCCTCGCCACCGGGGCCGCCCCCGAGGCCGCCGACCGCGCCCTGGACGCCGCCGGCGGCGAGGTGAAGCCCGCGGTCCTCACCCTGCTCACCGGTCTCGCCCCCGCCGACGCCGTCCGCCTGCTGGCCGCCCACGGCGGACGCCTGCGCGAGGCCCTGGACGCCGCCGGGCGCACCGCGGCCCCCGTCCCCGGGGTGGGGACGGAGGCCGACGGCGCACCGTAGGGCCTACAGGTCGAAGTAGAGCTCGAACTCGTGCGGGTGCGGCCGCAGCGCGATCGGGGCGATCTCGTTGGTGCGCTTGAAGTCGATCCAGGTCTCGATCAGGTCGGGGGTGAACACCCCGCCCGCGAGCAGGTACTCGTGGTCGGCCTCCAGCGCGTCGAGGACGGCGCCGAGCGAGGCGGGCACCTGCGGCACCGCGGCGTGCTCGTCGGGGGCCAGCTCGTAGAGGTCCTTGTCGACCGGCTCCAGCGGCTCGATCTTGTTCTTGATGCCGTCCAGCCCGGCCATCAGCATGGCGGAGAAGGCCAGGTACGGGTTGGACGCCGGGTCGGGCGCGCGGAACTCGATGCGCTTGGCCTTGGCGTTCGACCCGGTGATCGGGATGCGGATCGCCGCGGAGCGGTTGCGCTGCGAGTACACCAGGTTGACCGGCGCCTCGAAGCCCGGCACCAGGCGGTGGTAGGAGTTCACCGAGGGGTTGGTGAAGGCCAGCAGCGAGGGCGCGTGGCGGAGCAGGCCGCCGATGTAGTAGCGCGCGGTGTCGGAGAGGCCGGCGTAGCCCTGCTCGTCGTAGAAGAGCGGCGAGCCCTCGGTCCACAGCGACTGGTGGACGTGCATGCCGGAACCGTTGTCGCCGAAGATCGGCTTGGGCATGAAGGTGGCGGTCTTGCCGTTCCGCCACGCCACGTTCTTGATGATGTACTTGAACAGCATCAGGTCGTCGGCGGCGTGCAGCAGGGTGTTGAACTTGTAGTTGATCTCCGCCTGGCCGGCGGTGCCCACCTCGTGGTGCTGCCGCTCGACCTGCAGGCCGGCGGCGGCGAGCTCCAGCGACATCTCGGCGCGCAGGTCGGCGAAGTGGTCCACCGGCGGCACGGGGAAGTAGCCGCCCTTGTACTTCACCTTGTAGCCGCGGTTGCCGCCCTCCTCGATCCGGCCGGTGTTCCAGGCGCCGGCGATCGAGTCGATGTGGTAGTACGAGGCGTTCGCACTGGTCTCGTAGCGGACCTCGTCGAACACGTAGAACTCGGCCTCCGGGCCGAAGTACGCGGTGTCGGCGATGCCGGAGGAGGCGAGGTAGGCCTCGGCCTTCTTGGCGACGTTGCGCGGGTCGCGGCTGTAGGCCTCGCCCGTGATCGGGTCCTGGATGAAGAAGTTGATGTTGAGGTGCTTCTCGGATCGGAACGGGTCCAGCCGGGCCGTCGCCAGGTCGGGGACGAGTGCCATGTCGGACTCGTGGATGGCCTGGAAGCCCCGGATCGAGGAACCGTCGAACATCAGGATCTCGGACGGGTCGAAGGTCGAGGCAGGCACTGAGAAGTGCTGCATGACGCCCGGCAGGTCGCAGAACCGGACATCGACGAACTTGATGTCGTTGTCCGTGATGTACTGCCTGACCTCGTCGGCGTTGGTGAACATCCATCCTCCTCAGCTGCGTCCGGCCCACCGTAGGAGCCGGCCGTTTCCGGTTGGTGATTTCCCCGTCCTCTGCATGTTAACCAGCAGCACCCCGAGTGTGGGCAAAGTCATACGGGATGTGCAAAGCGCTCAAAACGGGCATCGATCGGTCCGGGCCGCCCGCCGGTGCCGTGCGTGTCGGGGGAGGCCCCGGAAGATCGCACGTGAAGCCCGGATACTGTGGATTTCGTGGACACCAGAGATGCGTTGGGATCGTGGCTGGACGGGCCGAAGGCCGCCGCCGAGAAGATGGGCGCCGACTTCGGCCACCGCGGCGAGCGCCTCGGTCTGCCGAAGGACGGCCCCGGCTCCGTCGCCGGCCCCGGCCGGCGCCTCGGCGCCCTGTTCGTCGACGGCTGGCTCTGCAGCCTCGTCGCCTACGGCCTGCTCTCCCGCGGCGACCAGGCCGGCGCCAACCTGTGGACGACCCCGCTCTTCTACGTGGTCACCGTCGTCCTGCTCACCACCAGCGGCACCACCATCGGCAAGCGGCTCTTCGGCCTGCGCGTCGTCCGGCTGGACGGCGCCCGCGCCTCGATCCCGCAGGTGCTGCTGCGCACCCTGCTGCTCTGCCTGATCGTGCCCGCCGCGATTTGGGACCGCGACACCCGCGGCCTCCACGACAAGGCCGTCGGCACCGTCGAGGTCCGCATCTGACACCCGGCACCCGTGCCCGGCCCGGGCGCCGGCCCGGAACGTCGAACGGCCCCGCCGCGAGGATTCGCGGCGGGGCCGTGGTGTCGGTGGGGGTGGGGGCTCAGCGGACCTGGCCGCCCTTGGGCATCCGGGCGCCCTTGGGCATCGGGCCCTTGGGGATGGGCGCGCGGGAGAGCAGGTCGCCCAGCGCGCGCAGCCGGTCGTTGGTCTCGGTGACCTGGGCCGGGGTGATCGCGCGCGGCAGCCGCATCAGGTGGATCTGCAGCTTCTTCAGCGGGATCTCGCCCTCGCCGTTGCCGACCATGATGTCGTGCACCGGGACGTCGCCGACGACCTTGGCCATCTTCTTCTTCTCGGCGGCCAGCAGCGGACGGACCCGGTTCGGGTTGCCCTCGCCGATCAGCGCGATGCCGGGGCGGCCGACCGCGCGGTAGACCGCGTCCTGGCTGCGGGTCACCGCCACCGGGGTCGGGTTGGCGTTCCAGCCGCGCCGGATGTTGTTCAGCACCGCAGCGACCGCGCCCGGCTGGCCCTCCATCTGCCCGAAGGCGGCCCGCTCGGCCCGGCGTCCGAAGACCACCGCCACCGCCAGGAAGCCCACGACGAAGCCGAGGATGCCCAGGTAGACGGGGTGCCCGATCGCGAAGCCGATGGCGAGGAACACGCCGAAGGTGATGAGGCCGACTGCGGCGATGATCAGGCCGATCTTGGTGTCGACCTTCTTGGTCATGGTGTACGCCGTGCGGATCTGCTGCAGCCGCCCGGGGTTCTCGGATGTTTCCCTCGCCATAGGGCTCATGGTACGTGCCGGGGGGGCGGGTTATCCAAGGGCGGTGCCCCGACCGGTGCCGACCCCGCCCGTACGGACCCGCGGGCACCCCGCGCGGGGAGCGGGGAAGGGCCCGGCGCGAGGCTCCGGTGACGTCTCGGGAACGGTGTCCCGGGAACGGCGTCTCAGGAACGGCGGCGCAGGCCCGGTGCCGCGCCCGCGTCCAGCTCCCGTTCGGCGGCGTGCCGGCGGTTCTCGCAGACCGCGGCCCAGGCGTTGCGGCGGGCCTGCCGCTGGCCGCCGGCCAGCAGCACGCTCTCGGCGTAGCGCAGGGCGCCGCCCACCGACGGCATCCGCGCCGGCAACAGGCCGCGCTGCACTCCGCTCACTGCCCCCATGCTCAACAGCTCCCCTCAGGACCGGCGGACGACTGACACCGTCAGGGTCGCCCGCAGGTGTTACCGATCGGTGACCTGCCGGTCAAAGTCGCATGAAAGCCGCACGACTGCAAGACGGCCGCGCCGCAGGTACGCCGGAGGGCGGCAGGCTCCTGCCCGCCGCCCCCGAAGCTTCCGGTACGACCCTCGTACGGCCCCGCGCGGACCCCTCCGGGCCGGACCCGGGTGCCGGCGTCAGACCGCCGCGCGCTCGCGGTGCTCCAGCGCCTGCCGGTACAGCCGGCCCGCGCGGTACGAGGACCGCACCAGCGGACCCGACATCACACCGGCGAAGCCGAGCTCCTCGGCCTCCTCCTGCAGCTCCACGAACTCCTGCGGCTTCACCCAGCGCTCCACCGGGTGGTGGCGCAGCGAGGGCCGCAGGTACTGGGTGATGGTGATCAGCTCGCAGCCCGCCCCGACCAGGTCGGCCAGCGCCTGGCTGACCTCCTCGCGGGTCTCGCCCATGCCGAGGATCAGGTTGGACTTGGTGACCAGGCCGGCCGCGCGGGCCTGCGTGATGACGTCCAGCGAGCGCTCGTAGCGGAAGGCCGGGCGGATCCGCTTGAAGATCCGCGGGACCGTCTCCACGTTGTGCGCCAGCACCTCGGGACGGGAGGAGAAGACCTCGGCGAGCTGCTCCGGGACGGCGTTGAAGTCCGGGATCAGCAGCTCCACACCGGTGCGGCCGGCCTCGCGGCCGGCGGTCATCGCGTGCACCTGGCGGACGGTCTCGGCGTACAGCCAGGCGCCGCCGTCCTCCAGGTCGTCACGGGCGACACCGGTGATGGTGGCGTAGTTCAGGTCCATGGTGACGATGGACTCGGCGACCCGGCGCGGCTCGTCCCGGTCGAACTCGGCGGGCTTGCCGGTGTCGATCTGGCAGAAGTCGCAGCGGCGGGTGCACTGGTCACCGCCGATGAGGAAGGTGGCCTCGCGGTCCTCCCAGCACTCGAAGATGTTGGGGCAGCCGGCCTCCTGGCAGACCGTGTGCAGCCCCTCCTTCTTCACCAGCGAATGCAGGGCGTTGTACTCCGGGCCCATCTTCGCCCGGGTCTTGATCCACTCGGGCTTCCGCTCGATGGGGGTCTCGCTGTTGCGGACCTCCAGGCGGAGAAGCTTCCTGCCGTCGGGCGCGACAGCGGACACGTGCAACTCCTAGAACTAGACGGGGTACCCCCAGGGTACGCCTGTGCTTTCATCGCCTGTACCGGGCCTGTTGCCCCTCAATCGCAGGGCAACGTGGCTACTGATCGGTAGATTCCCGCCTCAGCGGGCGACCGCGGGCTCGGGCAGCTCCGCGAAGACCTCCGCCAGGTGCCTCTGCACCACCGGCAGCGCGTCCGCCACGCCGAACGGCCGGGCCAGCTCACCGGAGAGCGACCCCACCCCGGCGTCCCGGATCCCGCACGGCACGATCCGGTCGAACCAGGTCATGTCCGGATCGCAGTTCAGCGCGAACCCGTGCATCGTCACCCCGCGCGCCACCCGGACGCCGATCGCCGCCAGCTTCCGGTCGTCGCCCCGCTGCCCCGCGTTCGACGGCGCGTACTCCGGACCGGCGAGGCGCGGATCGATCCCCAGCGGCAGCCCCATCCGCAGCGTCAGCTTGCCGATCTCCACCACCTGCGACGGATCCACCACCGCGTCCGGGATGTCCTCGCCGAGCACCCACACCCCGCTGCGGCCCTCCACCCGCGAGGTCGCCACCCCGACCTCGGCGCAGGCGCGGATCAGCGCCTCCTCCAGCCGGCGCACGTACGCCACCACGTCGACCGGGTCCGGCAGCTTCACGATCGGATAGCCCACCAGCTGCCCCGGCCCGTGCCAGGTGATCTCGCCGCCCCGGTTCACCTGCACCACCGGGGTGCCGTCCAGCGGGTAGTCCTCCGGGTTGGTGCGCTTGCCCGCGGTGAACACCGGCGGGTGCTCCAGCAGCAGCACGGTGTCCGGGATCTCGTCCGCGACGCGCAGCGCGTGCAGCCGCTGCTGTTCCTCCCAGGCCTCCGGGTACGGGACGGCACCCTCGCCGATCCCCATCGTCACGAACCGTACGTCCTCGCTCACCGCTGCTCCTTGCCAGGCGTTCGAGACCAACCCGGTCACTGTACGCCTGCCCCCGGAAGAGCCGTTCGGCCCCCGAGGAGGCCGCCGCCGTCAGGCCCCGGCGAGGAGCTGGAGGCGCAGGGCGAGCTGCAGTTCCAGGGCGCGCTCGGGGGAGTTCCAGTCCCGCCCGAGCAGCACCTCGATCCGGTCCAGCCGCTGGACGACGGTGTTCACGTGGACGTGCAGTTCGTCCTTGGCCCGGGTGAGGCTGCCGCCGCAGTCGAAGTAGGCCCGCAGGGTGCGGACCAGCTCCGTCCCGCGCCGGGCGTCGTAGGAGACGAGCGGGCCGAGCGCGGCCCCGACGAACCCCGCGACGTCGTGCCCGTCGCCGAGCAGGACGCCGAGGAAGCCGAGCCCCGCGGCGGAGGCCCCGCAGCCCTCGCGCCCGAGCACCCGCAGGGCCCGCACGCACCGCACCCCCTCCCCGTGCGCCGCCGCGAGCGCGGCCGGCCCCGCGGCGGGCCCGCCCGCGCCGACGGTGACCGGGCAGCCGGCGAGCCGGGCGAGGCGTTCGGCGGCGTCGGCGGCGGCCCGGTCGGGCGCGGTGCCGTCGTCGGGCAGCAGCAGCACGACGGCCTCGCCGTGCTCGGCGCTGATGCCGCGGGTGCCGAAGAGGTGGCGGGCGGCGGCCCCGGCGAGCCGGGAGCGGTCGGCGGGGTCGGCCTCGGCGACGAGCACGAGGTAGCGGCGGCCGAGGTCGACGCCGAGCCGGCGGCCGCGGGCGGTGAGGCCGGCGGGGTCGCGGTCGGGTGCGGTGAGCAGGTCGGCGAGGAGCTCGCCGCGGACGCGGTTCTCCGTCTCGGCGACGGAGCGCCGCAGCAGCAGGAGCAGCGCGGTGACCACGCTCGCCCGTTCGAAGATCCGCCGGTCGGCGTCGTCGAGGTCGGCGCGGCCGCGCAGCACGAGGCCGCCGAGCAGGTCGTGGCCGGCCAGGGCGGCGCAGACCCAGTCCTCGCCGCGGCGCACCGCGCGGCCCTCGGTGCGGGAGGCGGCGAAGGCGTCGGCGAGGTGCCGGGACGGGCCCGCGGCGCCGTCCGGGCCGGGGCGGCCGGTGAGCGGGTGCCCGTCGCCGTCGTGGACGGCGACCTCGCCGCCGAGCAGGGTGGCGACCTCGGCGGCGACGTCGGCGGCCTCGGCGCCGCGCAGCACCAGGTCGGTGAGCCGGTCGTGGGCCTGTTCGGCGCGCTGGACGACGGCGGCGTGCGCCTGGATGACGTGGTTGGCGGCGGCGAGGTCGGTGAGCGCGGCCCGGGTGTCGGCGAGCGCCTTCGCGGTGTCCAGGGCGACGGCGGCGTGCGCGGCGAGGGTGCAGAGCAGCGCCACCTCGTCGGGGGAGAAGGCCCGCGGGGAGCGGTCGGCGGCGAACAGCACGCCGATCACCCGGCCGCCGAGCAGCAGCGGCACGCCGATGATCGCGACCAGGCCCTCGTCCAGCACACCGGCGTCGATGGTGCCGGTGTGGTGGAACCGCTCGTCGGTGCGGTAGTCGGGGGTGGCGTACGGCCGGGCGGTCTGCGCGACCAGCCCGCCGAGGCCGTCGCCGAGGCTGAGCCGCAGGGTCTGGAAGAGTTGGGAGACCGAGCCGTCGGTGACCCGCATGTAGGTGTCCCCGGCCTCCTCGTCGGGGAGGGTGAGGTACGCGGTGTGGGTGCCGAGCAGCATCCGGGCCCGGCGGACGATGGCCTGCAGCACGGCGTCCAGGTCGCGGGAGGCGGCGAGGTCGCCGGCGGTGTCGAAGAGCGCCGTCAGTTCCGCCTCGCGACGCCGGTGCTGGCGCAGCGTCCGGTGCACCCGCAGGGCCTGCCAGGCGGCGGCGTCGATCTCGGCGAGGACGGCGGCGGGCGCGCCCTGCCGGCGCGCCTCGGCGAGCACCTCGGCGAAGTCCTCGGTGGCCGCGCCGGAGGCGAGCAGGTCGATCAGCCGGCGCAGTGCGGGGGCGGCGCTCTCGGGGGGCTCGTTCATGGTGCGGGCCATCGTGCCATTCATCCGTGCGGTCCGGGAGCGGCCCGGCCCGGGGCGGGGGAGTCGCCCCGGGCCGCGCCGGCGGGTCAGCCGACCGGCACGCCCTCGCGGGCCGGCTCGGTGTCGGCGAGGTCCTCGCCGCGGGTCTCCCGGGAGCAGAGCACCGCGAGGACGGTGATCGCGGCCGCGATCGCCACGTACACCGCGATCGGGGTCGAGCTGCCGTGGTCCTTGAGCAGCGCGGTGGCGATCAGCGGGGCGGGGGCGCCGGCCGCGACCGAGGAGAACTGGGCGCCGATCGAGGCGCCGGAGTACCGCATCCGGGTGGCGAACAGCTCGGAGAAGAACGCCGCCTGCGGGGCGTACATCGCGCTGTGGAAGACCAGGCCGATCGTGATCGCCGCGACCAGCGCGCCGAAGGACCTCGTGTCGACCATGCCGAAGAAGACGAACGCCCAGACGCCCACGCCGACCGCGCCGGCCAGGTACACCGGCTTGCGGCCGACCCGGTCGGAGAGCGCGCCGAACAGCGGGATCAGCGCGAACTGGACCGCGGAGGCGATCAGCACCGCGTTCAGCGCGGTCTGCTTCGGCAGGTGGACGTGCCCGACCGCGTACGCCAGCACGAAGGTGGTCATCACGTAGTACGAGATGTTCTCCGCCATCCGGGCGCCCATGGCGACCAGCACGTCCCGCCAGTGGTTGCGCAGCACGGCGACCAGCGGCGGCTGCTCCACGGACGTCCGGGCCTTCGCCGCCCGGAGCGCCTGCTGGAACAGCGGCGACTCGTCCACCGCGAGCCGGATCCACAGGCCGACCGCGACCAGCACCGCGGAGAGCAGGAACGGCACCCGCCAGCCCCAGGAGAGGAAGGCCTCGTCCGAGAGGGTCGCCGTCATCAACGACAGCACGCCGGCCGCCAGCAGGTTGCCGGCCGGGGCGCCGCCCTGCGGCCAGGACGCCCAGAAGCCGCGCCGGGCCCGGTCGCCGTGCTCGGAGACCAGCAGCACCGCGCCGCCCCACTCGCCGCCCAGTGCGAAGCCCTGCACCAGCCGCAGCGCGGTGAGCAGCAGCGGCGCGGCGACGCCGATCTGGCGGTACGTCGGCAGGCAGCCGATCAGCGTGGTCGCGCCGCCCATCAGCAGCAGGCTCAGCACCAGCAGCCGCTTGCGGCCGATCCGGTCGCCGAAGTGCCCGAACACCAGGGCGCCCAGCGGGCGGGCGGCGAAGCCGATGGCGTAGGTGAGGAAGGAGAGCAGGGTGCCGGTCAGCGGGTCGCTGTCGGGGAAGAACACCTTGCCGAAGACGAGGGCGGCGGCGGTGCCGTAGAGGAAGTAGTCGTACCACTCGACGGTGGTGCCGATGAGGCTGGCGCCGACCACCTTCCAGAGCGGGGAGCCTGGTCTCGCGACGTCGGGAGAGTGGGCCATGGGGTCACCTGTTCTCGGGGGAGGGGCTGTGCGGGAGGGTACGGGCGGGGGGCCCGCGGGACGGAGGCCGGGAGGGGCCGGGTCAGTGGGCCGTCCAGCCGCCGTCCACGGGCAGGCTGGCGCCGGTGATGTAGGAGGCGGACGGGGAGCAGAGCCAGAGCGCGAGCTGCGCGACCTCGTCGGGCTCGATCAGCCGCTTGACGGCGGTGCGGTCGAGCATGATCTGCTCCACCACCTCGTCCTCGCGGATGCCGTGCGCCAGGGCCTGGGCGGCGACCTGCCGCTCCACCAGGGCGGTGCGCACGTAGCCCGGGTTGATGCAGTTGCTGGTGACGCCGTGGGGGGCGCCCTCCAGGGCGGCGGTCTTGCTGAGCCCCTCCAGCCCGTGCTTGGCGGTCACGTACGCCGACTTGAAGGCGCTGGCGCGCAGCCCGTGCACCGAGGAGATGTTGACGATCCGTCCCCACCCGTTCCCGTACATGTGCGGCAGGGTGCGGCGGATGATCCGGAACGGCGCCTCCACCATGACCCGCTGGATCAGCGCGAACCGCTCGGTCGGGAACTCGTGCAGCGGGGCGACGTGCTGCAGGCCGGCGTTGTTGACGACGATGTCGGCGTCGTCCGGCAGGGCCTCCACCGCCTGCGGGTCGGAGAGGTCGGCGACGACGGCGACCCCGCCGATCCGCCCGGCGAGCTCCTCGGCCGGGGCGGCGGCGACGTCGACGACGTACACCCGTGCGCCGGCCGCGGCGAAGGCCTCGGCGCAGGCCCGGCCGATCCCGGAGGCGGCTCCGGTGACCAGCGCCGTCCGGCCCCGCAGGGCCGCCGGCGGGGCGGTGGCTGAAGTGGTGTCCATGGCCGAGAACGGTAGGAATCCTCCGCCTCCGCTCCCATGTGTCCGGACGACACAGGCCGGCCCCGGCAGGTGTGGTGGGACGCCATGGCCGGGCCCAGGGCGCACCGGTGGTGCAAGCCAAACCCCGTGTGCGCCCGCTTCCCCGTATCGGGCGCCCTTGCATCACCCGTTCGGAGGATTGCACGCCCGAATCGACCCATAGCGCCCGAATGCTCGCTACTGTCACGCCGATTCCCGACAGGGGGCGTCGCCCGAAAACCGGGGGGACCGGAGCGGCGCTCGAGAGGTGTTGACTGACATGCCCCAACGGCCTGTGACCGACAGCCCGGCGTTCGGACCGCTCGATGCGCTCGACCCGCACGAAGTGCAGGCCGGGGCCCCTCCGCAGGTGTCCGACGAAGACGACGACCGCCCGGTGGAGACAGCCACCGGGAACCACCGCACCCAGAACCCGCAACTCGCCGCGCTCATCGAGGAGTCCGGCTTCTCGCACGCCGGTCTGGCCCGCCGGGTCGACCAGCTCGGCCTGGAGCACGGCCTCGACCTGCGCTACGACAAGACCTCGGTGACCCGCTGGCTGCGCGGCCAGCAGCCCCGCGGCGCGACCCCGGCACTGATCGCCGAGGTCTTCACCCGGCGGCTCGGCCGCCGCCTCACCGCCCAGGACGTCGGCCTCGACGCGTGCGCCCCGGTCTACGCCGGGCTGGAATTCGCCGAGACCCCGCAGGAGGCCGTCGACATCGTCGCCTCCATGTGGCGCAAGGACAACGGCCCGTACGCCGAGCTCCGCAAGATCGCCTTCACCCCGGCCGGCCTGGTCGTCCCCAGCCGCGACTGGCTGATCGGCCGCACCGACGAACGGGTCGCCCGGGACGCCACCACGCTGCCCCCGGAGGAGCTGGCCGGCACCCGGCCCGCCGCCGCCGGAGCCGTCCGCGGCCCGGCGCGCCCCGTCCCCGGACGGGTCCCGCAGCAGGCCCGCCGGCCGCTCCCCGGCACCGAGGGCGCCGAGCAGAACGCCCCCGGCCGGGACTCCCGCCCGGCCGTCCGGGTCGGCCGCGGCGACATCGCCGCCATCCGCGCGGTCGGCGACCTCTTCCGGGCGCTCGACCACGCCTACGGCGGCGGCCACGCCCGGCAGGCCCTGGTCCGCTACCTGGAGAGCGAGGCCGAGCCGATGCTGCGCGGCCGCTACGGCGAGCAGATCGGCCGGGCGCTGTTCGGCGCCGTCGCCGACCTCACCAGGCTGGCCGGCTGGACGTCCTTCGACATCGCCGCGCACGGCCTCGCCCAGCGGTACTTCGTCCAGTCGCTGCGGCTCTCCCAGGCCGCGGGGGACCGCGTGCTCGGCGGCTTCGTGCTCACCACCATGAGCCAGCAGGCCGTCCACCTCGGCCACGGCCGGGAGGCGATCCAGCTCGCCCGGGTCGCCCAGCAGGGCGTCGGCACCACGGCGGCCCCGGTCGTCCAGGCGCTGATGCACGCCGCCGAGGCCCGCGGCCACGCGCTGCTCGGCGACGTCCGCGCCTGCACCGCGGCGATGGTCCGCTGTGAACGGGCGCTGGCCACCGCCCGGCCGGGCGACGAGGCGCCGTCCTGGTCGCGCTACTTCGACGAGGCCCAGCTGGCCGACGAGTTCGCGCACTGCTACCGGGACCTGCAGCAGTGGCGGCCCGCCGCCCAGCACGCCGAGAAGTCGCTGCGGCTGCGCGCCCCCGCCTACGCCCGCAGCCGGATCCTCTGCCGCCTGGTGCTGGCCACCTCGCGGCTCGGCATGGGCGAGGTCGAGGAGTCCTGCACGATGGCGGGCGAGTCGCTGCGCGCCGCCGGCGAGATGCGCTCCGCCCGCACGGTGGAGTACCTGCGGGACTTCCACCGCCGCCTCGCCCCCTACCGGGCCACCCCGACCGTGCGGGCCTTCGAGGAGGCCGCCCGCCAGGCCGGGGTGATCTGAGCGCCGTCCGGCGGCCCGCCACGACGGCGGGCCGCCGGACGGGCACGGTCAGGCCGCCACGTCGGAGGCCCGCACCGCCGTCTCCAGCCCGAGGTCGCGCAGCACCGCCTGCGCGGCCCGGCGTCCGGACACCAGGGCGCCCTGCAGGCTGCTGGTGTCCCGGTGGTCGCCGCACACGTACAGCCCGGCCAGCACCCGTACCGACCGCCGGAAGTGGTGCGGGGCGGGCATCGCCGGCACCGCGTCCGGGGCGTGGCGGACGCTCAGGAACTCCCACCCGGCGGTGGACGTGCCGTACAGCTCGGCCAGCCGCCGGCGCACCACCGGCTCGAAACCGGCCGGGCCGCCGATGTCGTAGCCTCGCCGGCCCAGCACCGTGGTCGCCACCAGCGCCCGCCCGGCAGGCGCGTACGAGGGGTGCACGTCGCTGAGCACCAGCGTGTGCGACACCCCGGACCGGTCGGCGTCCAGCAGCAGCGCCGGCTCGCCCAGCGGCGAGCGGTCCGCCGCGTGGAAGTACGTGGTCACCGGGTGGAAGTCCGGCAGCCGCAGCCCGGGCAGCAGCGCGGTCGCGGAGCGGGCGTCGCAGGCCAGCACCACGGCCTGCGCGCCCACCCGGCCGTGCCGGGCGGTCTCCACACCGTCCGCGGACACCGCGGTGACCGCCACCCCGGTCCGCACCGTGCCGGCCGGCAGCCCCTCGGCCAGCTGTGCGGGCACCGAGGCCGTCCCGTCGGCGGGCAGGCAGAGCCGGCCCCGGGCGTAGGAGCGCAGCACCAGGTCGGCCACCCGGCTGCTGGTGGTCAGCGAGCGGTCGGCCAGCAGGGCGCCCAGCAGCGGCCGCAGGAAGCCGTCGACGGTCCGCCCGCCGAGGCCGCGGTCGGCCAGCGCGCGGGCCGCGGTGGTCTCCGGCCGGGCGAGCAGCCGGGGGACGGGCGTGGCGGCGAGCCGGTTCAGCGAGGCGGCCAGCCGGGCCCGTTCGAGCGGGCTGCCCAGTGCCCCGCCGAGCGCCCCGCGTCCGGCGGCCTGCTGGGGGACGCCCGCCCGGTAGCGGCGGCCGGCGCTGTGCACCAGGACGCCCGGGGCCAGCGGGCGCAGGTCCAGCCGGTCGAGGTCGAGCCGGCGGGCCGGTTCCGGGTGGTCGGTGTTGAGCAGGTGGATGCCGTGGTCGAGCCGGAATCCGTCCAGCTCGTCCGAGGCCATCCGGCCGCCGATGCGCCGGGCGGCCTCCAGGACCTGGACGCTGAGGCCCTGTCCGGTCAGCGCGCGGGCGGCGGCCAGGCCCGCGAGGCCGGCACCGACCACGACCACGTCCGGGTCGGACGGCTGGCGGGAACGGCGGATGAAGTCGTATGCGGGCACGGGTGTGCTCCCTCCCTGACGGCGGCCTCCGGGCCCGCGCGGCGGCGGCCGGGCCCGTGGAGCTCCGGCCGAGGCGGGCAGCGGGGTGCCGGGTACGGTCCGTCAAACGTGATGCCCCGTCAATGTGCTGATCAGACCGGCGCGGTCGGTGGAATCGGGTCCGGCCGCCGGGTCGTGGTGGCACTGCGGAGGGGCCCGGTCACCGAGCGTGCGCCGGACCAGCGGCGATCCGGCGGCGCCGGGCGCGCACGGTCACGGAGGGCGCGACGGCGCGCCCTCCGTCTGCAACCGTGCGCCCCTGTGCGCCCGGTGGGCGGACCGGGTCCGCCCCACGTACGACGGCGCTTACCCGGAACCGGACCCTCTCAGTCCTGCCCGTCTCCTGCCCGGTTCCCACCCGTCTCCCGCCCGGTTCCCGCGCGGGTCCTTCAGCCCAGCAGGGCCGCCCGCACCATCGACTCCGCGTCCGGGTGCCGGAACCGGAAGCCGGCCGCCAACAGCCGCTCCGGTAGCACCCGGTGGCTGCCCACCACCTCGACGGCCATCTCGCCGAGCACCGTCTTCAGCGCGAACTCCGGCACCGCCAGCACCGTCGGCCGCCCCAGCACCCGCCCGAGGACCTCCGTCAGTTCCGCGTTGGTCACCGGGCGCGGACCGGTGAGGTCGACCGGGCCGGACATCTCCGCACGGTCGATCAGGAACCGCATGGCGGCCACCTCGTCCGCCAGCGACAGCACGCTCCAGTACTGCCCGCCCGACCCCAGCCGGCCGCCCAGCCCCAGCCGGAACAGCGGCAGCATCCGGCCGAGCGCACCGCCGCGCGCGGACAGCACCAGGCCGGTGCGCGGGTGCACCACCCGGATCCCGGCGTCCTCCGCGGGCCGGGCTGCGGCCTCCCACTCGACGCACACCCGGGCCAGGAAGTCGTCCCCGGCGGGCGAGTCCTCGTCGACGACCCGGTCGCCGGTCTGGCCGTAGTAGCCGACCGCGGACGCGCTCACCAGGACCCTCGGCGGCCGCTTGAGCTTCGCCAGCGCACCCGCCACGGTCTCCGTGCCCAGCACCCGGCTGTCGCGGATCTCCTGCCGGTACGCCTGCGTCCACCGCCGGTCCGCGACCCCGGCGCCGGCCAGGTGCACCACCGCGTCGGTGCCCTCCAGCCCGGCCGCGTCGATCTGCAGCAGACGGGGGTTCCAGCCGACCCCGACCGTCCCGTCCGGTTGCCGCCCTACCCGGCTGCGCTGCCGCACCAGCCGTACCACCTCGTGCCCGTCCGCGAGCAGCGAGCGGACAAGAGCGGAACCGATCAGACCCGTGGAACCCGTCACCGCGATGCGCATGCCCCCATCCTCCCAGCTCCCCGCCCACCGGACGCCCACCATCCGGGGCGCGCCGGACCGCACGGACCGGAACGCCGTCGCGCCCCACCCCCACCCCCGTCCCACATGCCCGTCGCCCAAGGTCACCCCCAGGGGGCGCGCAGCGCCGGACAAGCCGGAAGGCCGCATCGCCCCCGCCCGTCCCCGCAGCCCCGGGCGCCCACGCCCCTATCACGCCCTACCATGACCGTCATGCCGTCCGACGACCTGACGATCCGTACCGCCCGCGCCGAGGACGACGCCGAACTCGCCGCCCTCGACCGCGCCGTCTGGTCCGTCCTCAGCGAGGTGGCCCCGCGCCGCGCCGAGGGCACCGCCTTCTTCGACGAGCGGCACACCCCCGACGGCTACCTGGTGGCCGAACTCGGGGGCCGCGTCGTCGGGTACGTGCGCCAGGCCGTGCCGACCCCGCTCGACAGCAACCGACACGTCCGCCAGATCCAGGGCCTCGCCGTCGACCACGGCGCCCGCGGCCACGGCGTCGGCCGGGCGCTGGTCGAGGCCGCCTGCGCGGCCGCCGCCGCGGCCGGGGCCCGCCGGATCACCCTGCGGGTGCTCGGCCACAACACCCCGGCCCGCCGCCTGTACGAGCGCTGCGGCTTCACGGTGGAGGGCGTGCTGCGCGAGGAGTTCCTGCTGGACGGCGCCTACGTGGACGACGTCTGGATGGGCCGTCCGCTGGTCGACTGACGTCCCGTCAGGGGCAGCCGGCACCCGGCCGGTCCAAGTCGTGACCTTGCCTCCCCTGCCGGGCCGTGCCCCGGGACCGGTACCGTACGGCCGTGAGCACATCGATTCCTCCCGGCTGGTACCCGGTCCCGGAGCCCGGGCCGGGCGGCACCGCGCAGGAACGCTGGTGGGACGGCAACGCCTGGACCGCCGAGGTCCGGGCCGCCCAGTCCGCCGCGGCCCCGCAGCCCGCGCAGATCGCCGACGCCCCGACCCAGGCCTGGAGCGGCCAGGCCGTCCCGCAGCCCGGGTACGGCTACCCGCAGCAGCAGCCGGGGCAGTACGGCTACCCGCAGCCCGGCCCGCCGTACGCCTACCCGTCGACGGCGACCGGACCGAAGAACCGCAACGGCCTGATCATCGGCATCGCCGGCGGCGTGCTGGCCCTCGCCGTGGTGGCCGCCGCGGTGCTGGTGGCCTCGGGCGGCGACGACGATCCGCCGGTGGTCACGGCACCGCCGCCGGTGAGCTTCTCCGCCTCCCCGCGGACCAGCCCGAGCCTGCCGCGCACCAGTCCCAGCCCGCGCACCAGCACGCCGCCGCTGGCCGGCAGCACGATGACCGACGTGGTGCACGGCTGGCGCGTGCCGCGGCCCACCGGCTGGACGGTGCACGCCAGCAGCGGCGCGAGCGCCGTCTACGAGGTCACCGGCCCGTACGACTGCGGCATGGAGTCGCAGTGCATCCGCGGCCAGTTCTCGGTCGAGACGGTGTCGGTGCCCGGGACCGACGCGGCCACGGTCGCGAAGGCCCAGATGGCCGAGTACGCCCCGCGGATCTTCGGCGACCTCACCGGCCACGAGGAGATGGCCTCCGGGCCGATCGTGGTCGCGGGCGCCATCGGCTACGCGGTGCGCTGGCACGTCACGCCGAAGCAGGGCGCCGCCGGCTACGTGCTGATGGTGGCCGTGCCGGACGCCCGCGGCAGCGGCTTCGTGCTGCTGCACGGCGGCGTGGACGACGACCCGCAGGCGCCCCCGTTCGGCACCATCGACGCGATCGTCAGCGGCATCCGCTCCACCACCTCGGGCAGCGGCGCCTGACCCGCCCCCGGCCGGCACCGCGGTGCCGGTCGGGTCCGTCACGTCGGCCGGTCCGCCGCCCCCCGCCGGGCGGGCCGTGCCCGCCTCACCGCCCGAAGCGCTCCCACAGCCGGGGGAAGCGCTTGGCCATGATGCCGTCGTCCTCGAAGTCGAACGGCGCGCCCTCCGGGTCGTCCTGCGGTGCCAGACCCAGGTCGGGCAGCGGCAGCCCGGTCAGCTGCTCGTGCGCCTCGTCGGCGGCGTAGCCGAGGTCCTCGGCCTCGCCGTCCTCCTCCTCGTCGAAGTCGGGCACCAGCACGGCCAGTTCGTCCGGCTCGTGCACCGCGTGCTCGTACACCTCGCGGCCCTGGCCGATCAGCCAGCACCGGAAGAAGTCGAAGTCGTCCGCGGAGGCGCCGCCCAGCATCAGGTGCGCGGCGGCCCACAGCTCGGTCGTGAAGGCGCGCTGGAAGCGAGCCTCGAACAGCCGGGCGAAGTCGACGACGTCGTCCGGGGTGAGCTGCGCCAGCCGGTCCACCAGCGCGTCGGCCTGGTCGTCCGGGTCTCCCGCCGCGGCCTCGCGGGTGTCGTCGATCAGCTGCCAGAAGTCCGTCTCGTACATCACCGCTCCAGCATCCACGCTCACCCCGGCCAATGCATGCGAGGCGCGACGGTGAGGGGCGGAGCGGACCGCCGGGGGCGCGCAGGCACCGACCCCCGCCCCGGGCGTCGGTGCCGGAGCGGGCCGGAGGCGGGCGGGCGAACGACGGACCCCGCCCCGAGCCGAAGGGCCCGCCGGTGTCGAGAGCGAACGGCGGACCCCCGCCCCGGTGTCCCGGGGCGGGGGTCCGCCGTGCGTGCGTCCGCGGGGTGCGGCGCGGTCCTTACAGGCCGAGCTCGACCTCGAACTCGCCGGCCTCGAGGATCTCCTTCACGGCCACCAGGTAGCGGGCGGCGTCCGCGCCGTCCACCAGGCGGTGGTCGTAGGAGAGCGACAGGTAGGTCATGTCGCGGATGCCGATGGCGGTGCCGCCGTCGGCCTCGATGACGACCGGGCGCTTCACGGTGGCGCCGATGCCCAGGATCGCGGCCTGGTTCGGCGGCACGATGACGGTGTCGAACAGCGCACCGCGCGAGCCGGTGTTGCTGATGGTGAAGGTCGCGCCGGACAGCTCGTCCGGAGTGATCTTGTTGCCGCGCACCTTGTCGGCCAGCTCGGCGGTCTTCTTGGAGATGCCGGCGATGTTGAGGTCGCCCGCACCCTTGATGACCGGGGTCATCAGACCCTTCTCCGAGTCCACCGCGATACCGATGTTCTCGGTGTCGAAGTAGGTGATGGTGCCCTCGGCCTCGTTGATCCGGGCGTTGATGACCGCATGGGCCTTCAGCGCCTGGGCGGCGGCCTTGACGAAGAACGGCATGGGGGACAGCTTCACGCCCTCGCGGGCGAGGAAGGAGTCCTTGGCCTTGCCGCGCAGCGACATGATCTTGGTGACGTCCACCTCGACCACGCTGGTGAGCTGCGCCTGCTCGTGCAGGGCCTTCATCATGTTGTCGCCGATGACCTTGCGCATGCGGGTCATCTTGACGGTCTGGCCGCGCAGCGCGGACGGCGCGGCGGCGGCCTTCGGGGCGGCGGCCGGGGCAGCGGCGGCGGGCGCGGCCTGGGCGGCCTTCGCGGCCTCGGCGGCGGCCAGCACGTCCTGCTTGCGGATGCGGCCGCCGACGCCGCTGCCGGACACGGCCGACAGGGCCACGCCGTGCTCGGCGGCGAGCTTGCGCACCAGCGGGGTCACGTAGGCGTCGCCGTTGTCCGCGGCCGGAGCGGCCGGGGCCGGGGCGGTGGCGACCGGGGCCGGAGCAGCCACCGGAGCGGGCGCCGGAGCGGCCGGGGCGGGGGCGGCCACGGGGGCGGGCGCCGGGGCGGCCGGAGCCGGGGCGGCGGCCGGGGCCTCGACCACGGGGGCCGGAGCCGGAGCGGCCGGAGCCGGGGCCGGAGCGGCCGGGGCGGGGGTGGCGGCGACGGCACCGGCGGCACCGATCAGCGCGAGCTGGGCGCCGACCTCGGCGGTCTCGTCCTCGCCGACGAGGATCTTCACCAGGGTGCCGGCGACCGGCGACGGGATCTCGGTGTCGACCTTGTCGGTGGAGACCTCGAGCAGCGGCTCGTCGACCTCGACGGTGTCGCCCTCGGCCTTCAGCCAGCGGGTGACGGTGCCCTCGGTCACGGACTCGCCGAGCGCGGGCAGCAGCACCGGGGTGGCGCCGCCCGCCGGGGCGGCGGCCGGAGCGGCGTCCGCGGCCGGGGCCGCGGCCGGGGCCGGGGCCGCGGCCGGAGCTGCGGCGGGG
>NZ_JBFBDW010000048.1:0-61636 GCF_040683455.1 Kitasatospora sp. NPDC093679
TTACGGCACCCCCTGGTGACCGTCCCCGTTCGCCGCGTGCCGTCGGCACGCGGCGTCCGCCCGTCCCCCCGACGCAACGACGAAGGGCACACACTCCCGATGGCGACGACAGCGAAGCCGACCGGCGACGGCCTGATGGAGATGTCCTGGGACCCGATCACCCGGATCGTGGGCAGCCTGGGCATCCACACGAAGATCGATTTCAAGCAGAAGAAGGTCGCGGAGTGCTACAGCACCTCGTCGGTCTTCCGCGGCTACAGCGTCTTCATGCGCGGCAAGGACCCGCGCGACGCGCACTTCATCACCAGCCGGATCTGCGGCATCTGCGGCGACAACCACGCCACCTGTTCGGTCTACACGCAGAACATGGCGTACGGGGTGAAGCCCCCGCACCTGGGCGAGTGGATCATCAACCTCGGCGAGGCCGCCGAGTACATGTTCGACCACAACATCTTCCAGGAGAACCTGGTCGGGGTCGACTACTGCGAGAAGATGGTCCGCGAGACCAACCCGGGCGTGCTGGAGCGCGCCGAACGCACCGAGGCGCCGCACGCCGCCGAGCACGGGTACAGGACGATCGCCGACATCATGCGCTCGCTCAACCCCATCGAGGGCGAGTTCTACCGCGAGGCGCTGCAGGTCAGCCGCTACACCCGGGAGATGTTCTGTCTGATGGAGGGCCGCCACGTGCACCCCTCCACGCTCTACCCGGGCGGCGTCGGCACGGTCGCCAGCGTGCAGCTCTTCACCGACTACCTCAGCCGGCTGATGCGCTACGTGGAGTTCATGAAGCGCGTCGTCCCGCTCCACGACGACCTCTTCGACTTCTTCTACGAGGCCCTGCCCGGCTACGAGGAGGTCGGCCGCCGCCGCATCCTGCTCGGCTGCTGGGGCAGCCTCAACGACCCGGACCACTGCGACTTCACGTACCGCAACATGACGGACTGGGGCCGGCGGATGTTCGTCACCCCGGGCGTGGTCGTCGACGGGAAGCTCGTCACCAACGACCTCACCCAGATCAACCTGGGCATCCGGATCCTGCTCGGCAGCTCCTACTACCAGGACTGGGAGGGGCAGGAGCTCTTCGTCACCCACGACCCGCTCGGCAACCCGGTCGACCCGCGGCACCCGTGGAACCAGCACACCATCCCCCAGCCGCAGAAGCGGAACTTCGACGACAAGTACAGCTGGGTGATGTCGCCGCGCTGGTTCGACGGCAAGGACCACCTCGCCCTGGACACCGGCGGCGGCCCGATCGCCCGCCTGTGGTCCACCGCTCTCTCCGGCCTGGTCGACATCGGCTACGTGAAGGCCACCGGCCACAGCGTCGTCATCAACCTGCCGAAGACCATGACCAAGCCGGAGACCACCTTCGAGTGGAAGATCCCGCAGTGGTCCAACGCGCTGGAGCGCAACCGCGCCCGCACCTACTTCCAGGCCTACGCCGCGGCCTGCGCCCTGCACTTCGCCGAGAAGGCGCTGGAGGAGGTCCGCGCCGGGCGCACCCAGACCTGGGAGAAGTTCGAGGTGCCGGACGAGTCGATCGGCTGCGGCTTCACCGAGGCCGTCCGCGGCGTCCTCTCGCACCACATGGTGATCCGCGACGGCAAGATCGCCAACTACCACCCGTACCCGCCGACCCCGTGGAACGCCAGCGTCCGCGACAGCTACGGCACGCCCGGCCCGTACGAGGACGCGGTGCAGAACACGCCGATCTTCGAGGAGAACTCCCCGGAGAACTTCAAGGGCATCGACATCATGCGGGCCGTGCGCAGCTTCGACCCGTGCCTGCCCTGCGGCGTGCACATGTACGTCGGTGACGGCCGCACGGTGCAGAAGATGCACGTCCCCACCGGCCTGAGCGGACTGGCCTGATGACCGCGGAGACGGCCGGCCGGCGGGTCCAGGAGGTCCTGGACCGGCTGGCCGGCGAGGCGGACGGGGCGGCCGTCGCCGCGGCCGAGGACCTCGTCCGCGAGCTGATGGCGTTCTACGGCGAGGGCCTCGCCCGGATCGTCGCCCTGCTCGGCGCGGACGGGACGGCCCCGCTGCCGGCCGCCCTGCTCGACGACCAGGTGGTCTCCGGGCTGCTGGTGCTGCACGAACTCCACCCGGAGAGCGTCCAGCAGCGGATCCGGCGGGCGCTGCGCTCGCTGCCGGGCCGCCCGGCCGAGCTGATCGGGTACGCCGCGGAGGCCGGGTCGGTCCGGTTGCGCACCGTCCCCGGCGGCTGCGGCTGCGGCTGCGAGGACGCGCTGCGGCGCGACCTGGAGACGGCGTTCGCCTGCTACGCGCCCGAGGTGACGGAGGTCCGGCTGGAGAAGGCGGCCCCGCAGCCCGCGCTGCTGCAGATCGGCCGCCGGCCGCCGGTGGGGGCGGACGCCGGATGACCACGTCCCCGACCGACGCCCCGGGCGCGGGCGCCGCGGTGCTGCGCCGGCTGCGCGCACCTGCGGCGCCCCGTCCGGAGCGCTGCGCCTTCTGCGGCACCGCGCTGGCACCCGAGCACCGGCACCTCGCCGACACCGCGCAGCGCGCGCTGGCCTGCGCCTGCCCGGCGTGCGCCATGCTCTTCGACCGCCCGGGGGCGGCCGGCGGCCGCTACCGCGGTGTGCCCCGCCGCTACCTGGTCGACCCGGCGCACGGCGTGGACGACGCGGACTGGGAGGCGCTGCAGATCCCGGTCTCCACCGTCTTCTTCCTCCGCAACTCCGCACTGGACCGGCTGGTCGCGCTCTACCCCAGCCCCGCCGGCCCCGCCGAGAGCGAGCTCGACCCGAGCACCTGGCAGGCCGTGCTCGACCGCACCCGGCTCGCGGCCCTGCTGGAACCGGACGTCGAGGCGCTGCTGCTGCGCCGCGCGGGCGGCGTGACGACCTGCCACCTGGTGCCGGTCGACGCCTGCTACGAGCTGGTCGGGCGGATGCGGCTGCACTGGCAGGGCTTCGACGGCGGCCAGACCGCCCGCGCCGAGCTGGAGGGCTTCTTCGACCGCCTCGCCGGCCTCGCCCGGCCCCTGACCGAGGACACCGCGTGACGACCTGTGACCTGACCTTCGACTGCACCGGGGTGCAGGGCGACCGGTACGCCGCCGGGCCGACCCTGCTATTCCGGCTGCGGATCGGCTCCGCCGGCGCCCGGGTGCACGCCCTGGCGCTCCGCTGCCAACTGCGCATCGAGCCGGCCCGGCGCGGCTACGGCGACGGCGAGGCCGAGCGGCTCGGCGACCTGTTCGGCGAACGGTCCCGCTGGGGCACCAGCCTCAACCCCGTCCAGTTCGCGCAGGTCCCGCTGCTGGTGCCGGGCTTCACCGGCAGCACCGACGTGGAGCTGCCCGTGCCGTGCACCTACGACCTGGACATCGCCGCGACCCGCTACCTCGCCTCGCTGGAGGACGGCGACGTGCCGCTGCTGATGCTGTTCTCCGGCACGGTCTTCACCGGCGAGGACGGCTTCGGCGTGCAGCCCGTGCCCTGGCACAAGGAGACCCGGGTGAAGCTCCCGGTGCGGGTGTGGCGGGAGATGATGGAGCAGCACTTCCCCGGCTGCGGCTGGCTGCGGCTGCCCAAGGACGCCATGGACGAGCTGCTCGCCTACCGCTCCCGGCACGGCCTGCCCTCCTGGGAGGCCACCGTGCGCGCGCTGCTGGCGGCCGCCGACGGGCCGGCCCCCGCCCGCGGACCCGCCGAGGAGCCCGCCCTGGCCCGGGAGGGTGCGCGATGACCGCCGTCCGCCCCGCCGCCGAGCGGTTCGCCGGCGCCCGGCAGATCGCCGACGCCGTGCTGTTCGAGGGCTACGTGCTCTACCCGTACCGGGCGTCCTCCGCGAAGAACCGGCTGCGCTGGCAGTTCGGCGTCCTGGTGCCGCCGGGCTACGGCGAGGGTGCCGGCGAGCACCCGGACCAGCACACCGAACTGCTCGTGGAGCCGCGCCACGGCGCCACCCTGACGGCCGAACTTCGCTTCCTGCGCGTCCAGCGCCGCACCGTGCAGCGGCTGCGCGAGGACGGCGGCCACGAGGACACCGAGGCGCTGGAGCTCTCCGACCGGGTGCTCACCGCCTGGGACGAGGGCGCCGAGGAACGCGTGGAGATGTCCGCCACCGTCGAGGAGCTGCTCGCCGGCGAGGTCCTGGTGCCCGTCCACTGCCCGGCCCGCACCGAGATCGAGTCCGTCCGCGACGGCGAGCGCACCGTCGGCCGCACCGTCCGCCGCTGCGCCCAGGTCGACGGGGTGCTGCGGGTCCGGCTGCAGCCGCTGCCCGGCCCCTACGCCGCCTACCGGCTGCGCGCCGTCGTGGAGAACACCACCGCCTGGACCGCCGGGCCCGGCGACGGCCGCGAACAGGCCCTGCCGCACGCGCTGGTCTCCGCGCACCTGCTGCTCGGCCTGGACAGCGGCTCCTTCGTCTCGATGACCGATCCGCCCGAGTGGGCGAAGGACGCCGTCGCCGAGTGCCGGAACCTGCGCACCTGGCCGGTGCTCGCCGGCGACGACGGCCGCGCCGACGTGGTGCTCTCCTCGCCGATCATCCTGGAGGACCACCCGCAGGTCGCCCCGGAGAGCCCCGGTGCGCTGTACGACGGCACCGAGATCGACGAGATCCTCGCGCTGCGCACCTCCGCGCTGACCGAGCAGGAGAAGCGCGAGGCGCGCGGCACCGACGACCGGGCCGGCGCCGCCGTCGACCTGGCGGACTCGCTGCCCCCGGAGGTGATGGAGCGGCTGCACGGCGCCGTCCGGGCGCTGCGCGAGGTGACCGACGGTCCGCCCGCCGGGGCCGACGTCCCCGGGGTCCGGCCGGACACGCCGTGGTGGGACCCGGGCGGCGACCCCGGGGTGGACCCGGCCACCGACCGGGTGCGGATCGACGGCCGGGCGGTCGGCGCGGGCGACCGGGTGGTGCTGCGCCCCGGCCGGCGCCGCAGTGACGCCCAGGACCTCTTCCTGCAGGGCCGCACCGCCCTGGTCGAGGCCGTCCTGCAGGACGTGGACGGCGCGGTGCACGTCGCGGTCACCGTCGACGGCGACCCGGGCGCCGACCTGTGGCGCGCCCAGGGCCGTTTCCTGTACTTCCAGCCCGACGAACTCGCCCCGGTGGAGGAGACGTGACGGACGGCAGCGGGACGGCACCCCGGGTCCTGGTCGCCGGGGTCGGCAACGTCTTCCTCGGCGACGACGGCTTCGGCGTCGAGGCCGTCCGCCGACTGACCGGGCGGCAGCTGCCCGAGGGCGTCGAGGCGGCCGACATCGGGGTGCGCGGCGTGCACCTCGCGTACCGACTGCTGGACGGCTACGACACGCTCGTCCTGGTGGACGCCACCGAGCGCGGCGGCACGCCCGGCACGGTGTACCTGCTGGAGGCGCCCGCGCCCGGGGCGGTCGAACCGCAGGCACCCGCGCTGGACGGCCACCGGATGGGCCCGGACGCGGTGCTGTCGCTGCTCGCCACGCTCGCCGCCGGCACCGGCGGCAGCCCGCCGCGGCAGGTGTTCGTGGTCGGCTGCGAGCCGGAGACGGTCGAGGAGGGCATGGGGCTCAGCGCCCCGGTCGCCGCGGCCGTCGACGAGGCCGTCGACGTGATCCTCCGGCTGCTGGACGGCGGCCCCGCCGATCCGGGCGCCGCCGCCGCACCGTCCGACCGAAGCCGTACCACCGACAGAGAGGCACCCTCATGCGCAAGTTCCTGATCGTCCTGCTCAGCGCCGCCGCCGTGGCGGTCTTCGTGCAGAGCCTGCCGGACCTCAAGCGGTACCTGAAGATCCGGCAGATGTGACCGCGGGCCGGTGCTGCGAATGGCGTAGCGGGCGCCGCGTCCACGGCGCGGCGCACCCCGCACCCCGGGGCCGCGGCCTGTAATGGTGCCCGACCGTCCGGTCACCGCCTCCAGGCGCAAAGCGGGGTGCCGATGCACGAGATGTCGATCGCCATGGCCGTGGTGGACCAGGTGGTGCAGGCCGTCCCCGAGGGCGCCGACCGCGTCGAGTCGGTGCTGCTGCAGGTCGGCGAACTGGCCGGCGTGGTCCCGGACTCGCTGCACTTCTGCTTCGAACTCGCCTGCTCCGGAACGGTCCTGGAGGGCGCCGAGCTGATCACCGAACCGGTGCCGGCGCGGGCCCGGTGCGGCGCCTGCGGCACCGGCTGGGCGGTCGGGATGCCGCCCGAACTCACCTGCCCCGGCTGCGGCGACGGCGCGGCCACCGAGCTGCTGACCGGGCGGGAGCTGCAGATCCGCAGCGTCCGCTGGGCGGACCGTCCGGCGTACGCAGACCAGGAAGGCTGACGCCATGTGCCGAGTTGTCGACCTCCAGCAGGCCGTGCTGGCCCGCAACGAGGACGCCGCCCACCAGCTGCGCGAGGCGCTCGCCGCCCGCGGCACCGTCGCGGTGAACCTGCTCTCCAGCCCCGGCAGCGGCAAGACCGCCCTGCTGGAGGCCGAGTTGGTGCTCGCCGGGCGGCGCGGGACGGCCGCCGCCGCGCTCACCGCCGACCTCGCCACCGAGAACGACGCGCTGCGCCTCGCCCGTTCGGGCGCCCCGGTGAAGCAGGTGCTCACCGACGGGCTCTGCCACCTGGAGGCGGCGATGCTGGCCCGCCACCTGGACGGCTGGCTGCCCGCGGACACCCGGCTGCTGTTCGTGGAGAACGTCGGCAACCTGGTCTGCCCGGCCTCGTACGACCTCGGGGAGAGCCTGCGGGTGGCGCTGGCCTCGGTGACCGAGGGTGAGGACAAGCCGCTGAAGTACCCGACGGCGTTCGGGCTGGCGAACCTCGTGGTGGTGACCAAGGCGGACCTGGCCGCGGCCGTGGACTTCGACCGGCGGGCCTTCCTCGCGCACGTCGAGCGGGTCAACCCGGGCGTGGAGGTGCTGTTCACCTCGGCGCGCACCGGGCAGGGCGTCGGGCTGCTGCTCGACCGGGCCACCGCCGTGCTGGAGGGCGCTCCCGTGCACCGGCCGGTGATGGGCGTGCCGAGCGCCGGGCACCGTCACGGTCCGCCGGCCGCGCAGCCCGACCACGACCACGCGCCCGGGACGGGGCCCGACCACGGTCACGAGCACGGGCACGGGCACGGCCACCCGCACCGGGAACCGGCGCTGCCGCCGGCCGCCTCGTGACCGCCGCGCCGCAGGCGCCCGCCGTCGAACGGCGGCTCGTCCGGGTCGGCGGGATCGTCCAGGGCGTGGGCTTCCGCCCGTTCGTGCACTCGCTCGCCGCGGAGCTGAAGCTCGCCGGGCACGTCACCAACACCGGCGAGGGCGTGCTCGCCGAGGTCGAGGGCCTGCCGAACGCCGTCGCGGCGTTCTGCCGGCGGATCGCGGACGACGCGCCCCCGCTGGCCCGGGTGGTCTCGGTGCTCCACGAGCCGATCGAGGCGACCGGCGCGGACGGCTTCGCCATCGTGCCGTCCACGGGCGGCGGCGGCAGCCGCACCCTGATCCCACCGGACACCGCGACCTGCGCCGACTGCCTGGCCGAACTCGCCGACCCGGCCGACCGGCGGCACCGCCACCCGTTCATCACCTGCACCAACTGCGGGCCGCGGTTCACCATCGTCACCGCACTGCCCTACGACCGGGCCGCCACCACCATGGCCGGCTTCCCGATGTGCACGGACTGCGAGCGCGAGTACACCGACCCGTCCGACCGGCGCTTCCACGCCCAGCCGATCTGCTGCCACGCCTGCGGGCCCGAGCTCTCGCTCACCGTGCCCGGGCGGGCCGGGCTGCGCGGAGCGGCCGCGTCGGAGGACGCCCGCCGGCTGCTCGCCGAGGGCGCGGTGCTCGCCGTCAAGGGCCTCGGCGGCTACCACCTGGTCTGCGACGCGGGCAGTGCCGCCGCGGTGGCCGAACTGCGGCGGCGCAAGCGCCGCGGCGACAAGCCCTTCGCCGTGATGGCCTCCTCGGCCGCCGAGGCGGCCGCGCTGGCCCGGGTCGGGGAGGCCGAACGGGCCGCCCTGGAGTCCGCCGCCCGGCCGATCGTGCTGCTGCGCCGCCGGCCCGGTGCCCCCGGGATCGCCGAGGGCGTCGCCCCGCGCTGCCCCGACCTCGGCGTGATGCTGCCGTACACCCCGCTGCACCGGCTGCTGCTCGGCCTGCCCGGCGACCCGGACGGGCCGCGGGTGCTGGTGATGACCAGCGGCAACCTGTCCGGCGAGCCGATCGTCACCGACGACGCCGAGGCGCTGGACCGCCTCGCCCCGCTGGTGGACGGCTGGCTGGCGCACGACCGGCCGATCCACGTGCCCTGCGACGACTCGGTGGTGCGGGTGGTGGACGGCGAGGTGCTGCCGGTGCGCCGCTCGCGCGGCTACGCGCCGCTGCCGGTGCCGCTGCCGGTGGACGTCCGCCCGGTGCTCGCGGTCGGCGGGGACCTCAAGAACACCTTCGCGCTGGCCGAGGGGCGCACCGCCTGGCCCTCCGGGCACGTCGGCGACATGGACGACCTGGCGACCCTCGCCGGATTCGGCCGCGCGGTGGCCCAGTTGGCGGCCGTCACCGGGGTCCGACCGGAGCTGCTGGCCGCCGACCGGCACCCGCGCTACCGCTCCGCGCAGTGGGCGCGGCGGCAGGCCCGCGGGCGCGAGGTCCGCACCGTGCAGCACCACCACGCGCACATCGCCTCGGCGATGGCCGAGCACGGCCTGGACGGCACCGGGCGGGTCATCGGCATCGCCTTCGACGGCACCGGCTACGGCGAGGACGGCACGGTCTGGGGCGGCGAGGTGCTGCTCGCCGACTACGACGGCTTCGACCGCTTCGGCCGGCTCGGCCACGTGCCGCTGCCCGGCGGGGACGCCGCGGTGGAACGCCCGTACCGGATGGCGCTCGCCCACCTGTACGCGGCCGGCCTGCCCTGGGAGCCCGGACTGCCCTGCACCGCGGCCTGCCCCGCGGACGAACTCGCGGTACTGCGCCGGCAGTTGGCCCGCGGCCTGAACTGCGTGCCGACCTCCAGCATGGGGCGGCTGTTCGACGCCGTCTCCTCGCTCGCCGGGGTCTGCCACCGGGCCGGCTACGAGGCCCAGGCGGCCGTGGAGTTGGAGGCCGCCGCCCTGGCCGCCGAGGACTCCGGCGAGCCGTACGCCTTCGGCATGCGGGACGAGGACGGCGTGTCGGTGGCCGATCCCGGCCCGGTGCTGGCCGCGGTGGTCGCCGACCTGGCGGCGGGCGTGCCGGCCGCGGTGGTCGCCCGGCGCTTCCACGGTGCGGTGGCCGCCCTGGTGGAGCGGTGGTGCCTGGCGGCGCGGGAGCGGACCGGACTCGGTACGGCGGCGCTCACCGGCGGGGTGTTCGGCAACGCGCTGCTCACCGAGGAGTGCCTGCAGCGGCTGCGGGCGGCCGGCTTCACCGTACTGCGGCACCGGCTGGTGCCGCCCAACGACGGCGGTCTGGCGCTCGGCCAGCTCGTGGTGGCCGGCCGGACCGGCAGCTGAACGGCGGGGGCGCACCCGCCCCCGGAGGACGAACGAGGGAGCAGCCGATGTGCCTGGCGGTGCCCGGCAGGGTGATGGAGATCGAGGAGCGCGACGGCACCCGGATGGCCGTCGTGGACTTCGGCGGCGTGGTGAAGGACGTGTGCCTGGAGTACCTGCCCGACCTGGCGGTCGGTGAGTACGCGATCGTGCACGTCGGGTTCGCGCTGCAGCGCCTGGACGAGGAGTCGGCCCGCCGGACCCTTGAGCTGTTCGAGGAACTCGGGCTGCTGCAGGAGGAGTTCGGCGACCCGTGGGAGGCGGCCGCGGGCGCCCCGAAGGAGGCGGAGACCAAGTGAAGTACCTGGAGGAGTTCCAGAACCCCGAGCTGGCCCGGCGGCTGCTCGACGACATCCGGGCCACCGTCACCCGGCCCTGGGCGCTGATGGAGGTCTGCGGCGGCCAGACGCACACCATCATCCGGCACGGCATCGACCAACTGTTGCCGGAGGGCGTGGAGTTGATCCACGGGCCGGGCTGTCCGGTGTGCGTCACCCCGCTGGAGGTGATCGACAAGGCGCTGGAGATCGCCTCCCGCCCGGACGTGGTCTTCTGCTCCTTCGGCGACATGCTGCGGGTGCCGGGCACGGACAAGGACCTGTTCCGGGTCCGCAGCGAGGGCGGCGACGTGCGGGTGGTCTACTCCCCGCTGGACGCGCTGCGGATCGCCGAGCAGAACCCGGACAAGCAGGTGGTGTTCTTCGGCATCGGCTTCGAGACCACCGCCCCGCCCAACGCCATGACGGTGTACCAGGCGAAGAAGCGCGGGATCCGCAACTTCAGCCTGCTGGTCTCGCACGTCCGGGTGCCCCCGGCGATCGAGGCGATCATGCAGTCGCCGGACTGCCGGGTGCAGGGCTTCCTCGCCGCCGGGCACGTCTGCTCGGTGATGGGCACCGCCGAGTACCCGGAACTCGCCGAGCGGTTCGAGGTGCCGATCGTGGTCACCGGCTTCGAGCCGCTGGACATCCTGGAGGGCATCCGCCGCACCGTGCGCCAACTGGAGCGCGGCGAGCACACCGTGGACAACGCCTACCCGCGGGCGGTGCGCGAGGAGGGCAACCCGGCGGCGCAGGCGATGCTCGCCGACGTCTTCGAGACCACCGACCGCGCCTGGCGCGGCATCGGCACCATCCCGCAGAGCGGCTGGCGGCTCTCGTCCCGCTACCGCGAGTTCGACGCCGAGCACCGCTTCGACGTCGGCGACGTCAACACCTGCGAGCCGGCCGCATGCCGGGCCGGCGAGGTGCTGCAGGGGCTGCTCAAGCCGCACGAGTGCGAGGCCTTCGGCACCGTCTGCACGCCGCGCAACCCGCTGGGCGCGACCATGGTCTCCAGCGAGGGCGCCTGCGCCGCCTACTACCTGTACCGCCGCCTGGGTGCGCCCGCCGCACCCGCCGCCCCGCTGGAGGCGAGCCCCGTTGCCTGACACCGACACCCTCGCCGCCCCCGACTTCTCCAACTGGAGCTGCCCGCTGCCGCTGCGCGACCACCCGCGGGTGGTGATGGGCCACGGCGGCGGCGGGGCGCTCTCCGCCGAACTCGTCGAGCACGTCTTCGCGCCCGCCTTCGGCGGCCCGGTGCTGGCCGCGCTCGGCGACTCCGCCGCCGTCACCCTCGGCGGGGTGCGGCTCGCCTTCTCCACCGACTCCTACGTGGTGCGGCCGCTGTTCTTCCCCGGCGGAAGCATCGGCGACCTGGCCGTCAACGGCACCGTCAACGACCTGGCGATGAGCGGCGCCACGGCCGCCTACCTGTCCTGCGGGTTCATCCTGGAGGAGGGCGTCGAGACGGCCCAGGTGGCCCGGGTCGCGCAGGCGCTCGGCGCGGCCGCGCGGGCCGCCGGGGTCGAGGTGGCCACCGGCGACACCAAGGTCGTCGAGGCCGGCCGCGGCGACGGGATCTACCTCAACACCGCGGGCATCGGGCTGATCCCGGCCGGGGTCGACCTGCGGCCGCAGCGGGCCGAACCCGGCGACGTGGTGATCGTCAGCGGGCCGATCGGGCTGCACGGCGTCGCCGTGATGAGCGTGCGCGAGGGCCTGGAGTTCGGCGTGGACGTGCAGAGCGACTGCGCCCCGCTCGGCGGGCTGGTGCGGGCGATGCTCGCCGTCACCCCGGACCTGCACGTGCTGCGCGACCCCACCCGCGGGGGCCTCGGCGCCTCGCTCAACGAGATCGCCGCGGCCGCCGGGGTCGGCGTGGTCGTCCAGGAGCGGAGCATCCCGGTGCCGCCGGAGGTCGCCAACGCCTGCGCGATCCTCGGCCTCGACCCGCTGTACGTCGCCAACGAGGGCAAGCTCGTCGCCTTCGTGCCCCGGCAGCACGCGGACGCCGTCCTGGAGGCGATGCGGGCGCACCCGTACGGTGCGGGCGCGGCGGTGATCGGCGAGTGCGTCACCGACCACCCCGGCATGGTGGTGGCCCGGACCGCGCTCGGCGGCACCCGGGTGGTCGACCTGCCGGTCGGCGAGCAGCTGCCGCGGATCTGTTGAGCGCCACCGCCGCCCTTCACGGCGCGGCGAGCAGCCGGGTACCCTCCGGCAGCTCGCCGCGCCGCGCCTGTGCGGCCAGCCGTTCGGCGACGGTGGCGCGCATCCGGTCGGCGGCCCGGCCGAGCGGGATGTCCCGGCCGTGGGCGAGCGAGATCGTCCGGCCGAGACCGGCGCCGGTGAACCGGGTGGTCGGCAGGCCGGAACGGGCGGCGACCATGGCGGGCACCACGGCCGGGCCGAGGCCGGCCCGGACGAAGCCGAGCACGGCGTCCATCTCGCCGCCCTCGACGGCGAACCGGGGCTCGAAACCGGCCTCCCGGCAGGCCGCCAGGGTGGCGTCGCGCAGCGCGTAGCCCGTCCGGAACATCACCAGCGGGCGGTCCCGCAACTCCCCCACCGGGACGGCCTGTTCGGGCAGCGGCTCGGCGGACACCAGGACCAGGTCCTCGTGCAGCAGCGGGGTGACGTCCAGGCCGGGCAGGGCGCCGCCGGGGCTGGGCGAGACGATCAGGGCGAGGTCGAGCTCGCCGGCGTCCAGGGCCGCGACCAGGTCTCCCGAGCCACCCTCGCTGACCTGCAGATCGACACCGGGGAAGCGGGCACGGAAGGCACCGAGCACGTCCGGCAGCAGGCTGACGCACAGGCTCGGCGGCGCACCGAGGCGGACCCGGCCGCGGCGCAGCTGCACCGTCTCCTGGACGGCGAGCCGGGCGCTGTCGGTGTCGGCGAGGATGCGGCGGGCCAGCGGCAGCAGCGCCTCACCGGCGTCCGTGGGGGTGGTGGCGCCGCGGCTGCGGTGCAGCAGCTCGGCACCCAACTCCCGCTCCAGCGCCTTGATCTGCTGGGAGAGCGAGGGCTGCGCGACGTGCAGCCGCTCGGCGGCCCGGGTGAAGTTGCCGAGCTCGGCGACGGCGGTGAAGTAGCGGAGCTGCTGGAGTTGCACGATGCCAACCTAAGGCCCACCACTCACGGGCGTGACCCGCATCCGAATCGCGCAGTTCCGCCCCCAGCCTTCGGCCGGGAGGTGCCCCCAGCGCCCCTGGGCGGCTGCCCGACTTTCATAGCCTGAGACTATCGCGATGAGCCCATTCATGTCTTGGACGTGAGGTAGGGGCTGTTCCTAGCGTGGAGCGCATGGCTCTGGCGACTGGAACGCGTCGGCCGCGGCACGCCCTGGCGGCGCTGTGGGGTTCGACGATCGGCAAGAAGGCGGTGATGGCCGCCTCCGGCGCGGTGATGCTGCTGTACCTGGTGGCGCACATGCTCGGCAATCTGAAGATCTTCTTCGGGCCGGACGACCTCAACGGCTACGCCGCGTGGCTGCGCACGATCGGGCAGCCCTTCCTCGGGCACGCCTGGTTCCTGTGGATCGCCCGGGTGGTGCTGCTGGTCTCGGTGGTGGCGCACGGCGTCGCCGCGTACCAGCTGAGCCGGCGCGACCTCGCGGCACGCCCGCAGAAGTACGCGCGGCGCCGGGCCCGGTCCAGCTACGCGACGCGGACGATGCGCTGGGGCGGGGTGATCCTGGCGCTGTTCATCGTCTGGCACGTCCTCGACCTGACCACGCTGACCGTGAACCCGCGGGCGGAGGAGGGCCACCCGTACCAGAACGTGGTCGCGTCCTTCTCGACCTGGTACGGCGGCGGGATCTACGTCGTCGCGATGCTCGCGGTCGGGCTGCACGTGCGGCACGGCTTCTGGAGCGCCGCGCAGACCCTGGGCGTCAACAACGCGCGGCGGGACCGGGTGTTGAAGGCGACCGCGAACGTGCTGGCGCTGGTGCTGACGGCCGGCTTCCTCGCCGTGCCGGTGGCCGTGATGATCGGAGCGGTGAAGTGACCCCCTACCTCGACTACGCCCTCGGCGCGCCGGTCGCCGACACCAAGGCGCCCGCCGGGCCGATCGAACAGCGCTGGGACCAGCGGCGGTTCGAGGCGAAGCTGGTGAACCCGGCGAACCGCCGCCGGCACACCGTGATCGTGGTCGGCACCGGTCTGGCCGGCGGCGCGGCCGGCGCGACCCTCGCCGAACAGGGATACCGGGTGGTGCAGTTCTGCTTCCAGGACTCGCCGCGCAGGGCGCACTCGATCGCCGCGCAGGGCGGCATCAACGCGGCGAAGAACTACCGCAACGACGGTGACAGCGTGCGGCGGCTGTTCTACGACACCGTCAAGGGCGGCGACTTCCGGGCGCGGGAGTCCAACGTGCACCGGCTGGCGCAGATCTCGGTGGAGATCATCGACCAGTGCGTCGCGCAGGGCGTGCCGTTCGCCCGGGAGTACGGCGGGCTGCTGGACACCCGCTCGTTCGGCGGCGTCCAGGTGCAGCGCACCTTCTACGCCCGCGGGCAGACCGGCCAGCAACTGCTGCTCGGCGCCTACCAGGCGCTGTCGCGCCAGATCGCGGCCGGCGGGGTGGAGATGCACCCGCGCACCGAGATGCTCGACCTGGTCGTCGTCGACGGCCGGGCCCGCGGCATCGTCGCCCGGGACCTGGTCACCGGGGAGGTGTCCACCCACCTGGCGGACGCGGTGGTGCTGGCGACCGGCGGGTACGGCAACGTCTTCCACCTGTCGACCAACGCCAAGAACTCCAACGCCACCGCCGTCTGGCGGGCGCACCGGCGCGGCGCGTGGTTCGGCAACCCGTGCTTCACGCAGATCCACCCGACCTGCATCCCGCGCTCCGGCGACCACCAGTCGAAGCTCACCCTGATGAGCGAGTCGCTGCGCAACGACGGCCGGATCTGGGTGCCGAAGGCGGCCGGGGACGCCCGCCCGCCGGCGGAGATCCCCGAGGCTGAGCGGGACTACTACCTGGAGCGGATGTACCCGTCCTTCGGCAACCTGGTGCCGCGCGACATCGCCTCCCGCGCCGCCAAGGCGGTCTGCGACGAGGGCCGCGGCGTCGGCCCCGGCGGGCAGGGCGTGTACCTCGACTTCGCCGACGCGATCGCCCGGCTGGGCCGGGACACCGTCTCCGCGCGCTACGGCAACCTCTTCGAGATGTACGAGCGGATCACCGCGGAGGACCCGTACCGGGTGCCGATGCGGATCTACCCGGCGGTGCACTACACCATGGGCGGCCTGTGGGTGGACTACGACCTGCAGACCACCGTCCCCGGGCTGTTCGCGATCGGCGAGGCCAACTTCTCGGACCACGGCGCCAACCGGCTCGGTGCGAGCGCCCTCATGCAGGGACTCGCCGACGGCTACTTCGTGCTGCCGCCCGCCCTCAACGACTACCTGGCACGGCAGGGTTCGGACCCGGTCGACCCGGGCGACCCGCAGGTCGAGGGCGTGCGCCAGGAGGTGGTGCAGCGGCTGGACCGGCTGCTGGCCGTCCGCGGCGACCGCACCCCGGAGTCCTTCCACCGCGAACTCGGCCGGATCATGTGGGACGAGTGCGGGATGGCCCGCAACGACGCCGGGCTGCGCCGGGCGCTCACCCGGATCCCCGAACTGCGCGAGGAGTTCTGGCGCCGGGTCACCGTCCCCGGTACCGGGGAGAGCCTCAACCAGCAGTTGGAGAAGGCGAACCGGGTCGCCGACCACCTGGAGCTCGCCGAACTCATGTGCCTGGACGCGCTGCACCGCACCGAGTCCTGCGGCGGTCACTTCCGCGAGGAGAGCCGCACCGAACAGGGCGAGGCGCTCCGCGACGACGAGGCCTTCTCGTACGCCGCCGCCTGGGAGTTCACCGGCACCGGCCGCGCCCCCGTGCTCCACCGCGAGCACCTCTCCTTCGAGCACGTCCACCCCACCCAGCGGAGCTACGCATGAACCTCACCCTGCGGATCTGGCGTCAGGCCGGCCCCGACGACCCCGGCGGGTTCAGCACCTACCGGGTCGGCGACATCAGCCCCGACATGTCCTTCCTGGAGATGCTCGACACCCTCAACGAGACCCTGGTGCTGCGCGGCGAGGAGCCGGTGGCCTTCGACCACGACTGCCGCGAGGGCATCTGCGGCGCCTGCGGCATGGTCATCGACGGGCAGGCGCACGGGCCGCAGCCGACCACCACCTGCCAGCTGCACATGCGGCACTTCGAGGACGGCGCCACCGTCGACGTCGAGCCGTGGCGGGCCGCGGCCTTCCCGGTGGTCAAGGACCTGGTGGTGGACCGCTCCGCACTCGACCGGGTGATCGGCGCGGGCGGCTACATCACCGCACCGACCGGTAGCGCACCGGAGGCGCACGCCACGCCCGTCCCCAAGGAGGCGGCGGACGCGGCCTTCGAGCACGCCGCCTGCATCGGTTGCGGGGCGTGCGTGGCGGCGTGTCCGAACGGGTCGGCGATGCTGTTCACGGCGGCGAAGGTGGTGCACCTGAACCTGCTGCCGCAGGGTGCGCCGGAGCGGTCGAGCCGGGTGCGGGGGATGGTCGGCGCGATGGACGCCGAGGACTTCGGCGGCTGCACCAACACCGGCGAGTGCGCGACGGCCTGCCCGAAGGGGATCCCGCTGTCGGCGATCTCGGCGCTGAACAGGGAGTTCCTGCGGAGCACCTTGCGGTGAGGGGTGCGGCACAGGGGCGCTGCCTGCTGTGCGGCGTGTTCTGAGGGCACCCGTCGTCAGGGGTCGGTCGGGAGTTCCTGTTCGGTCCAGATGGTCTTGCCGGCGGCGGTGTAGCGGCTGCCCCAGCGGTCGGTGAGCTGGGCGACGAGGTAGAGGCCGCGGCCGCCCTCGTCGGTGAGGCGGGCGCGGCGCATCCGGGGCTGGGTGCTGCTGCCGTCGGAGACCTCGCAGGTCAGGGTGTCGGCGCGGATCAGGCGGACGCCGACCGGCCCGCCGGCGTAGCGGATGGCGTTGGTGACCAGTTCGCTGAGGACGAGTTCGGTGGTGAAGGCGAGGTCGTCCAGGCCCCAGTCGGCGAGCCGGGCGGTGGCGTCGGCGCGGACCTTGGCGACCGCGGCGGGGTCGGGGTCGACCGTCCAGGTGGCGGTGGATCCGGCGGGGACGGCGCGGGTGCGGGCGAGCAGCAGGGTGACGTCGTCGCGCAGCCGGGTGGGCGGCAGTCCGGCGACGAGTTGCAGGGCGGCCTCCCGCAGCGGGCGGTCCTGCCGGGCGACGGCGGCCAGCCGCCGCTGGATCTCGGCCATGCCCTCGTCGATGTCGCCCTCGCCGCGTTCGATCAGGCCGTCGGTGTAGAGGGCGAGGACGCTGCCCTCGTCGAGGACGGCCTCGGTGGCTTCGAAGGGCAGTCCCCCGACGCCGAGCGGCGGGCCGGGGGTGACGGGCAGGAAGTGGACGGTGCCGTCGGGGCCGGCGACGGCGGGCGGCGGGTGGCCGGCACTGGCGATGGTGCAGGCCCGGGTGACCGGGTCGTAGACGGCGTACAGGCAGGTCGCGCCGACGGAGCCGGGGTCGGGGCGGTGCCGTCGCCCGGCGGGGGCGGTGTCCACCGGTTCGACGGTGTCGCCCTCCTCGGCCTCGCCGGTGAAGTCGCCCTCGAAGAGCAGCTGGGAGACCAGGTCGTCGAGGTGGACGAGCAGTTCGTCGGGTTCGAGGTCGAGGTCGGCGAGGGTGCGGACGGCGGTGCGCAGCCGGCCCATGGTGGCGGTGGCCTGCAGTCCGTGCCCGGCGACGTCGCCGACGACCAGCGCGACCCGGGCGGAAGAGAGCGGGATGACGTCGAACCAGTCGCCGCCGACGCCGCCGGCACTGTCGGTGGGCAGGTAGACGCTGGCGGTGGAGACGGCGGCGACGGTGCGGACGGCGGGCGGCAGCAGGCTGCGCTGGAGCCCGACCGCGGCGCGGTGCTCGCGGGTGTAGCGGCGGGCGTTGTCGACGGCCAGGGCGGCGCGGGCGGCGATCTCGGCGAGCAGCAGCCGGTCGCCGTCCTCGTAGTGGTCCTTCCAGCGGTCGCGGCGGACGGCGACCTGGCCGAGCAGGATGCCGCGGGCGGCGAGCGGGGCGGTGATCTCCCAGTCGTGGGCGGGTTCGGCGGCGCTCGCGCGGTCCGCGGTGCCGTCGGCCTTCACGTGCACGGTGTCGCCGGTGGCGGGCGCGGACTCGGGCGGCCCGGCGACGGCGGTGCGGCGCAGCACCAGGCGTCCGGTGGGGTCGGGGACGGGTTCGTCGCCGGTGAAGACGGCGGCGGCGATGTCGACCACGGCGACGTCGGCGAAGTCGGGGACGATCGCCTTGGCGAGGCCCTCGGCGGTGCCGGTGACGGAGAGCGAGCCGCCGGCCGCGGCGGTCACCCGGTGCAGCAGGGCGAGGCGCTGCCGGGAGCGGTGCTGTTCGGTGATGTCGGTGAAGAGCACGGTGAGGCCGATGACGACGCCGTCGGAGTCCTGCAGCCGGAAGGCGGAGATGGCCATCATCCGGCCGCTGCGGGGGTCGACGACGGTGCGGGCGAGGCCTTCGGCGAGAACCAGCGGGCGGCCGGTCTCCAGGACCTCGCGCAGGTGGGCCTCCAGGGCGACGGCGTCCTGGGGCTGGAGGAAGTCGGCGAGCTTGAGGCCGCTGAGGGTCGGCGGCACGCCGGAGTAGGGCAGCAGGTGGGTGTTGGTGCGGACGATCTGCAGGTCGGTGTCGAAGACGGCGAGGCCGAAGCGGTCCTGGAGGAAGAGTTCGCGGGTGAAGGCCTGGTCCTGGCGCCATCGGGCGACGGTGGAGGACTTGGCGCCGAGGACGACCTGCCGGGTGGCGGTGGGGTCGTTGGGGTTGTCGCCGTGCAGGGTGAGGACGCGGACGTACAGGTTGAGCGGGCGGCCGTCGCCGGTGCGGACGGTGACCCGGCCGTCCCAGCCGCCGGGGCCGGACTCCTCGGGGCCGCGCCAGGCGTCCGGGTCGGCGAGGAGGTCGCGCAGGGCGCGGCCGACCAGGGCGCGGGCGGGCAGGGCGAGGAGATCCTCGGCGGCGCTGGTGCAGCCGACGATCGTGCCGCTGCCGTCGACGAGCGCTCCGGCGACGCCGTCGAGGAACGGGAAGCGGCGGTCTTCCATCTCGTCTCACCCCGTCCGGTGGTCTCCTCCCTCCCTCATACTCCACCGGTCCCCGGGTGTCGGCGCCCCGGGACACGGAGGGTGACCGGAGGTTCTGCCTTCGGGTCCTGTACGCACGGGGGTTGACGCGGCTGGTTCAACGGGCCTAACTTCACGTTCTGAAAAAGGGTCCAGACCAATTCGTCGGGACCTCTGTGTCGTCCGCCGCACCCGGGACGAACTGGTGACATATCGCCAGGCGGATGCTGTGGCCGGACTTTGACGGATCGCAAGAAGATCCGCGTGCACCACCGCAGCCTGCGGCCCGGCGGCCGGTCGATCCTGCCGCCCGGGTCGCCGCCGGCTGCACCATGTTCACTTCGTGAACGCAAAGGTCCCTGATCCTCACCCCCACCACGCCCGGTGCACCGTGCCCGGGCAGGAGGAGACAGCCTTGATCCGCACCCTTGCCCGTACCGTGGCGACCGCGGTCGCGCTGCCCGCGACGGCCGCCGCCCTGCTGATCGCCGGCGGCTCGCCGGCCGCCGCCGCGGCCAACCCCGGCCCGGGCTTCCCGGCCCACTTCGCCGCTCCCTACCTGGAGACCTGGAACTCGCCCTCGGTGATGACCGACGTGCGCAACGCCGCCGGCCTCAAGTACTTCACGCTCGCCTTCGTGATCGGCAACGGGAGCTGCACCGCCACCTTCAACGGCAACACCGACATAGCCGACGCCTCCTGGCAGAGCGCGATCAACGGCCTCCGCTCGGCCGGCGGCGACGTGATCGCCTCGTTCGGCGGCGCCGCCGGCACCGAGCTGGGCCAGGCCTGCACCAGCGTCTCCGCGCTGCAGGCCCAGTACAAGCGGGTCGTCGACACCCTGAACCTGACCCGGATCGACCTCGACATCGAGGGCTCCGCACTGAACGACACCGCCGCCAACGACCGCCGCAACCAGGCACTGGCAGCCCTCCAGCAGCAGTACGCGGCGGCCGGCAAGCGGCTCGCCGTCAACTACACGCTGCCGGTCAGCCCGTCCGGCCTGGAGTCCAACTCGATCAGCCTGCTGAACAACGCCAAGAGCCGCGGCCTGGACGTCAACATGGTCAACATCATGACCATGGACTACGGCCCGGCCATGGACATGGGGCAGGCCGCGATCAACGCCGCGAACGGTCTGCACACCCAGCTCGGCCGGATCTGGACGGGCAAGACCTCCGACCAGCTGTGGGCGATGGAGGGCAACACCCCGATGATCGGGGTCAACGACACCACCGCCGAGGTCTTCACCACCGGCAACGCCTCGACCCTGGAGTCCTTCGCCGCCTCGCACGGCATCCAGCAGCTCGCCTTCTGGGCGATCGGCCGCGACAAGGCCTGCGCCGCCAACGGCACGCTCTCCGACTCGTGCAGCGGCACCCCGCAGTCCGCGTACCAGTTCACCAGGACCTTCGACGCGCTGACCGGCGGCACCACCCCGCCGCCCACCGGCCGCACCGGCCGGATCACCGGCTACGGCGGCACGTGCGTGGACGTGGCCGCCGCGAACAGCGCCAACGGCACCGCGGTCCAGCTGTACGACTGCAACGGCACGGCCGCGCAGACCTGGACGGTCGGCACCGACGGCACCGTCCGCGCGCTCGGCAAGTGCATGGACGTCACCGCCGCCGGCACCGCGAACGGCTCCCAGGTGCAGCTCTACGACTGCAACGGCACCGGCGCCCAGCAGTGGCAGGCCCGCGCCGACAAGACCCTGGTGAACCCCGCCTCCGGCCGCTGCCTGGACGCCACCGGGCCCAGCTCCGCCAACGGCACCCGGCTGCAGATCTGGGACTGCTTCGCCGGTGCCAACCAGCAGTGGACCCTGCCGGCCTGATGCCGCGACCCGACCGAACAGGAGCGAACCCCATGCCAGTCCCACCCGTGCACCGGCGGGCGCACGCCCGGCGCCGGGCCCTGCCGCTGGTCACCGCCGTCGGCCTGATCGCCTCGGCGTCCACCGCGGTGATGCTCGTCCAGGGCCAGGCCGCACAGGCCGCCGGCCTGCCCACCGGCGCCACCGTCCTCGTCGCCCGGCACAGCGGCAAGTGCGTGGACGCCGCGGCCGCCGCGACCGCCAACGGCACCGCCGTGCAGCAGTACGCCTGCAACGGCACCGGCGCCCAGCAGTGGCAGTTCCAGGACGCCGGCGGCGGCTACGTCCGGATCAACGCCCGGAACGACACCAGCAAGGTCCTCGACGTCACCGACGTCTCCACCGCGGACGGTGCGAAGATCCAGCTCTGGGCGTACGGCGGCGGCCCCAACCAGCAGTGGCAGCCGGTCGCCGAGGCCGGCGGCGGCTACCACTTCGTCAACCGCAACAGCGGCAAGTGCCTGGACGTGCCGAGCGCCTCCACCGCGGACGCCGTCCAGCTCCAGCAGTGGACCTGCAACGGCACCGCCGCGCAGTCCTTCTCCTTCGGCAGCGGCAGCCAGAACCCGCCCGGCACGCCGGACTTCGGGCCCAACGTGGCGGTCTTCGACCCGTCGATGCCCGCCTCGACGATCCAGGCGAAGCTGAACTCGGTCTTCTCGCAGCAGGAGTCCAACCAGTTCGGCGCACAGCGCCAGGCCCTGCTGTTCAAGCCCGGCAGCTACGGCGTGGACGCCAACGTCGGCTTCTACACCCAGGTCGCCGGACTCGGCCTCTCCCCCGACGACGTCACGATCAACGGCGCCGTGCACGCCGAGGCGGACTGGTTCCAGGGCAACGCCACCCAGAACTTCTGGCGCTCCGCCGAGAACCTGTCGGTCAACCCGACCGGCGGCACCGACCGCTGGGCGATCTCGCAGGCCGCGCCGTACCGCCGGATGCACGTCCGCGGCAACCTGCAGCTGGACGACGGCGGCTGGTCGAGCGGCGGCTTCATCGCCGACTCGAAGATCGACGGGCAGGTGCGCTCCGGCTCCCAGCAGCAGTGGCTCTCCCGGAACGCCCAGTGGGGCAGCTGGACGGGCTCCAACTGGAACATGGTCTTCGTCGGCGACGTCAACGCCCCGGCGAACTCCTTCCCCAACCCGCCCTACACCACCGTCGGCCAGACCCCGGTGGTCCGCGAGAAGCCCTTCCTCTACGTGGACGCGGCCGGCGCCTACAAGGTGTTCGTCCCGGCGCTGCGCAGCAACAGCAGCGGCACCACCTGGGCCGGCGGGGCGCAGCAGGGCGGCTCGCTGCCGATCGACCAGTTCTACATCGTCAAGCCGGGGGCGACGGCCGCCGACATCAACGGCGCGCTCGGCCAGGGCAAGAACCTGCTGTTCACGCCGGGCGTGTACCACCTCGACCGGGCGATCGACGTGACCCGGGCGGACACCGTGGTGCTGGGCCTGGGCCTGGCCACCCTCGTCCCGGACAACGGCGTCGCCGCGATGACCGTCGCCGACGTGGACGGGGTGAAGGTGGCCGGCCTGCTGATCGACGCCGGCACCACCGACTCGGCGGTGCTGATGCAGGTCGGCCCGGCCGGGTCCGGCGCCGACCACTCCGCGAACCCGACCTCGCTGCACGACGTGTTCTTCCGGGTCGGCGGCGCGGGCGTCGGCCGGGCCACCCAGTCGCTGGTGGTGAACAGCAACAACGTCATCGGCGACCACATGTGGATCTGGCGCGCCGACCACGGCAGCGGCGTCGGCTGGACGAGCAACACCGCCGCCAACGGCCTGACCGTCAACGGCGCGAACGTCACCATGTACGGCCTGTTCGTGGAGCACTACCAGCAGACCCAGGTGGTCTGGAACGGCAACGGCGGCCGGACGTACTTCTTCCAGAACGAGATGCCGTACGACCCGCCGAACCAGTCGGCCTGGACGAACGGTTCGACCCGCGGTTACGCGGCGTACAAGGTCGCCGACTCGGTGACCGGCCACGAGGCGTGGGGGCTGGGCAGCTACTGCTACTTCAACGCCAACCCCTCCGTGGTGGCCGAGCACGCCTTCGAGGCGCCGAACCGCTCCGGGGTGCGCTTCCACGACATGGTGACCGTGTCGCTGGGCGGCACCGGCACCATCAACCACGTGATCGACTCGACCGGGGGTCCGTCCAACTCCTCGTCCAACGTGGCGAACCTGGTCGCCTTCCCGTAGGCATCGACCGCACGAACGCTCCCCGGCCGGGTCCGCACCCGGCCGGGGAGCCCTGTGTTCATCCGTGCCGTGCCCGTACGGCTCAGAAGGTGGCGTTCCAGCTGTGCGCCACGTCGATCACCAGCCGGTTGTCCAACTGGAAGACCCGGAAGGGCAGTCGGGCCCGCACGCCGAGGCCGACCTGGCTCTGGCCCTCGAAGCTGCCGCCGAACTTGGCGTCCTTGAAGGTGCGGTAGCCGGTGAGGTCGACGCCGGGCAGCGACTGGCCGGCCTTCGCCGGGTACACCGGTGCACCGGTCGACGGGTCGTAGGACGGCGCCACGACCACGATCTCCAGGATCGCGCCGCCGTTCACCGGGATCGTCCGGCCCGAGCCGTCCTGGATCAGCGACGGCACGTACTGGACGCGGTAGCCGACGTGGCCGGCCGGCGTCGTGCCGGGGATGTCGAGCACCATGCGGTCCCAGCACGGATGCTGGCCGGTGCGGATGTTGGTCAGCGGGTGCTGCCCGGTGGCGGGGTTCGCGGCCTTCGGCAGGCTGCCCCAGCCGGTCGGGCAGGTCGTCACCGTCGCCGTGGGTGTCGTCGCGGATGCCGCGGCCGGTACCACCACGGCACCGGCGCCGGCGAGAACGAGTGCCATCGGGATCGTGATCCACCGTCGCATGATGCGCCTCCTCGGGCCGCGCCTGGATCCCTCACCCGAAGAGACGTGGACCGCGGCCGGGCAGTTGCAGCACCCGGCCCCGAGTTCCGGGGGCGGGCGGCGCGACCGGCAGAATGGGACGCATGTCGAAGCGCCGCCGCCACCCCCGATTCTCCCCCGTCGACCCCTGCCCGTGCGGCCTGGGCGGGCCCTACGGCGGCTGCTGCGGGCGGCTGCACCGCGGCGAGGCGGCGGCGGGCACCGCGGAGCAGCTGATGCGCTCGCGCTACAGCGCCTTCGCCGTCCAGGACGGGCCCTACCTGCTGCGCAGCTGGCACCCGGACACCAGGCCGCCCCGGATCGGCTTCGACCCGGGGCTGCGGTGGACGGGGCTGGAGGTGCTGGCGACGACCGAGGGCGGGCCGTTCCACACCACCGGGACGGTGCGGTTCCGGGCGCACTTCACGGACGGCGGCGAGCCGGGGGCCATGGAGGAGCACAGCACCTTCGTCCGGCTGGACGGCGCCTGGGTGTACGTGGCTGCGCTGCCGGAGGACTGAGCGGCGCTGCCGGAGGACCGAGCGGCGCCGCCCCGTACCGGACGGGCGGGATCAGTCGTGGAAGGCGGCGACCAGGTCGTCCAGCGGGTCGTCGTCCACGATCGGGACGGTGCGGTCCAGGCCGCTGGTGAAGGCCGAGGCGGCCGCCACGTGCGCCCGGGCGATCTCCAGCGTCTCGGCGGCCCGCTCCAGCTCCTCGGAGACCCGGGCCTGCCGGGCTGCCGGGGTGTCCCCCTCGCCGTCCGGCAGCGCCACCTTGATCTGCCCCGCCGGGATCGCGGCGAGCCCGGCGGCGGCCTGCGCCAGCGCCTGCGGCAGGTGGAACAGGATCGCGTGCAGCGCCGTCACCACGTCGTGCACGCTGGCGGGGTCGGGGAAGGCTCCGACCCCCGGGGCCGTCCGGTGGTTGAGGACGCGGACCTCCTCGCCCACGGCGTTGGCGATCTCGTACGGGGTCCGGGCCGGGCCCGGTGCGCGGTCAGGGCTCATAGCGGACATGCTCACCTCTGTGCGGTACGGGCACGTACGGCGGGGCCGTTGCAGGCCCCGACGACCACCCGTTGTGCGTAGCGGCCGGGCGGCTCAGTCCGCACGGCGGCCGCTCGGACCGGGCCGGAACACCGGCAGCCCGCCCGAGACCTGCGGGAAGACGGGGGGCCGGCCGTCGCCGACGATCATCTGGTGGGCGGCGGCCCAGCTGTCGGCGATCGCCACGGGCTGCCAGGCGCGGCCGTCCCACTCGACGACCAGACGGGGTGCGTCCCGGTGGTGCGGGTGGCCGGCGCCGTCCGACGGTTCGCCGATCAGGAACGCGTCCCGGGTGCCGACCGGATGCCGCAGGTCGGCGGGGCGGGCGCAGCTGTCGGACAGGGGCTCTCTCTCGTCGGGCACGAACACCGGGGCGTCCTTTCGGCGGTTGGGCCGCCGGTGCGGCGGTCCTCCCGTCAGGCTAACCCGCCGTGCCTGACCGGGCACGTTGTGCAACGGAGGGCGGCGGGAGGGCCGTCCGCGGCGCCGGCGTTTCGGTGCGGGGCGGGGCGGCACTAGGCTCGTGGCATGGCGGAGGACGAGGGCCCGGTACGGGTGGACAGCTGGATCTGGTCGGTCCGGCTGCTGAAGACGCGCTCGATGGCCTCGGCGGCCTGCCGGGCCGGGCACGTGCGGGTGAACGAGGAGCGGGCCAAGCCCGCGCAGACCGTGAAGCCGGGGGACGAGGTCCGGCTGCGGTACGACGGCCGCGAGCGGGTCGTCGTGGTCTCCAGGCCGATCCGCAAGCGGGTCGGCGCCGAGATCGCAGCGCAGTGCTACGTCGACCACTCCCCTCCCCCGCCGCCGCGCGAGTTCGCCGCGCCGACGGCGCTGCGGGACCGCGGCACCGGCCGCCCGACCAAGCGCGACCGCCGGGAGATCGAGCGCCTGCGCGGCTCCTGACGCCCAGCCGTTGACGTGCACCCGGCACCTGCCGCAGGCTTCGGATCACATCGCCGAATGTGAGCGGGCGTCAGGAGCGTGGCCGGCGCCCGGGAGGGAGGGGCGCGCCGTGAGGCTGACGCTGTTCGGATACTGGTGCTCCCCCGAGAGCCCGGACCTGCCCGACCCCGCGGCCCTGGTGGACCCGGAGTGGGAGATGTGGGAACGCTCCGAGGTCGCCGACTACCTGGAACACGGCCACGTCGCCCGCCAGTTCCTCGGCGTCTCGAGATGCCGCATCTGCGGCGAGGTCAACGGCTCGGCCGAGTTCACCGACGGCGAGTACCTCTGGCCCTCCGGCCTCGCCCACTACGTGCGGGAGCACGCCGTCCGGCTGCCGGAGCGGATCACCGCCCACATCCTGCGCCGCACCGCGGAGTGGGAGGAGGTCGAGGTCGACGCCTCCTGGTGGCACGAACGGGCCTACGCCCAGGCCCCCCACGGGGAAGCGCTGACCGCGGCCGGGCCCCGGAGTTGATGCCGAAGCGCTCGGAGGTCGGCTCGGGGCGGGTGCGGATGGGGCTCTCCCGCCCCCGCACCCCGGGCCCCGTGAAAACCGGCCCCGAGGGTGCGGGCCGCTGGGCGGCGTGAGCGTTCAGGGCTGCTCACGCCGTGTCCCAGCGGGTCCGCGGCCGCGCCGGTGCGTGGGCGCGGCCGATCGTGGGTCCGGCCTCGGCCGGAGCGGGGGGCGCGGTTCAGTCGCGGGCCGCGGGCGCCGGGGCGAGGCCGGTGCAGGTGCGCAGCCGGTCGCGGCGGTGCTGGGCGGCGGTCGCGGCGGCACCGGACTGCGGCACCGGGACGCCGCGCTTGTCGATGTGCGCGGGGGTGAACCGCTCGCCGACGGTGCGGCCGTCCCCGCTCAGGGTCAGCGTGGTGACACCGGTCTCGTCGGAGTCGGTGTAGTTCGAGGTGCCGTACCAGAGGAAGTTGCCGAAGCCGTACGCCACGTAGGTGTCGCCGAGCATGCCGGAGCCCAGCATGGTGTGCGCGTGGGTGCCGACCACCGCGGTGGCGCCCGCCGCGGAGAGCTTGCGGGCGAGGTCGGTCTGGGCGCCGGTCGGGCAGGTGTGGCCCTCCTCGCCCCAGTGCAGGTAGACCAGCACGACCGGGGCCTGGCGCCTGGCCTCGGTGACGGCCCGCAGGAGCGCGGCCGGGTCGAGGGCGGAGGCGATCCCGGGCTTGGAGGAACCGGCCCGCCACTTCTGGTTGGTGAGGTCCTGGACCTGGCTGGCGGCGAGCACCGCGACCTTCACGCCCTTGACCGTCGTCACGTACGGGGCGTACGCCTCCTCGGCGTTGCGGCCGAAGCCGACGACCGGGATCGGTGAGGAGGCCTTGGCGGCGAGCGTGTCGGCGAGGCCGGCGGCGCCGAAGTCCACGGCGTGGTTGTTGGCCAGCGAGACCACGTCCACGCCCGCGTCGTGCAGCGTCTGCAGCGCCTTGGGGCTGGTGCGGAAGGTGTAGGTCTTCGGCTCGGGCGCGCCGCGGCCGGTGATCGCCGTCTCCAGGTTGAGCACCGCGAGGTCGGCGGCGGCGAGCGTGCGGGAGATCGGGCCGAGTGCGGTGTCGGGGCCACCGACGAGGCGGGACGCCGTCCGGCCCTCGAAGTGGACGTCGCCGGCGAAGGCGACGGTGATGGTGCCGCCCGCGGCGGCCGCCGGGGCGCCGCCGGCCGCGGCGGAGTCGGAGGGGGCGGCCGGGTCGGACGGCGCGCCGGACGCGGCGGAGCCCGAACCTGCGGGCGCGGCGGCGGCGGTGGTGGCAGTGGCACGGTCGGCGGCCGGGCCGGGGTGGCTGCCGCAGGACGTCAGGCAGGCCAGGCCCAGCACGAGCGCAGCAGCAGGCGCGGCACGGCGCACGACAATCCCCCCGGTCATCGAACTGTACGCGCCAACTCTACGACAAGATCCGCACATCCATCCGCGCGATCCCCATAACTCGCACACACAGGTGGAGGACTTGATTCCGCATGAGCCTGACAGCAGGTCAGGAGGACCGGCGGACGACCAGCTCCGGCTCGAAGATCACCGAGGTGGCGCCGCGGCCGGGGCGGGCCAGCACGTCCAGCAGGATGCGGGCCATCTCGGCCGCCATCTCCTCCACCGGCTGCCGGACGGTGGTGAGCGGCGGCCGGCCGGCGGTGGCCGCACTGCTGTCGTCGAAGCCGACCACCGCGACGTCTTCCGGCACCCGCAGGCCGTGGTCGCGCAGCACCGCGACGGCCCCCTGCGCCATCAGGTCGTTGGCGGCGAACACCCCGTCGAGGTCCGGGTGTTCGACGAGCAGCCGGGCCATCGCCCGCTCACCGCCGGCCTGGGTGAAGTCCGCCTCGGCGTGCGGCAGGTACGGCATGCCGTGGCGGGCCATCGCCTCGTGGAAGCCCTCCAGCCGGTCGCGGGCGGCGCGCACCGCGGGCGGCCCGGCGATGGTCACCACCCGCCGGCGGCCGCGGGCGTGCAGGTGGTCGGCGGCGAGCCGGGCGCCGTCCCGGTTGGCCAGGTCGACGCAGCTGACCGGCAAGGGGGCGGCCGGGCGGCCGAAGAGCACGGTGGGCACGCCGGCGGCCAGCAGCAGGCCGGGCATCGGGTCGTCGGCGTGCGTGGAGACCACCATGGCGCCGTCGGCGTTGCCCTGCTTGAGGTAGGAGAGCGCCTGCTCGCGGGCCTCCGGGGCGTCCGCGAGCATCAGCACCGGGTGGACGCCGTGCGGGCGCAGGCCGGTGAAGACGCCGCTGACCACCCGGCCGAAGAAGGGGTCGGTGAAGACCTGCGTCCGGCCGGCCTCCTCGCCCCGCCCGTCGGTGCCGCTGCCGGAGACGACCAGGGCGAGGGCGCCGGCCCGGCGGGTGACCAGTGAGCGGGCGGCGCCGTTGGGCACGTACCCGGTGGAGGCGACGGCCCGGCGGACGCTCTCCTGGATGGCCGGGTCGACGTTGCGGATGCCGTTGATCACGCGGGAGACGGTCGCGCGGGAGACGCCGGCGACCCGGGCCACGTCCTCCAGGGTCGCGGAGCGCTGGGCGGCCGGGCGGAGGGCTTCGCTCATGAGCCTTTTATAGCACGTGGGAGAGCGCTCTATCCGGCTGTTCCCGGGCCTTCACCAGCGCGGTTGCCCGACCCTGACCGGGCCCGCCGCACGCCGTGCGCCCCCGCCCTCCCCGGAGGAGCGGGGAGGACGGGGGCGACGGTCGGCCGACGGGCGTCAGGGCAGCAGGTACTGCTCGTTCAGCGCCGCACCGCGCCCGGGCTGGGTCTCGTCGTAGCCGCGGGCGTTGCACTGGAGGCCACCGATGATGCAGTGGTTCACCAGCGCCGCCAGGGTGGGCGCGTCCCACGCGTTGAAGAAGTCGTAGTGGAAGGAGTACCCCCGGCCGCTCGCCAGCCGCAGCTGCGAGAGGTCGCCGGAGGGCACCGGCCACGCCATCTTGAACTCGATCATCGGGAGCGCCACCGGGTGGGTGGAGGGGCAGACACCGTTGACCGGGTAGGCCATGTGGCTCTTGTGGTCGGGGGTGTCCAGGTACAGGCCGTTCCAGCAACTGGGGGCCTGGTAGCGCAGGTTGACCGCGCCGCCGCCGGGGCAGGAGGTCGGCAGGTCGGTGTTGTGGTAGCTGTCGCCGCACTCCCAGCCGGCCACGTAGCCCGGGTTGGTGGCGAACTCCGTCCGGGTCGCGGACGGGCTGCCCACGACGAACCGCAGACCCGGCGGGAACGGCCGCACCGAGGTGTAGTCGGTCACCCCCGTCTTGTAGTAGACGGTCTGCAGGCCGACCGGGTTGACCTCCGTGGCGCCGTTGTACATGGTCGGCATCCAGTAGGCGGACTTGTCACCGGGGGCGAGGCAGGTGGTGCCGCCCGCCGCCAGCGAGGCCGGGGTGGAGGTCGCCGTGGTGGTGGTGTTGCCCATGAAGGTGTGCATGTGCGAGGCGCCGGCCAGCCCGGGGAAGACGATCGGGTCGTCCGGCAGGTTGTGCGTCGGCGAGCAGTTCGCCTGGAACTCGTGGAAGTAGGTGTGCGGCGGGTTGGCCGTGGACGGCGTCACCCCGGTCACCTGCGGGTTCGCGAGGACGTAGCCGGTCTGCGGGGTGGTGACGGTGCCGTACACCTTGAACTCGTACAGCGAGTAGCCGTACTGGGTGGCCCGCTGGGTGGCGTTGAGCCGGACGTACCGGCCGGTGCCGTTGACGTTCAGCGACTGCACGCCGCCGGCCGAGGTGGTGGTCGAGTAGATCGTCGACCAGGTGGCGGCGTCGGACGAGGTCTGCAGCTGGTAGGCGGTGGCGTACGCCGCCTCCCAGCTGAGTTCGACCTTGCTGACCGTCGCCGGACCGCCGAGGTCGATCTGGATCCACTGCGGGTCGCTCCAGTTCGAGGCCCACCGGCTGGTCGGGTCGCCGTCGACGACGGCTCCGGCCGGGAAGTTCAGGCTCTCGATGGACGAGGCGGTGACCGGCTTGGACTGCGAGATCAGTCCGTCGGCGGCGACGGCCTGGCGGGCGGTGCCGCCGATGCCCGCGAGGGCGAGCACCGCGGCGAACGCGACGGCGAGCGCCGTCCGGCGCGGCCTGCCCCGGGACAGGAAACGGGGTCGCATCGGACCTCCATTCGAACGGATGGGTGGGGGTTGCCCCGGGACGCGCCCGGTGGGGCGTGGCGCGTCCCGGGAGTCTGGGACCGGACGGGTGTCCGGGTCGCGGAGCCCCGGCCCGGGAGCCCGGGCCGCGGCTCCGGGTCAGGCGTAGACGCCGAACTCGTACAGCGAGTCGCCGTAGGCGGTGCCGCGCTGGGTGATGTTCACCCGCACGTAGCGGCCGCTGCCGTTCACGTCGACGTCGTCGACGCCGCCGGTGCCGCTCGTCGTCGACCAGGCGGTCGTCCAGTTGGCGCCGTCGGTCGAGGTCTGGATCTGGAAGGCCTTGCCGTAGGCGCCCTCCCAGCCCAGCTGGACGTGCTTGAAGGACTTCACCGCGCCCAGGTCGACCTGGATCCACTGCGGGTCGGCCCACTCGCTGGCCCAGCGGGTGTTCCAGTTGCCGTCGGTGGCGTTGGACGCCGGGTACGGCGCGCCGTTGCCCTGGGCCTGGAAGGTGGAGGCGGTGGCGGGCCGGCCGAGCGCGATGTTCGTGCCGCTCGGGGTGGACGCGACCACCCGGAAGGACTTGGTCTCGATGCCGACGTTGCCGTGGCCGTCGTAGGCGTAGACGTAGACCTTGTAGACGCCGAGGCTCTTCGGGGCGACCGCGGTGAAGCGGCCGTCGCCGGTCTGGGTGAAGGCGACCTGGCTGAAGCCGGTCCCGCCGCCCGCGTACTTGGCGCAGTAGTAGAGGTTGTAGCGGATCAGGTCGCCGTCGGGGTCGGTCGTGGCGGCGGTGATGTCGAAGGTGCCGCCGGCCGGGACGGTCGCGGTGTTGCTCAGCGACAGGTCCGAGATGACCGGCGGGGTGTTGCCGCCGGCGTTCCCGCCGTAGTTCTTGGCGACCGAGTGGAAGGCGAGCCGCCGCCAGCCGGCGGGCACGGTGTTGTACCAGACTCCGCCGAAGTCGTTCTCGGTGCCGTAGTGGAAGACCGTCGCACCGAGCGACACACCGGTGTGGCCGGTGATGCAGCCCCAGTTGGAGAGGTAGGCGTCGCGCTTCTCGACGTCGGTGGGCTCCAGCGGCACGCCGTTGGCGTCGTTCGGCACCTCCCACTCGCCGTCCTCGCCGGACTCGGTGATGATGTACGGCTTGGTGTAACCGCCGCTGATCCAGTCGTTCTTGACGTTGCAGACCGCGCCGTAGGAGTTCACCGCGAGCAGGTCGAGGCTGGGCGAGTAGTCCTTGTAGTACTTCCACGCGGCGGTGTACGCGTCGGTGGAGGTCACCGGGTGGTCGGGGTCGATGGCGTGGATCGCCTGGGTGACCCGCTCGACGTACTTGGCGTAGGCGACGCGCTGCTGCTCGACGGTGGTGCCGTTGTAGGCGTGGTCCTGGGTGGTGAGGATGACCTCGTTGCCGACGTCCCAGAGCAGCACGCCGGGGTGGTTCCGGTAGGTGGTCACCCACTGCTTGATCTGGTCGAGCGTGGAGTCCATGTAGGCGGTGTCGTTGACGTAGTCGGCGCCCTGGTTCAGCCAGAAGCCGTTGACCACCTTGAGGCCGTGCGCGGCGGCGGTGTCGAGCAGCGGCTTGCTGCCGGCGTCGGTGCCCCAGGTGCGCAGGGTGTTGACGCCCATCGCCTTGAGCTCGCGGATGTGCGCCTCGGCGGTGGAGTTGGCCGGGCCCCAGGTGATGCCCTTGAGCTGGTACGGCCGGCCGTCCACCTGCAGCTGCCAGTTGCCCTGCGAGCCGGTCACCTTGACGGTGGACGGCGCGGTGGGCACGGCCGGGTCGGTGAGCGGGGCCGGGGCGGTGCCGGTGGCGACCTGGACGGTGACCTTGTCGATGCTCAGGGTTCCGCCGGAGGTGGTGGCGTCGGTCGGGGTGGTGCAGTTGCAGACCGCGTCGGGGAAGCCGCCGCCGATGCCGAGGTTGAACACCAGGTAGAAGCCGTGGTGCACGGCCGCGTCCCAGGTGGCGACGCCGACCTGCGACTCGTTGACCTGCCAGACCTGGCGGCCGTCGAGGTACCAGCGGATCTGCTCGTCCGAGGTGGTGCGGTCGATGATCTGGGAGTAGGTGTGGTAGCCGGTCTGGCAGCCGGTGCAGGAGGCCAGGCCGCTGGTCATGCCGTTGTACTCGTTGCAGTTGCCGCCCGGGGCGGTGCCGCAGTGCAGGGTGGTGGAGAGCTGACTGCGGCCGTTGACATTCTCCAGGATGTCGCTCTCGCCCGCGCCGGGCCAGACGGTGGAGTTGCCGCGGTTGGCGGCGCCCATCGCCCGGAACGACGGCCAGTAGCCGAGGCCGTTGGCCACGTCCGGCTGCTTGACGGTGGCGGAGATCTGCAGCTGGCCGCCGGCCGGGGCGGCGAAGTCGGTGCGCTTGGACTCGACCCGGCCGGACGTCCAGGCCGAACCGTTCTTCAGGGCGGTCAGGTTGAGCGCACCGCTGCCGTTGAGGCCCACGTTGGCCGGGGCGCCGGTGGCCGTCTGCACCTCGCCGGTGCCCCAGTTGGCCGGGCCGCCGGGGTACGCGGTGCCGGTGTCGGTGATCCAGTCGTTGCCGTTGGGCGCGGTGCCGGCGCCGCCGTTGAAGTCCTCGTTGAAGACGGTGGTCCAGTTGCCGGGCGGCGTGGTCGGCGGGGTGGTGGGCGGCTCGGTCGGCGGGGTGCTGCCGCCGCCGGTGCGGACCTGGAACTCCCAGAGGGAGTAGCCGTATCCGGTGCCGCGCTGGGTGCCGTACATCCGCACGTAGCGGCCGGTGCCGGAGACGTTCAGCGTCTCCGTGCCGCCCGCGCCGGTGGTGGTGGAGTAGGCGTCCGTCCAGCTGGTGCCGTCCGCGGAGAGCTGGATCCGGTACGCCTTGCCGTACGCGGCCTCCCAGCTGAGGACGACCTGGCAGACGCTCTGCGCCGAGCCGAGGTCGACCTGGATCCACTGCGGGTCGGTGTTGGCCGAGGACCAGCGGGTGCCGGTGTTGCCGTCCACCGCGTTCGCGGCCGCGGTGCCGTAGTTCTCCTCGCCGGAGGCGGTGACCGGGCGGCCCTGGGCGGCGTTCGCGGTGCCGCAGCTGCCGGTGGGGGTGCCGCCGCCGAGGGTGCCGAAGACCTGGAACTCCCAGAGCGAGTAGCCGTATCCGGTGCCGCGCTGGGTGCCGTACATCCGCACGTAGCGGCCGGTGCCGGAGACGTTCAGCGTCTCCGTGCCGCCCGCGCCGGTGGTGGTGGAGTAGGCGTCCGTCCAGCTGGTGCCGTCCGCGGAGAGCTGGATCCGGTACGCCTTGCCGTACGCGGCCTCCCAGCTGAGGACGACCTGGCTGACGGTGGCGACGGCGCCCAGGTCGACCTGGATCCACTGCGGATCGGTGTCGGCGGAGGACCAGCGGGTGCCGGTGTCGCCGTCCACCGCGTTGGCGGCCGCGGTGCCGTGGTTCTCCTCGCTGGAGGCGGTGACCGGGCGGCCCTGGGAGAGCAGCGAGGCCGCCGCCTGGGCCCGCCCGGCAGGCAGGAACAGCAGCAGTCCGGCGACCAGGGCGCCGGCGACGAGCCCGGCCAGGGCGCGCCAGGGCGGTGCGGAGTGCGCGGTGGGGGCCGCCGCGCGGGCGGGTGGAGCGAGCATGGGGAACTCTCCTGACGAGACGGGTGGGGGGAGGACGGCACGCGTCGGCCGATTCCTGGGAGAGCGCTCTCGCAGTCATGGGAATGGTTGCCGCGATGTTTCCGTCATGTCAAGCCCCGTGCAGCAGCCCGGCCTCCGGCGATCGTGCTTTCAAATCGGCAGGTGCGCAAAGCTTTTGGGCACAGCCCCTTGACGGCGGGGTGGTTTCGGGGCCAGGCTCCGTCCGGCGGGAGAGCGCTCTCCCATCTGATCCGACAGGCGCCCGCACGCCTGACCGGTGGAGCGCTCTCCCATCGCCCTCCCGCAGCACGCCGAATCCCCCGCAAGGAGCCCCGCCATGCCCACCGCCCGCCCCGGCCGGAGATCCGCGGCCCTCGCCGTCTCCGCCGCCCTCGCCGTCGCCCTGCTCGCCGGCGGCTGCTCCAGCAGCGGCCCGGCCGCCGAGGACGCCGCCGACGCCAAGATCACGCTGACCGTGAACCTGTTCTCCGAATTCGGCTACGCGGACCTCTACAAGCAGTACGAGCAGCTGCACCCCGACATCACCATCAAGGAGAACCGCGCCGACCTCGGCGCCCACCACCAGAACCTGCGCGCCCACCTGCTGGCCGGCTCCGGCACCGCCGACATCGAGGCCGTCGAGATCGGCCAGGTCGCCGGATTCCAGCCGCAGGCCTCGAAGTTCGTCGACTTCCTGCAGTACGGCGTCAGCAAGGACCAGTGGGTGCCCTCGAAGACCGCCCCGGCCTCCAGCGCCGACGGCAAGGCGCTGTTCGGCCTCGGCACCGACATGGGCGGCCTGGCGCTGTGCTACCGCAGCGACCTGTTCAAGGCCGCCGGCCTGCCGACCGACCGCGACCAGGTCTCCGCGCTGCTCGCCGACTGGCCCGCCTACACCGCCGCCGGCAAGCAGTTCCTCGCCAAGAGCCCCACCAAGGGCGCCAAGTGGTTCGACAGCGCGGGCAACCTGTTCAGCGCGATCGTCGCGCAGTCCCCCACCGGCTTCTACGACGCCTCCGGCAAGCCCGTCGTCCAGGAGAACCCGGCCGTCAAGCAGGCCTTCGACCTGGTCGCCGGTGCGGTCGAGGACGGCCAGTCGGCGGGCATCCAGGCCTTCACCCCCGCCTGGGACACCGGCTTCCAGAAGAGCCAGTTCGCCACCGTCGCCTGTCCCGCCTGGATGAGCTACGAGTTCAAGGGCAACCCGCCCACCGACGGCGGCACCTGGGACATCGCCCGGATCCCGGGCGGCGGCGGCAACTGGGGCGGCTCGTACCTGACGGTGCCCAAGTCCGGCAAGCACACCAAGGCCGCCGTCGAGCTCGCCACGTGGCTCACCGCCCCCGAGCAGGAGTCCTGGCTGTTCAAGAACAAGGGCTACTTCCCGTCCGACCAGGCGCTCTGGAGCCAGCCGGACATCGCCGGATTCACCGACCCGCTGTTCAACGGCGCACCCACCGGCAAGATCTTCTCGCAGTCCGCCAAGGACCTGCAGCCGCAGCCGCTCGGCGCCCACGGCGCGGAGATCGGCACCGCCGTCGGCAACGCCCTCACCTCGATCGAACAGGGCAAGGCCGACCCGGCCACCGCCTGGCAGAAGGCCCTCGCCGACGTCGCCAACATCACCGGCTGACCCACCCCCTCACCCCGCGGTGCCGGCGCGGACCTGACCCCGCCGGCACCGCGGCCCACCCCGCAAGGAGACCCCCGCCATGGCCGCGACCGTGTCCGCCGACACGCCGCTGCGCCCCGCCCGCGCCCCGGCAGCCCGCTGGAGCCGGATCGAGCGCCGCACCTCCCCGTACCTGTACGTCGCCCCGTTCTTCGTGGTGTTCGCGGTGTTCGGGCTGTTCCCGATGCTCTACACCGGCTACGTCTCGATGACCGGCTGGCGGGCCGACCGGCCCGGCACCGAGAACAGCTGGGTCGGCCTGGAGAACTACCGCCGGCTGCTGGACGACCCGTTCTTCTGGAACGCGCTGAAGAACACCCTCGGCATCGGCGTGCTCTCCACCGTCCCGCAGCTGCTGCTCGCGCTCGGCCTCGCACACCTGCTGAACTACCGGATCCGCGGCCGCACGTTCTTCCGGCTCGGGGTGCTGCTGCCCAACGTCACCTCGGTCGCCGCCGTCACCCTGATCTTCGTCCAGCTCTTCGGCCGGGACTTCGGCCTGGTCAACTGGGTGCTCGGGCTGTTCGGCGTGGACCGGATCGACTGGCAGGCCGGCACGCTCTCCTCCTGGGCGGCCATCTCCGCGATCGTCACCTGGCGCTGGACGGGCTACAACGCGCTGATCTACCTGGCCGCGATGCAGTCCGTGCCCTTCGAGCTCTACGAGGCGGCGGCGATCGACGGGGCGAGCCGCTGGCGGCAGTTCCGGTCGATCACGATCCCGATGCTGCGGCCGACGATCCTGTTCACCGTCATCGTCTCCACCATCGGCGCCCTGCAGCTGTTCGGCGAGCCGATGCTCTTCGGCCAGCAGCAGGACCCGACCACCGGCGGCTCCCAGCACCAGTTCCAGACCCTCGCGCTGTACTCGTACAACCAGTTCTGGGGCCGCTTCAAGTACGGCTACGGGGCTGCGGTCTCCTGGGCGATGTTCCTGCTCATCGTCGTCGTGGTGGCCGTCAACCTGCTCGCCGCCCGCCGGATGAAGGGGGCCGACGCCTCGTGAGCCGCAACCGCCAACTCTCCGCCGGCAGGGGCGTGTACGCCACCCTCGCGGTCGGCGTGGTGCTGTCCGTCTTCCCGCTGTACTGGACGGTCGTCGCCGCCTCCCGGAACAACACCGACGTGCACCGGGTGCCGCCCGTACTGCTGCCCGGCGGCAACCTGCTGCACAACATCGGCGAGGCGTTCCGGCAGACCGACATGGGCCTCGCGCTGCTGAACTCGCTGGTCGTCTCCTCGACCGTCACCGCCTGCGTGGTGCTGACGAGTTCACTGGCCGGCTTCGCCTTCGCCAAGCTGCCCTTCCGCGGCCGGAACCCGCTGCTCGCCTCGGTGGTGGCCACCATGATGGTGCCGACCCAGCTCGGCATCATCCCGCTCTACATCATGATGGCGAACTGGTTCCACTGGGCCGACCACCTGCAGGCGCTGATCGTGCCGGCCGTCGCCAACGCCTTCAGCGTGTTCTTCCTGCGCCAGTACTTCGTCACCGCCGTGCCCGACGAACTCCTCGACGCCGCCCGGATGGACGGCTGCACCACCCGCGGCCTGTACTGGCACGTCGCACTGCCCGCCGCCCGGCCCGCGACGGCGGTGCTCGGCATGCTCACCTTCATGGCCACCTGGAACGACTTCTACTGGCCCAAGGTCGTCATGACCCAGCAGAACCCCACCGTCCAGCTCACCCTCTCCGAGCTGGCCAGCGGCTACATCAAGGACTACTCCCTCGTGCTCACCGGCGCCCTGGTCGCCAGCCTGCCGGTGATCGCCGCCTTCCTCCTGATGGGACGCCAGATCATCGACGGCATCATGCAGGGAGCGGTGAAGAGTTGACCGCCATCGACACCGCCGGCCGCTTCCCCGACTCCCCCGCACCCGACGCACCCGACGCCACCCGCGCCACCGGCGCCCTCGGTGCCGTCGGACCCGAGGTCCTCGACACCGCACGCAAGGCCCGCCTGGTCTCCGGCGGCGGCACCTTCCGCACCAGCGCCGAACCGGCCCTCGGGCTGCGGCCGATCGTCACCTCGGACGGCCCGATCGGCGTCCGCGGCGAACGCTGGGACGAGACCGACACCGCCCTCGCGCTGCCCTCCCCCACGGCGATGGCCGCCAGCTGGGACGAGGAACTGGTCGAACGGCTCGGCACGCTGCTCGCCGCCGAGGCCCGCCGCAAGGGCGTCGACGTGCTGCTCGCACCGACCCTCAACCTGCACCGCTCCCCGTACGCCGGCCGGAACTTCGAGTGCTTCGCCGAGGACCCGCTGCTCACCGGGCGGATCGGGGCCGCGTACGTCCGCGGGGTGCAGGGCGGTGGGGTCGCCGCGACCGCCAAGCACTACGTCGGCAACGAGTCCGAGACCGAGCGGCTCACCCTGGACGCCGCGATCGACGAACGCACCCTGCGCGAGGTCTACCTCGCCCCCTTCGAGGCCGCCGTCCGGGCCGGGGTGTGGGCGGTGATGTCGGCGTACAACGGCGTCAACGGCCGTTCCATGAGCGAGAGTCCGCTGCTGGCCGAGCCGCTCAAGGGCGAGTGGGGCTTCGACGGCCTGGTGGTCTCCGACTGGGGGGCCGTCCGCAGCACCGGGACCGCCGGGGCGGCCGCCGTCGACCTCGCCATGCCCGGCCCCAACGAGCACTGGGGCGAGCGGCTCGCCGAGGCCGTCCGCACCGGCCGGGTGCCGGCCGCGGCCCTGGACGACAAGGTGCGCCGGCTGCTCCGGCTGGCCCGGCGGGTCGGCGCCCTGGAGGGCGCCCCCGCGCGGCCCCCGGTCGCGGCCCGCCCGGAGCGGGACCGCGCGCTGCTGCGCCGGGCCGCGGCCGCCGGGGCCGTGCTGCTGACCAACCGCGGCGGGCTGCTGCCGCTGGACCCGGCCCGGGTGCGCCGGATCGCCGTCCTCGGTCCCGGCGCGGCCGCCGCGCGGATCCAGGGCGGCGGTAGCGCCTCGGTCTACCCGGCCTCGGTGGTGTCGCCGCTGGACGGCGTCCGGGCCGCGCTCCCGCCCGGCGTCGAGGTCGTCCACGCGCCCGGCGTCCGGAGCTCGGTGCGCCCGACCCCGGTCGCCGCCGGCGACTGCCGCAACCCGGTGACCGGCCGGCCCGGCGTCCACGTCCGCTTCCTGGACGCCGCCGGGCAGGTGCTGCACACCGAGGACCGGCCGAGCGGGCGCTCCTTCGAGGTCGACGAGTCGGTCGACCTCACCGCCCTGCACAGCGTCGACCTGCGGACGGTGCTGCGGGTCGGCACCTCCGGACGCTGGCGGCTCGGGGTGGTCGGGCTAGGCGCCGTCCGGCTGCGGGTGGACGGCGGGACGGTGCTCGACTGCTACACGGCCCCGGAGTCCGACGACCCGACGTACCTGCACGTCACGCCGTCGTTCCGGCAGGCCGAGGTCGAGCTCGCGGCCGGGCAGGAGACCGAGGTGGCGGCCCGGCGGATCGTGGAGCCCGGCCACGGCCGGGTCGTCGCGCTGACCGCGGACGCCCCGGCCGGCACACCCGAGGAGGAGCTCGCCGCGGCCGTCGGACTGGCCCGCGGGGCCGACGCCGTGATCGTCGTGGTCGGCACCTCCGAGCAGCACGAGAGCGAGGGATTCGACCGCAGCACCCTCGACCTGCCGGACGGGCAGAACGCCCTGGTCTCCGCGGTGGCGGCGGCCAACCCGGCCACGGTCGCGGTGGTCACCTCCGGCGGACCGGTGCTGATGCCGTGGCGCGGCGAGGCGGCAGCGGTGCTGCTCGGCTGGTTCCCCGGCCAGGAGGGCGGCGACGGACTGGCCGACGTCCTCTTCGGCCGCGCCGAACCGGGCGGCCGGCTGCCCGCCACCTGGCCGGCCACCGGCGCCGGGCCCGCCGTCCCCGGCACCCGCCCCCGGGACGGCGTGCTCGCCTACCGCGAGGGCCTGCACCTCGGCCACCGCGGCTGGCTGCGGGCCGGCGCCGAGCCCGCGTACTGGTTCGGCCACGGGCTGGGCTACGGGCAGTGGGAGTACCTCGCGGTGGAGGTGCCGCAGCACCTCGCACCGGGCGCCGGGTTCACCGTCCGGGCGGTGCTGCGCAACACCGGCCGGCGGGCCTCCCGCGAAGTGGTGCAGGTGTACCTGGCCAGGCCCGGCAGTGCCGTGGAACGGCCGGTGCGCTGGCTGGCCGGGTTCGCGGCCGTCCGGGCCGAGCCCGGGCAGCGGGTGGAGGCCCGGATCGAGGTCGCACCGCGGGCGCTCGCCCACTGGTCGGTCGAGGAGCGCCGCTGGCTGGCCGAGAAGGGCGTGTTCACGGTGCTGGTCGGGCCGTCCTGCGGCGAGGTGCCGCTGTCCGCGGTCGTGGAGGTCGTCGCCGCCGACGGTTGAGTGCTCCGGCGGTGACCGGTGGGCGGACGGGGGTCCCGGCCGCCGGTCGCCGCCGGTTAGGCTGACCGGCGATCGGAGAGCGTTTGCCGTGGTGTCCGCCTCCGGGCGCCGCCCGGCCCTGCCGCGCCTCCCGAGCCGTACCACCGACCCAGGGAGCAGCAGCATGGAGCCCGCCGCCGACCGTCCGATCCGCTGGGGCGTCCTCGCGACCGGCGGCATCGCCGCCTCCTTCACCGAGGACCTGCTGCACGTGGAGGGCGCGGAACTGCTGGCGGTGGCCTCCCGTTCCGAGCAGGGCGCCCGCGCCTTCGCCGACCGCTTCGGCGTGCCCCGCGCGTACGGGAGCTGGCGGGAGCTGGCGGCCGACCCGGACGTGGACGTGGTGTACGTGGCCACCCCGCACGCCCACCACCACGGCGCGACGTCGCTGCTGCTGGACGCCGGCAGGTCGGTGCTCTGCGAGAAGCCGTTCACGCTGAGCGCCCCGCAGACGGAGGAGCTGGTCGCGACCGCGCGCAAGCGCGGGCTCTTCCTGATGGAGGCGATGTGGACCTACCTCGACCCGACGGTGCGCCGGATCACCGAGCTGGTCGCGGACGGCGCGATCGGCGAGATCCGGTCGGTGCACGCGGACTTCGCCTTCCCGGCGGAGTTCGACCCGGCGCACCGGCTCTGGGACCCGGCCCTCGGCGGCGGCGCCCTGCTCGACCTCGGCGTCTACCCGGTGGCCTTCGCCCAACTGCTGCTCGGCGCGCCCGAGTCGGTGCACGCCTGGGCGCAGCTCACCCCGCAGGGCGTGGACGCCAACACCGCGATCGTGCTCGGCCACCCGAGCGGGGCCACCGCCCTGCTGGGCTGCTCGCTGACGGCGCGGAGCGGCCAGCGGGCGAGCGTCCAGGGGTCGGCCGGCCGGATCGAGATCGAGCGCGACTTCTTCCACCCGGACGGCTTCGTGCTGCACCGGGACGGCCGCGAGTCCGAGGAGTTCCGGGCGGCGCCGCGGCAGGGCCACGGGTACGGGTGGGAGGCGGCGGAGGTCGTCCGCTGCCTGCGGGCCGGGCTGACCGAGTCGCCCTTGGTGCCACTGGACGGTTCGATCGCGGTGATGCGTACGCTGGACGCGGTCCGGGACCGGATCGGGGTGCGTTACCCCGGCGAGTGAGCCCCGGCCAGGAGGGGGCTGCTGTGGAACTGCTGCCGACCGCGGAGTTCGTCCGGACGCTTCCGCACGGCACGGTGTTCGCCGCCGCCCATCTCACCGACGCGGACGGGAATCCGCTGATGCTGCGGTCCGTCTACGACCCCGAGTTGTGGCAGCTGCCCGGCGGGAACCTGGACTTCGGCGAGGATCCGTGGGGCTGTGCGCGGCGGGAGACCTGGGAGGAGACCGGTCTGGTGCTGCCGGAGGAGCCGGGCCGGCTGCTCACGGTGATGTTCGCGCCGCCGGTCGGCGAGCTGCCGTTCAAGATCGGTTTCGTCTTCGACGGCGGGGCGCTGGACGCCGACCGGCTCGCGGCCGTCCGCACCGACCCGGCCGAGCACACCGGCTTCCAGGTGCTGCCGATGGCGGACTGGGCCGCCGAACTCACCCCGCGGCGGATGCGCTTCCTGGAGTCGGTGGACCGGGCGCGGCGCACCGGGCAGGCGGACTACCTCTACCTGGGACCGATGGGCGGCCGGAAGTGAGGCTGCCGGTCCAGGTGCACCGGGCGCGGCTCGGGGCGCGGGAACACCGGGTGATCCGGCCGCGCGGGGCGGTGGAGCGGTTGCGGGCGGCGGTACGGCGGGATCCGGCCGCCGGGTGGCGTCTGTCGGTGGCGGCTGTCGGTGGCGGCGGGCGCGGTGCGGCTCTCGCCGCGGACGCTGCAGCGTGAACCGGCCCGCGGCGGGAGCACGTTCCAGGCGGAGGTGCTGGGTGTCCGGCTGGACGTGGCCGGGCAGTTGGTCCGCCGGACGGCCCTGCCGCTGGGCCAGGTCGCGGCCATGGCGGGCTTCACCGACCACGCGCACCTGACCCACCGGTTCGCCGCCCGCCACGGCCGCACCCGTCCGCCTTCCGCCTCGGGCCGGAGCCGACGGCGTTCGGGTGAGTCGGCACGCCTGGCTCTGCGGGTCGGACCGCTCCTCGCGCCGCAGGGCCGCGCCGGGGACGCACTGGCTCAGGTGGAGATCGGGGTCAGGAGGATCCAGACGTGGCCGAACGGGTCGCGGAGCATCGCCTGGCGGGCGCCGTACGGCATGTCCGCGGGCGGTGCGAGGAGTTCCGCGCCGGCGTCCACGGCCCGGGCGCTCAGGGCGTCGACGTCCGGCACGTGGACGTGCAGGGCGACGGACGCCCCGGCCGCGTCCGGCGTGGTGAACGGGGCGTCGGCATCACCGAGCATCAGGGTCGCGCCGTGGATCCCGATCTCCGCATGCACGATGCGGCCGCCCTCTCCCTCCAGCCGGACGTGCTCGGAGGCTCCGAACGCGGCCTCGTAGAAGGTGATCGCTGCGGCGGCTCCGTCGACCATGACGTGGGGGACGACCGCGTTCCTGTAGTGCTCGGGGATGTCCATGCCGATCACGGTAGGCCGCTGCCGCAGGCCCCGGCACCGGGCGGAAGGCCCGCCTTCGCTCCGGCGGAGGACGTAGGACCGGAGCACTGTGCGGGGCACCGCCCCTGACGGCTCATCGATGCAGGCGGTCTTTACGGGAACTGTCCTGGACATGTAAAACAACGTACTCCGGCGGCACCCTCCCGCCGTGACCCCCTCTCAGGTTCAGCGCCAACGCTCCCCGGGCGCCGTGCACACCCCTCGCGGTGCCCGTACCTCCCCACACTCCGAGGAGCACGATGCGCATTCCCCGCAGCACTGCCGTGGCCACCGCCGTCGCCGTCGTGGCGGGTGCACTGGTGTCCGTCGCCTCGCCGGCGGCGGGTGCGACCGACCGTCCGACGCCGGGGCCGCAGGCGGCCGCGGTGGCCCGGGCCGAGGCCGCGATGGCCTCGCACGCCGCCCAACTCGGCGTCACCGAACGGCAGTCCAGCTCCGTCCGGGACGTCGTCACGGATGCCGACGGCAGCCGGCACGTCCGGTTCGACCGCAGCTACGCCGGCCTGCCGGTGCTCGGCGGCGACCTGGTGGTGCACCTGGGCCCGGACGGCTCCTACCGCGGCGCGGACCGGGCGGCGAGCACCGACCTGGCGGTGCCGTCGACCACGCCGTCCGTCCCGAAGGAGGCCGCGGCCGCGCAGGCGAACGGCGAGCTCGTCCGTGCCGTGCCGGGCCGGACCACCGTCCAGCAGGGCGCGCAGCCGCAGTTGGTGGTGGACGCCCGCTCCGGGAAGCCGCGGCTGGCCTGGCAGACCACCGCCTCCGGCACCGACTACCTGGGCAACCCGGTGGCGCGGACGGTGCTGACCGACGCCCGCACGGGCGCCCGGATCGACGCCTGGGACGGCCTGGAGACCGCGGCCGGCGACGGCGCCTCGCTGTACGGCGGGACGGTGCCGCTGGAGACGACCGCCTCCGGCAGCAGCTACCAGCTGAAGGACCCGACCCGCGGCAACACCTACACCGGCGACGCGGCCAACAAGACCGACCTGTGCTTCGGTTCGATCTGCTTCAGCCGGGCGCCCGCCACGCTGTTCACCGACGCCGACAACCACTGGGGCACCGGCGCCAACTCCGACCGGGCGACCGCCGCCGTCGACGCGCAGTACGGCACCAACACCACCTGGGACTACTACAAGAACGTGCACGGCCGCTCCGGCATCGCCGGTGACGGCAAGGGCTCGTACAACCGGGTGCACTACGGCAGCAACTACAACAACGCCTTCTGGCAGGACAGCTGCTTCTGCATGACGTACGGCGACGGCGACGGCTCGACCTTCGGGCCGCTGGTGTCGCTGGACGTCGCCGGGCACGAGATGTCGCACGGCGTCACCTCGCGCAGTGCGAAGCTCAACTACTCGGGCGAGTCCGGCGGGTTGAACGAGGCGACCTCGGACATCATGGGCACGCTGGTCGAGTGGTACGCGGCCAACGCGTCCGACCCGGGCGACTACCTGATCGGCGAGGAGATCGTGCAGCCCGGCTTCGGCAAGCCCGCGCTGCGCTTCATGGACCAGCCCTCCAGGGACACCAAGTCGGCGGACTGCTGGAGTTCGAGCGTCGGCAACCTCGACGTGCACTACTCCTCGGGCGTGGCCAACCACTTCGCCTACCTGCTGGCCGAGGGCAGCGGCGCGAAGGTGGTCAACGGGGTCTCGTACAACAGCCCGACCTGCAACGGGTCGACGGTCGGCGGGATCGGCCGGGACGCCCTGGGCAAGGTCTGGTACCGGGCGCTGACCGTCTACATGACGTCCACCACCAACTACTCCGGTGCCCGGACGGCCACCCTCAAGGCCGCGACCGACCTGTACGGCGCCGGCAGCGCCGAGTACGCGGCGGTCGCCGCCGCCTGGTCGGCGGTCAACGTGGGCTGAGCACCGGCGCAGAACCGCGCCCCGCTCACCCGGCTCCCGGCCGGGCGGGCGGGGCGCGGTGCGTTCCCGGAAGAGGGTGCTCAGGCCCGACCGAGGGCGCGGTCGACCCGGATCTCGATCACCACGCGGTCCGGGTTGACCCGCGGCGGGCGGTAGCGCTCGGTGTAGCGGGCCACCCCTTCGGCCACCTTGTCCGGGTCCCGGCTGACCGTCGCCACGCCCTCCAGGGTGGCCCAGCGTGCCCGGTCGACCTGGCAGAGCGCCACCCGGGCGCCCTCCGGGCCGGCCTCGACGACGTTGCGCACCTTGCGGCTCGTCCGGCTGCTGATCACCCGGGCGGTGAGCGTCTCCGGGTCGAAGGTCGCACCCACCGGCACCACGTGCGGCGTGCCGTCCGGTCGCAGCGTGGTGAAGGTGCACAGCTGGTACTCCCGCCAGAAGGCGAGGTAGGCGTCGTCGAGCGCGCGCAGGTCATGGGCCATGACCTGCATGTTACGGACCCGGGACGTCCCCGCTGCCTGCCGGGGAGCCTCCGGCGGTAGCGTGCTGGGCTGCAGTAGCGTGATCAGCCAGAGGAGACGGAGTGCCGGTGGCAGGGTTGGCCGAGCAGACGGCGGGTGGGGCGATCTTGGGACGGGCGGTACCGGGGTTCGCGCCATGGCCCCCTCAGGGGGACGGCAAGCAGCGCGGCAGGGCGCTGCGCGAGCGGGCTCCGCGGGCGGCGCACGCCCGCTTCGAGGTGTCGGCCGACCGGCCGACCGTGGCCGAGGCGGTGGACGAGGCCAACATCGGGCGCCTGGAGCACCTGGTGCCGATAAGAGTGGGACGGATGGCGGCCTCGCCGTTCGCCTTCCTGCGCGGGTCGGCCGGGCTGATGGCCCACGACCTGGCCGACACCCCGGTGTCGGGCGTGGTCGCGCAGCTCTGCGGTGACGCGCACGCGGCGAATTTCGGCCTCTACGGCGACGCCCGCGGCCGGCTGGTCATCGACATCAACGACTTCGACGAGACCGCGCCCGGTCCGTGGGAGTGGGACCTGAAGCGGCTCGCGGCCAGTCTGGTGCTGGCCGGCCGCCAAGCGGGCGCCTCGGAGGACGTCTGCCGGCAGGCCGCGTTCCACGCCTCCTCCTCGTACCGCAAGACGGTGCGCAAGCTGGCGAAGCTGCCCGCGCTGGACGCCTGGAACGCGATCGCCGACGAGCACCTCGTCGCCTTCGCCGAGGCGCACGACCTCGCCGGGGTGCTGGAGGCGGTGGCGGAGAAGGCGCTGCGCAACACCAGTGCGCGCTTCGCGGCGAAGTCGACGGTCCGTCAGGACGACGGCGGCTGGCGGTTCACCCCCGCGCCGCCGGTGCTCAGCCGGGTGCCGGAGGCCGAGACGGCCGAGGTGGCGGGCTCGCTGGCCGCCTACCTGTCGACCGTGGCGCCGGAGATGCAGCCGCTGCTGAGCCGTTACAGCGTGCAGGACGTGGCGTTCCGGATCGTCGGCACCGGCAGTGTCGGCACCCGGGCGTACGTGGTGCTGCTGGTCGACCAGCGCGAGCAGCCGCTGGTGCTGCAGGTGAAGGAGGCACGGCCCTCGGTGCTGCTGCCGCACCTGGCCCGGGCCGGCTTCGCCGTCTCCGGCCTGCCGGTGCACGAGGGCCAGCGGGTGGTGCTCGGCCAGCGCCGCATCCAGGTGGTCAGCGACGTGCTGATGGGCTGGACGACCGTCGACGGACTCCCGTACCAGGTGCGGCAGTTCCGCAACCGCAAGGGCAGCGTCGACCCGGCCGCACTGCGCCCCGACCAGCTGGACGACTACGGCCGGCTGACCGGCGCGCTGCTCGCCCGGGCGCACACCCACACCGCGGACGCGGCCCTGCTCGCCGGGTACTGCGGCAAGAGCGAGGAGCTGGACGTGGCGATGGCGGACTTCGCCGTCGCGTACGCGGACCGCAGCGAGGCCGACCACGCCGAGCTGCTGGCCGCCGTCCGGTCCGGCCGGCTGCCCGCGGAGACCGGCATCTGAGACGGCGTCGGCCATCGGCGGACTCCGGTCCACCGATGGCCGATTCGCGTCCTTCCGGCACGTGCGACGTACCCGTACGGTCGGGTGTCGGGACGGGTGCCGCGGCCGCGGCACCCGCACGCCCACCGACCGCGCACCAGCACGAGTGAACGCCCGGACCACGCGTCCGCCTGCGGTGTGCGCAGGCGGACGCCCGGGCGCCGACGCCTGGAGGACCGGATGACCACCGCGAACGCCGCGGCCCCCGACATGCCCGCCCTCGTCCCGCTGCACTGCCTGCGCCACGCCGAACCCGGCCCGCCGCGACTGGCCGCCCTGCCCACCGGCACGCCCGTCTGGGTGGTGACCCGGCACGCCGACGTCCGCAAACTGCTCGCCGACCCGCGCCTCGACCGGGCCTCGCTGTTCGCCCCCGACGCCCCCGCCACCACCCTGGTGCCGAACCTGCTGGACGACCCGGAGGCCGTCCTCAACCTCGACGGCGAGGCGCACCAGCGGCTGCGCCGCACCGTGCAGCGCGCCTTCACCCCGCGCTCGATCGCCCGCTGGCGGCCCTGGGTGGGCTCGGTGGTGGAGGACCTGCTGGACGGCCTGGAGGCGGCCGGGTCGCCCGCCGACGTGGTGGGCGCGTTCAGCCGTCCGCTGCCGGTCGCGGTGATCAGCCGGCTGATGGGCCTGGACGGACTGGACTACGAGCGGCTCGGCCGCTGGAGCGACCACGCGCTGTCGGCCACCGCGTACACCGCGGAGGAGATCCGGCAGGCCATGCAGGAGTTCGGCCGGTTCGGGCAGCAGGTCGTCGACGAGCGGCGCAAGGACCCGGGCGAGGACCTGGTGAGCAGCCTGGTCGAGGCCGCCGACCGCACCGAGGGCGTCACCGAGGCGCAACTCGTCTCACTGGTCTGCGGGCTGGTCGTGGCCGGCCACGAGACCACCATGACCTCGCTCGGCAACGCCCTGGTCTACCTGCTCTCCGACGGCGCCGACGGCTGGGCCCGGATCGGCGCGAGCGAGGCGGACGCCACCGCCGCGGCCGAACAGCTGCTGCGCGCGGTGCCGCTCGGCGACCAGGAGACGGCGCCCGGGCTGCTGCGCCGCGCGGTCGAGGACGTGGAGATCGGCGGGGTGCTGATCCCGGCCGGCAGCGTGGTCGCGGCGGACGCCCGCACGGCCAACCACGACCCGGCGGTCTACCCCGACGGCATCCCGCTGTTCGATGCGCTCGACACGCCGAGCCTGACCTTCGGCGCCGGTCCGCACCACTGCCTCGGCGCCTGGCTCGCCCGGATGGAGCTGGAACTCGCCCTGCACGGGCTGGCCCGCCGCTTCCCGCAGCTGCGGCTGGTGGACGCGCCGGACGCGATCGGGTGGCGGCGCGGCCTGCTGACCCGCAGCCCGCAGCGGTTGGCGGTGGCCTGGTGAGCACCGCGGCGGGGGACGCCGGCGCTCTCGAGGTCCGGGTGGACCGGATCCGCTGCGTCGGCACCGGGCTGTGCGCGGCGGCGGCCCCGGCGGACGTGCTGCTCGGCCCGGACGGCCGGGCGGTGCCCCGGCACGCCCGGGCCGAGGCGTCGGACCGGCTGACCGAGGCCGCCGAGATGTGCCCGACCGAGGCGCTGACGGTGCACCTCGCGGCGACCGGCGAACTGGTCGCCCCGCTCGACTGAACCGGGCGCGGGCGTGTGAGCGGTGCTGCCCCGGTGCTGCCGGGGCTGCCCGTGCTGCCGGTGCCCGCACCGCGGGCCCCGGCGGGCCGTCAGTTCGGCACCGGCTGCGGCGCCTCGACCACCGCACCGGCGACCGCCGCGGCCGGTCCGCCGGCGCGGCGGTCCACCGCCCAGGAGACCGTGGCGATCGCGCAGCCGGCCAGCGCGAGCCCCGCGCCGACCAGGGTGGGCGAGGTCCAGCCCCAGCCTGCGCTCAGGGCGAGACCGCCGAGCCAGGCGCCCTGCGCGTTGCCGAGGTTGAAGGCGCCCTGCACGGTGGCGGAGGCGAGCGTGGGCGCGTTCCTGGCCTTCTGCAGCACCAGGGTCTGCACGGTCGGCACCACCGCGAACCCGAAGACGCCGATCAGCACGACCGTGGCGGCCGCCGACCACTCGGCGTGCGCGGTCACCGCGAAGCCGCCCAGGGCGAGTGCCATCAGCAGGAAGGCGGCGCAGATGCTCGGCCGCAGCGCCCGGTCCGCGGCCCATCCGCCGACGGCGTTGCCGATGGTGAAACCGACGCCGAACAGGGCGAGCACCAGGGTGACCGAGCCGTCGGCGAAGCCCGAGACCTCGGTGAGCAGCGGGGTGATGTAGCTGTAGCAGGCGAACAGGCCTGCGCAACCGACCACCACGGTGGCCAGGGCGAGCCAGAGCTGTCCGCTGCGGAAGGCCGAGAGCTCGTGCTGCAGGCCGGCCTGCGGGTGGCTGGGCAGCGGCGGGACGAAGCGGGCGATCGCGGCGGCGCCGAGCCCGCCGATCGCCACCACGACGAGCATCGCGGCCCGCCAGCCGAGCTGCTGGCCGAGCAGGGTCGCCGCGGGCACGCCGAGGATGTTGGCGACGGTGAGGCCGGAGAACATCACCGAGACGGCGCGGGCCCGGCGGTGCGGGGCGGCGAGTTCGGCGGCGGCGACCGCGCCGGCGCCGAAGAACGCGCCGTGCGGCAGGCCGGTGATCAGGCGGGCGGCGGCGAGGAAGGCGAAGTTCGGGGCGATCGCGCAGAGCAGGTTGCCGACCGTGAACAGGCCGGTCAGTCCGACCAGCACCGCCTTGCGCGGCAGCCGGGCGCACAGGGCGGTGAGCAGCGGTGCGCCGATCACCACGCCGAGCGCGTACAGCGAGACCAGCCAGCCGGCCCGCGGGATCGAGACGTGCAGGCCGTCGGCGATGTGCGGCAGCAACCCCATCGCGGCGAACTCGGTGGTGCCGATGGCGAAGGCGGTGACGGCGAGGGCGGCGAGCGCCGGGCCCCCGCCCTCGGACCGGGTCGGATCGGCGGGCGGCGCTGGGCGCATGAGGGGCTCCGTGGTGCGCCGCCGGTGCGGCGGCTTCGCTGGACGGCGGGCGGTCGCCGCTGACCGCCGGAGGGCCGCGCCGATCCGGGGGTGAGGGCGGCCCGGGGGATTTCCGCCGGTCCGGCCGGGATCGGGCGTGTTCGCACCGAATGCTAGCGTCCGGGCCCGCGCCGGCTGCCGCCGGGGTGTCAGGCGGCGGTGGTGAGCGTCCGGATCCGGCGGAGTTCGGTGACGATGTCGTTGAGGGTGAGGCAGTCGGGCGGCAGGTCGGCGAGGGCCGGGCGGCTGCCGGGTGCGTCGCCGCGGCCGTCGAGGGCGTCGGCGACGGCGTCCAGGGCCTCGGTGACCCGGCGGGCCGCCGGGGCGGCCGGCCGGGCGGCGCCGTGTTCCAGCCGGACGGCGCAGGCGGTGGCCGCGTCGACGATCCGTTCGGCGCCGGTGGTGACACCCAGCCAGTCGGGGCCGCGGCCGGTGTGCAGTTCGGCGGCGGCGGTCTCGGCGGCGGTCCGCGCCTCGGCGAGTGCCTGGTAGGCGGCGCGGCGCAGTTCGGCCCGCTGCTCGGCGGCGTGCCCGGCGGAGTCCCCGGCGGGGTGCCCGTCGGGATCGCCCGGCCCGCCGGCCAGCACGTGCTGCAGGTAGCGGCGGGTGTGCCGCAGGGCGTGCGCGGAGCGGTGGCCGACCCGCGCCTGGGTGTCGGCGAGCCTCGGCAGGTGGCCGACGAGCAGCACCAGCAGGCAGGCGACGGCGGTGTCGGCCAACCGGGAGGCCGCGGCCTGCCGGTCGCCGCCGACCGAGACGAAGCTCAGCACGGTCACCGTGACGACGGCCGTCTGGAGGGCGAAGTGCCGTACGGCGAGCGGCACCAGGGCGGCGCCGAGGGCGACCGCCGCGGCCGGCCACCAGCGGCCGGTGAGCAGCCCCGCGAGCGGTACGAAGGCCAGCACCCCGGCGGCGGTGCCGGCGAACCTGCTGACCACCCGCGAGAACAGCGGCCCGAGGTCGGGCTTGACCAGGAAGGCCGCGGTCGCCGGCAGCCAGTACCAGTGGCCGGTGTGCAGCAGCAGGGCGACGCCGGTGCTGACGGTCACGCACGCCGCCACCCGCAGGCCGTACTCGCGGCCCGCGGGGCCGGCCGGGTGGACCAGCGGGCGCCGGGCCGGCGGCGGGGGCGCCCCGGGGGCGGCCGCGCCGAAGGCGACGCCGGCCTCCAGCACGGCGCGGTCGAAGGCGCTGCGTGCCGGGGTGTCGGAGACCGGTGCGGGCAGCGGGCCGGGGGTGGTGTCGCCCCGGACGGCCTCCGCCAGGCGGCGCGGTCCGTCGGCGATCCGGGCGGGCAGCGGCTCGCCCTCCCAGAGCAGGGCGACGGCGGCCTCGCAGAGCGCGGCGGCGGTGCCGAGCCGGGCGGCGAGCCGCAGGTCGACGGCGGGACGGCCGGGCCCCGGCAGCCGGATCAGGGCCCGCAGCCGCAGCGCTTCGTCGGCCCGGTCGAGGGCGGCGGTCAGGGCGCGGCGGGCCGGTTCGGCGGCCGGGGTGCCGACCGCCTCCAGTGCGTCGGCGAGCGCGTCGTACACGCCGGCGACGGCGGCCCGTTCGTCGTGCAGCCGGCGGCCGGGCCGGCGCACCGTCAGGCGGAGCAGCAGCAGCCAGGCGGCGCCGGCCAGGAAGGCCGAGGCGCCGAGCCAGGCGGGGACGGTCAGCTGCATGCCGCCGCCGACGGCGGTCAGCACCAGCAGTTGCAGACCGGCGAGCGACCAGACCGGGCCGGCCACGCTGACCGCGCCCGACACCAGCCCCACCAGGGCGAGCACCGGCAGCACCCGGGCGCCCGCCCCGGCGCTCTGCCCGACCAGCAGGCCGAGCGCGCCCGCGAGGGCGGGGACGGCCATGTGCAGCACCCCGCTGCGCCAGGTGCCGGGACGGTCGTTGATGCCGGCGAACATCGCCCCGAGTCCGGCCAGCACGCCCACCTGCGGCTGCCCGGCGGCCAGGCACACCGCCAGCACCGGGCCGGTGCCCAGGGCGCCTCGTGCGACCGCGGCCCACGGCACCGGCCCGCGCTGCCAGCGCAGCGGGTGGAGCAGCCAGCCGGGTGCGGCCGCGGGGTGCGGCAGGGGGCGGCGCACGGTCCTCCTCGGGGTACGGGGCGTGGGCCTGTGACGGGTGTGCCACCAGCCTAGTGGGGCCGCTTGTCGGGGCCGCTGCGACCGGGTTACAGCCCTGTGTCGACCCGGATCGAAAGGCTTCCCCCACCTGTTGAAAAAGTTCTTGACCGCCCATCACCCCCACCACTACATTCCCCCCAACCCAATCGGTACGAAAACAGGGACAACTGACGTGGACTGGTACTTGGCTGTGCTCAAGAATTACGCGGGTTTCGGCGGCCGGGCACGCCGCAAGGAATACTGGATGTTCGCCCTGGTCAACTTCGCGATCTACGTCGTCCTGGCGATCGTCGGCAGCCTGCTGGACACCTCGCTGCTCACCGCGCTGTACGGCCTCGCCGTGCTGGTCCCCAGCCTCGCCGTGACCGTCCGCCGCCTGCACGACACCGGCCGGCCCGGCCTGTGGATCCTGATCGGGCTCGTCCCGCTGATCGGCGCGATCGTCCTCATCGTCTTCGCCGCGACCGAGGGCCAGCCCGAGGCCAACTCCTACGGCCCGAACCCGAAGCTCAGCCCGGCCGTGGCCTGATCCCCCACCCGCACCGACGAACGGGCCGGGGCAGCCGTATCGGCTGCCCCGGCCTTTCCCATTCCCCGACGGCGTTCAATTCCCGCTCCCCGGCGCCGCCCCGGTGAATTTCCGATCACTTCCCGGACAATTTCCGAGAACGGCTCGAATCGTCCGGCCGGAATTCCGCCGTCCGGTCCGGCCGTGCACGGGGCCGCCCCTGACGGGACGTCGACCCCGCCGGGCCCGGCCCGCGGCGCGGCGGCACCACGGGGGCCGGCCGGGATCGGGTATACCTGGCAGGCGTGATCCGTAGACGTGTGATGGTGGCCGGGGTCGTGCAGGGCGTCTTCTTCCGCGACACCTGCCGGCAGCAGGCCGTCGCGGCCGGTGTCGCCGGCTGGGTGCGCAACCTGCCGGACGGGCGGGTGGAGGCCGTCTTCGAGGGCGAGCCGGCGGCGGTCGAGCGCCTGGTGGAGTGGTGCGGGCGCGGCCCGAGCCGCGCGGTCGTCGAGGAGCGCCGGGTCTCCGAGGAGCCGCCGGAGGGCCTGACCGGCTTCGAGGTCCGGCCGACCGCCTGGTGAACGCGGTCTGACGGCGGCATCCGCCCCGGCGTCGGACCTCCGCGGGCTCAGGCGGCCCGGGCTCCGGCGGGGAGCCGGCCTTCGGCGGCGGCCGTGGCGAGGGCGGCGAGCGCCTCGGGGGCGCCGACCTGCCCGCGGATGCCGGGGAAGGCGTTGACGTCGACGATCAACGGCCCGTCGGGAGCGTCGAGGACGTCCACCCCGTACACCTGCAGTCCGAAGACCTCGCCCGTGGTGCGGACCAGTTCCGGCCAGCCGTCCGGCAGTGCGGCGACCGGCAGCTCCTCCCGCGCGACGGCGGCCGGCGCGGCGAGTTCGGAGCGGCGGCGCTCGGCGAAGAGCGCTCCGTCGACCGCCCAGAGCTTGTGGTCCCAGCCGTCGTTGCGGGCCAGCGGCTGGACGACCACCGGCTCCCCGGGCCACTGCGCGGCGAGCCGGCGGGCGTCGGCGGCGTCATGGACGGCCGCGACCAGGTCACCGCGGCGGCTGTGCAGGCTCTTCACCACCACCGGCCCGTCAACGGCCCGGTCCAGTGCGGCGAGGTCGGCCGTCCGGGTCGGCGCGAAGGGCAGCCCGGCCGCCAGGGCCAGGTCGGCCATCCGCTGCCGGTCCTGGCAGAACGCGGTGGCGGCGACCGGGTTCAGCACCGGCACCCCGCGCTCCTCCAGCCGGGCGGCCAGCGCGAGCGCCTGCGGGGTGCGGGCCTTGAGCAGGCAGACGTCCGGCACACCGGGCCGCTCGGGGGCGTCCGGGTGCTGGCTGTCGACCGCGTGGCCGCCGGCGCGCAGCAGGGCGGCGGTGGCGGCCAGCAGCGGATGGTCCGGGTCGGCGGTGAGCAGCCTGACGTGCGCGCGGGCGCTCACGCGGCGCCGCCGACCGCGGCCGGCAGGGTCCCGGCGACGCCCTGCGGCGGCACCGCGGCCACCGAGGGCCAGGAGGAGCCGCTGCGGGCCAGCCGGAGGACGGCGCGGGAGACCCGGGCGACGGCCTGCGGGACGGCACGGAAGCTCGGGAAGTCGTTGACGTCGACGACGACGGGGCCGTCCGGGCCGAGCAGGATGTCGACGCCGTACAGGTCCAGGCCGAACACCTCGCCGACCTGGGCGGCGACCGCGGCGACCTCCGGCGCGAGGGCCACCGGCCGTTCGCGGTGCGGGTGGTGCGGGTGCAGCGGTGAGGTCCGTTCGGTGGCGAAGAGTTCGCCGCCCGCGCTGTACACCTTGAGGTCGACGCCGGTGTTGGGCACGTACGGCTGGGCGATCAGCAGGCCCTCGCCGCCCAGGTCGGCGCCGATCCGGGCGAGTTCCTCGGGACGCTCCACCAGGTGGACGGCGCGGCCCGAGCTGCCGTCGGCCGGCTTCACGACCAGCGGGTAGTGGGCGTCGGGTATCCCGCCGAAGTCCTCCCAGCGGGCGGCCGCCCAGGTGATGGGGACGGGCAGTCCGCGGTGCGCGGCGATGACGGCGGCCTGGGCCTTGTCGCGGACGGGCCGGATCGCCCGGGCGTCGTTGACGGTGGTGAGGCCGACCGCGGCGGCGGACTCCAGCAGGCCGAGGCCGGGGCCGCCGGACACGGTCTTGAGCACCCAGGCGTCGTGGTCGCCGGCGCGCACCAGCTCACCGAGGTCGAGCAGCGAGCTGCCCGGGCGGACGACGTCGACCCGGTGGCCCCACGCGGTCAGTTGCCGCACCACGTCGAGCGGCATGCCGTCGTTCCGGTAGTGCTCCTCGACCAGGAAGCAGAACCTCATCCGCAACTCCCCTCCCCCCGGTCGGGCACCGTCGGCCCGGCCACAGCGCTCCAGGATGCCACGAACCATCCGGGCAAGATCGCCCAAGTCGTCCGCGAACGGCTACAAGCCGGTCACAGCCGACGACCGGTGCGCGCACGGAGCGTCCCCGCGGGAGGGCCCTCCGGGCGGCCGGCCGACCGTCGCCCCGGGCGCCCGACGGGGTGTCACCGGGCGGGCCGGGCACGAGATCCGGGCCCGCCCGGGCGCGGACGTCACCGGGTCGCCCCGAAGCCGTTCCAGCACACCACAGCCGGGTCACGGCACGGAACGGCACCCCTCGGGCCCGGGTGATCGCATTACCCTCTCTTGGTGAGGCCTTGTCCCGTTCCGGGTAGGGCACGGGTACCGGAAGGAGGGGGCGGTGCGCGAAACCGTCAGTACCGGGCCCGCGGCGGGGGCCGGGACCGAAGCACGCACGGCACGGACCGCACCGGGCGTGCTGCGCCCGGCGGGCCTGCACGACCTGCGCGGCCGGCCGGTGCCGGGCGCGCTGCGCTACCCGGCCGAGGACGTGGTCGTCGTCTCCGGCCTGCCGGGCAGCGGCAAGTCCACCCTGATCAGGCGCTGTTCACGGGCCCCGGTGGTCGACTCCCAGCACTCGCGCGAGCGGTACGAGGAGCGGCTGCCGTCCCTGCCGTACGCCCTCTACCGGCCGCTGGTGCGGCTGCACCACTACCGCGAACTGCACCGGGCACTGCGGTCCGGCGGGCCGCTGGTGGTGCACGACTGCGGCACGCTGCCCTGGGTGCGGTGGTGGATCGCGCGCACGGCGGCCGCGCAGGGGCGTCGGCTGCACCTGCTGATGCTGGACGCGAGCCCCGAGGAGGCCGCCCAGGGCCAGCGGGAACGCGGCCGCAGGGTGTCCGCCTACGCCTTCGCCCGGCACCGCTGGGCCACCGACCGGCTGCACGCCCGCCTCGCCTCGGCCGACGGGCCGCTCGCGGGCTGCACCTCCACCGTGCTGCTCGACCAGACGGGCGCGCTGCGGCTGAAGGACATCGACTTCGCGACCTAGCGCCGCGTCTTCAAAGGCGTACGGATGCCGCACAGGGGCGCGTGGGGCCCCTGATGGCCGCCCGCACGGGGACAGCAGGATACGACCGCGCCGGGGCGTTCACCCCTCGGGCCGGGTGGGGGGCGCCCAGCGGGGTGAGGGGTCGCGCGCGTCGCGTCGCGCGCCGGTGCGTGCTGGTTACTGTGCAGCCATGCCCACCCCCTCACCCCGGCGCAGGCCCCGACTGCGCCGGCTCGCCGACCGGCTCGGCGTGCAGTACCGCACCGCCTTCGAGCCGCAGTACGACCCCGTCCGCCGCTGCTGGACCCTGCGCTGGTACGACGGCCCCACCCCGGCCACCGTGCAGTCGGCCCTGCGCCGGCTGGGCCCGGAGTCCGAGGGCGTGCTCGTCCGGCGCGACCTGACCACCCGGTCCCTCGCGCTGGCGGCCCTCCGGGAGACCCGGGCCGGTGCCATGCACCGCTGGGTCGGCAGCTGGGGCCAGCGCTACCACCTGGCCCAACTGCTCGCCGACCAGGAGCATCCGGACCGCACGGCCGGACCGCGCGAGGCCGCGATGCTGGACCGGCTGCTGGCCGCCGCCACGCCCGACGGCGGCGGCCCGTGGGCGGTGCCCGACGAGTCCCGCGCGTTCGAACTGATCGCCCGGGACGGCATCGCCTGGCTGCTGCCGAGCGAGCGGCTGGCCGGACCGGACGACGCCGACGGCGTCGCGCTGACCCCGCTCGAGTACCTGACCTCCCGGTACGCGGCCGGGGTGCACCGCGCGGCCTGGGAGACGGCGCTGACCACCATGCCGCTGCGGGCCGCGGTCACCTCCGCCGAGGCCGACCCGGAGCCGACCGCGGACGCCGCCCGGGCCGCGCTCGCGCTGCTGCCCGCCCTCCGGGCCCAGCTCAACCGCGACCTCGACCGGGCGCAGGCCCGGCTCGGCGGGGTCCTCCAACCACAGGCCTGAGGCCCCGGAGGGCGCCTGGTCAGAGCCCCGCGTCGCGGGCGAGCAGCGCGGCCTGCACCCGGTTGTCGCACTCCAGCTTGGCCAGGATCCGGCTGACGTAGGTCTTCACGGTGGCCTCGCTCATGTGCAGCCGGGCACCGGCGTCGGCGTTGGACAGGCCCTCGCCGAGCAGGTCGACCACCGCGCGCTCGCGTTCGGTGAGCACGGCCAGCCGCCGGCGGGCGGCCTCCCCGCGGGCGGCGGCCGGGCCGGCCGCCAGGCTGTCGACGATGTGCCGGGTGGCGGCGGGCGACAGGAAGGCGTTGCCGCCGGCGGCCGCCCGGACGGCCTGGATGAGTTCGCCCGGGGCGGTGTCCTTCAGCAGGAACCCGGCGCCGCCGGAGGAGATCGCCCGCAGCACGTTCTCCCGCTCGCCGAAGGTGGTGAGCACGATCGCCCGCGCGCCGGGCGCGGCCCGCGGCAGCTCCGCCAGCGCGCTCAGCCCGTCCATCACCGGCATCTGGATGTCGAGCAGCACCACGTCCGCCGCGTGGGCGCGGGCGAGTTCCAGCGCCTCGCGGCCGTCGGCGGCCTCGGCCACCACGTCGATGTCGTCGGCGGAGGTGAGGATCATCCGGATACCGGCCCGGATGAGCGGCTCGTCGTCGGCGACGAGGACCTTGATCACGTCTGGGGTCTCCCGGTGGGGGTCACGGTCGGTCACCCGGCAGCGTAGTGCTGCTTCTCGACGAGCCGGCCGTCGCGGAAGCAGAGCCTCAGCACGGTCTCCGTCTCCAGGGCGTCGGCGTCCTCGCCGGAGACGAACCAGGAGCAGGAGGCACCGGCCGGCACCGGCGGCCCCTGGTGCCGGTAGTCGTTGGTCAACTGCCGGCTGCCGGGCGGCAGCTGACGGCGCACCTCCTGCTCGGAGCTGCCGACGGTCAGCGCGTCGAAGGTCTCCCGCTGGAGCGTGGCGTTGTCGAGCATGTGGAGGAAGGTGACCACGGCCCAGACCAGCGCACCGACCGAGGCCAGCAGCACGAGTCCGGCGCCGACCGCGCAGCCCAGTGCCGGGCTGCGGCGCGGCGTCGGGTCGGGCGGCACCGGCAGGTCGAGGCCCAGGTCGTCCGGCGGCCCGGCGTCCGCGTCCGCGCCCTCGGGCCGCCCGGCACCGTCGTACGGGAGCACGCCGGCCAGCCGGAAGCCGCCGCCCGCCGCGGCACCGGCGTGCACCATGCCGCCGAGCAGCCGGGCCCGCTCGTGCAGGCCGGTCAGTCCCTGGCCGCCGCGGACGGCCCCGTCGGCGCCGGCCGGCGGCGGACCGTTGTGCACCTCCACCACCAGGGCGTCCGGTTCGTAGCGCAGCGAGACGGTGATCCCCGCCCCGGGCGCGTGCTTGTGGGCGTTGGTCAGCCCCTCCTGGACGATCCGGTACGCCGCGTGCCCCGAGGCGGACGGCAGCGGCCGCGGCTCGCCGGCCCGTGTCAGCGCCACCGCGGCGCCCGCCGCCCGGGAGGCCTCGACCAGCCGCTCGACGGCCTCGACGCCGCCCGCCTCGGGCAGGGTGTCGTCCCGCAGCAGCCCGACCACCTCGCGCAGCTCGCGCATCGCACCCGTCGCCGCCCGGCGCAGGACGCCGACGGCCTCGCGCTGCGGCCCGGTCAGGCTGCGGTCCACCTCCAGCGCGCCGGTGTGCACGGCGATCAGCGCGAGCTGATGGCCGAGGCTGTCGTGCATGTCCTGCGCGATCCGGTGGCGCTCGCGCAGCCGCGCCTGATGGGCGATCATCGCCCGCTCGCGCAGCAGCTGGGCGTTGCGTTCCTGTACCGCGGTGAGCAGCGCGCGGCGCTGGGCGCGGTAGCGGCCCACCACGGCGGGCAGCACGGCGAGCAGCAGGAAGCCGACCGAGGAGACGACCAGGTTGGCGCGGACGGGCAGGCCGTCGGTGTTGAGGCCCAGCGAGAAGGCGACGACCGCGTTGAAGGCGAGGCAGAAGACGGCGGTCAGCACCGGGGGACGGGCGATCCGGTACCCGGCGGACCAGCCGGCCAGCACCAGGAGGGGCAGGAACCCGCCGTACCCGCCGATCGCCGCGCCGGTGAGCACCAGCACGGCCCCGGGCAGGCCCCGGCGCAGCAGGCAGAGCGCCGCCGCCGCGAGGCCGGTGGCGAGCGCCGCGCCGCGGCCGGAGTCGGCGAGCTGGATCAGCCCGCCCAGCCCGCCGACGAACAGCGCGGCGACGCACTCCCGGACCACGAGCCGGGCGCCCCAGGGGCCGGGCAGGGCCCGGCGCGCCAGGGCCCGCGGCGTGAGGTCGGCCCTGGTGGGGGCGGTCGGGAGGAACTCCGCCGGGAGGACGCCGGCCAGGCGGCGGGCGGTCGGCTTGGTGGTCACGCGCAGAGGCTAGCGGGCCGCCCCCCGGGCGCCGCGACCATCCTCCGTCGCTCTCCGCCGCGACCAAAGTCGGGGAACCGGCGGCTCCGGTCCCGGCGGGCCCGGCGGGCTACTCCCGCCGGACGAGGAGCAGGGCGATGTCGTCGGGCCGCTGCGCCGTCCGGCGGGCGCGGCCGACCAGCCGGTCGGCGAGGCCGTCGAGGGTGCGGGTGCCGTCGGTTCGGCCGTCGCCGTCCGGTGCGCCGCCGCGGGCCGCGGGTGCGGCGGGCAGGACGGGCCCGGCGTGGGCGAGCGCGCTGCGGAGTTCGTCGATGCCCTGGTCGATGGAGGTGGACGGGGTCTCCACCAGGCCGTCGGTGTACAGCGCGAGCACCGAGCCGACCGGGAGGTGCAGCCGGGTGGTGGGGTAGTGCGAGGAGCGGTCGACGCCGAGCAGCGGTCCGCCCTCCAGGTCGACCAGGTCGGTGCGCCCGTCCGGGCGGCGCAGCAGTGGCGGCGGGTGGCCGGCCCGGACGCCGTGCCCGCGGCCGTCGGAGGGGTCGAGGTGGATCAGGCAGCAGCTGGCGAGCAGGCCCGGGTCGAGGTCGGCCATCAGGTGGTTGGTGCGCACCAGCACCTCGGCGGGCGGGCTGCCGCCGGAGGCGAAGGCGCGGACGGCGCTGCGCAGTTGTCCCATGGTGGCGGCGGCCCCCACGTTGTGGCCCTCGACGTCGCCGATGACCAGGCAGAGGCCGTGCGGGGTGGCGATGACGTCGTACCAGTCGCCGCCGATCTCCATGCCGCGGGTGCCGGGCAGGTAGCGGGCGGTGATGGCGATGCCGGGCACGGCGGGCAGCCGGTGCGGGAGCAGGGCCTGCTGGAGGCCGCGGGCGAGCGCGAACTCGGCGTCGTACAGCCGGGCCCGCTCCAGGGCCTGGGCGATCAGGCCGCCGAGCGCGGTCAGCTGGACGCGGTCCTCGGGGGTGAAGGTCCTGGGCTGTTCGAAGCCGAGGATCAGGCTGCCGATGGGGTGGCCGGAGGCGATCAGCGGCAGGAAGGCCCAGGCGCGCATCTCGTCCTGCGGGATGCCGGGGTAGGCGTCGAGGAGTTCGCGGGAGGACTGGAAGAAGAGCGGGGTGCCGGCGATCAGGGTCTCGGTGCCGGGCAGCCGGGCGCCGAGCGGGGTGGCCTCGAAGCGGTCGAGGAACCCCTCGGGGTAGCCGCTCTGGGAAACCAGGTGCATCCGGCCGTTCTGGGCGAGGTAGAGGGCGAGCTCCTGGCCGCCGTAGCCGGGGAGGATCTGCTCCAGGACGGTGTTGCAGACCTCCTGGACGGAGACCGCCTCGGTGAGGGCGCTGGCCAGCTGCAGCAGGTGGTAGGTGGCGCCGAGGCTGGCGGGGGCGGCGGGCGGGGCCTCCGGCAGGACGGCGGTGTGCGGGTCGGCCGGTTCGGCGGCGGCGACCACCCGGCCGGTGACGCCGTGCGCGTCGGGGTAGAGCGAGAAGGCGAGCCAGTGGTCGGGGGGCCGGCAGGCGAGGAAGGCGGTCGGGCGCCGGGAGAGCATCGCGGCGCGGTAGCGGTCCTCGTAGGCGGGGTCGCCGAGCCAGGGCAGCACGTCCCAGGGGTGCCGGCCGAGGAGTTCGTCCCGGCGGGCGTGGAGGAACATCTCGGCGGTGCGGTTGACGTAGACGACCATGCCCTCGGCGTCGAGGGCGAAGACGCCGTCGCGCAGGCGCTCCACGGCGGCGACGGCGGCGGAGCCCGCGGAGTCGTCAAGGACGACGACGACCAGGTGGGTGCCGTCGGCGACCCGGCGGCCGCGCAGGTCGAGGGTGCGGTGGCCGCCGCGCGGGTCGCGGACCCGGACCTGCCGGTCGAAGGGGCGGCCGTCGGCCGCGGCCCGCCGGGCGGCCTCGCGCAGCAGCGGCATGTCCTCGGGCGAGAGCCGTTCGACCAGGGTGGCGAGCCGGCCGTCGAAGGAGCCGGGGGCGAGGCCGAGGATGGCCTCCAGCTCCGGGTCGACGGCGATGGTGCGGCCGGGGATGTCCCAGTCGAAGACGCCGACCCGGGTGGCCGGCCCGGACGGCGGCGGGAGCTGGACGACGGTGGGCTCGTCGGCGGCGGCCAGTTCGCCGTACGGGGCGAGCGAGGCGGCGATCCGGTTCGCGGAGGAGCGCAGCTGGCGGCGGGCGCCGCCGGGCAGGCCGGCCTCGGTGCTGGGCCACAGCACGCACAGCACGCCGAGGGTTCCCTCGCGGGTGGCGATCGGTGCGGCGGCGAAGGAGAAGGCGTAGGGCAGGCCGACCGCGAGGCGGGGGAAGCGCCGCATGGTCTCGTCGGGGTCGGCGAGGACGATGGTGCGGCCGGAGCGGAAGGCCTCGGCGGGGGGCAGCGGGGCTGGCACGGCGATCCGCCGGAAGGCGCTGAGCAGTGGCAGCGGGACGCCGACGACGGTGCTGAGCACCAGCGAGCGGTGGTCGGGGGACGGCAGGTAGACCAGCCCTCCGTAGCCGGAGGTGAGGTCGACGGCCCTGGTCAGGCCCTCGGCGAGGAGTTTCTCGACGGCGTCGCGGCCGGCTGCCCGGGGCGGGGCACCCGGCGGGGCGATCTCCTCGGCCGGGGGCGGCGGTGCCCCGGCGGTCGCCGGGGCGTCCTCCCGGGGCGGCGGCGGGACGACGTCCGGCGGCGGCAGGGGGCCGGTGGACTCCGGGGCGGCCCGCGGGGGGCCCGGCGGCGAACCGGGGGCGGCAGCCGAGGACCGGGACGCCCCCGTGGACAGCGACGCCCCGACCGGCCCCCCGGCCACCGCCGACCCCGACCCGCCGCCGGGCCCCCCGCGGGCGCGGTGCGGGGGCGGGG
>NZ_JBFBDW010000049.1:0-61371 GCF_040683455.1 Kitasatospora sp. NPDC093679
AGCTTCGAGGCGCAGGAGGCGCTCGGCGGCTCGCTGTCGATCGTCGCGGTCGGCCTGGTCACCTGGATGGTCTTCTGGATGCGCCGCACCGCCCGGCACCTGAAGGCCGAACTGCACGGCAAGCTGGACGCCGCGCTGGCGATGGGCACCTTCGCCCTGGTGGTGACGGCCTTCCTCGCCGTCGGCCGGGAGGGCCTGGAGACGGCGCTGTTCATCTGGACGGCCGTCCAGGCGACCAGCGACGGCGTGCGGCCGCTGGTCGGCGCGGTCCTCGGCCTGCTCACCTCGGTGGTGCTGGGCTGGATGTTCTACCGCGGCGCGCTGAAGATCAACCTCGCCAAGTTCTTCACCTGGACGGGCGCGATGCTGGTCGTCGTCGCGGCCGGCGTGCTCGCCTACGGCGTGCACGACCTGCAGGAGGCCGGCTGGATCCCGGGCCTGACCAGCCAGGCCTTCGACATCTCCAGCACCGTTCCGAAGGACAGCTGGTACGGCACCCTGCTGAAGGGCGTGTTCAACTTCCAGCCGGACCCGACGGTGCTGCAGGTCTCGGTCTGGGCCGCCTACCTGGTGCCCACCCTCTTCCTCTTCCTCCGGAAGTCCGGCACCCCGGTCCCCAAGCCGGCCCCGGCCCCCGCGACGGCCGGGAAGCCCGCCGCCTGAGGCTCCCGGGCGCCGTGAAGGTCCCGTACCCCGTCGGGGTGCGGGACCTTCCGCGTCGTACCGGGCGGTGTCAGTGGTCGAAGAGCACCAGGGAGCGGCCGCCGCGGCCTGCCGCCATCCGTTCGAAGGCGGCCGGGATGTCCTCCAGGGAGATCCGGTCGGTGATCAGTGCGTCCAGGTCGAGCCGGCCGCTGCGCACGTGCTCGGCGAGCACCGGCACCGTCTCGTCCGGGTCGCAGTTGCCGTACACGCAGGCGGTCAGGGTGCGGGCGTAGTGGAAGAGCTCCAGGGCGGAGAACGAGACCGTGTCCTCCTTGCCGCCGATGCCGACCACGGTCGTCCGCCCGCCGCGGCGGGTCGCGGACCAGGCCGAGCGGATCGCCGTGCCACGGCCGACGCACTCGAAGGCGTGGTCGGCGCCGCGGCCGCCGGTGAGCTCCCGGACGGCCCTCGCGGTGGAGTCGCCGGCGAGCAGGAACCCGGTGGCGCCGTGCCGGCGGGCCAGTTCCTCCTTCTCCGGGGAGACGTCGACGGCGACCACCGGCGAGGCCCCGGCGAGGCGGGCAGCCTGCAGCACCGCCAGGCCGATCCCGCCCAGCCCGTACACCACCACCGACTCCCCCACCCGCACCCGGGCCGCGCTGTGCACGGCCCCGTAGCCGGTGAGGACGGCGCAGCCGAGCAGGGCGGCGGAGGCCAGCGGCACGTTGGCGGGCAGCGGCAGGACGGCGCGCCGGTCGACGACCGTCTCCTCGGCGAAGGCGCCGACGCCGAGGCCGGGGTGGAGCGGGGTGCCGTCCGGGAGGGTGGCGTAGTGGCCGGTGGACGCGGCGCCGGAGTTGTCGCACAGCCAGGGCTCGCCGATCGCGCAGGCCGGGCAGGCGCGGCAGGCGGGGGCCCAGTTGAGGACGACCGGGTCGCCGGGCGCCACCCCGGTGACCTCCTCGCCGACCGAGACGACGGTGCCCGCCCCCTCGTGGCCGAGGACCAGCGGGAGGGTGGCGCGGAGCATGCCGCGGCCGATCGACAGGTCGGAGTGGCAGACGCCGGCGGCGGCGAGGCGGACGCGGACCCGGCCCGGTCCCGGGTCCGGCAGGTCGATGTCGGTGATCTCGAGCGGGGCCCCGGCGGAGCGCAGGACGGCGGCGCGGACCATGGCGGTCACCTCGGTGGTCTTCTCGGCGTGTTCGGACGGGGACGGGTGGGCGGGCGGGGCGGGCGGCGGTCAGAACTGCAGGGACTTGGTCTGCAGGAACTCCTCCAGGCCGTGCCGGCCGAGTTCGCGGCCGACGCCGGAGTTCTTCCAGCCGCCGAAGGGGGCGAGCGGGTTGAAGCGGCCGCCGTTGATGTCGACCTGGCCGGTCTCCATGCGGCGGGCGAACGCGGCGGCGCTCTCCTCGTCGCCCGCCCACACGGCGCCGGCGAGGCCGTACTCGGTGCCGTTGGCGAGCGCGAGGGCGTGCTCCTCGTCGTCGTACGGCAGCACCACCAGCACCGGGCCGAAGATCTCCTCCTGCACCGCGCGGGCGTCCGGGGGGAGGTCGGCGAGGACGGTCGGGCGGACGTAGTAGCCGCGCTCCAGGCCCTCGGGGGCCCCGGGGCCGCCGGCGACCAGCCGGGCGCCGTCGGCGAGCGCGCCGTCGATGCACTCCCGGACGCGCTCGCGCTGCCGGGCGCTGACCAGCGGTCCGACCCGGGTGGCCGGGTCGGCCGGGTCGCCGGGCGCGTACTTCGCGGCGGAGGCGGCGGCGATCGCCAGGGCCTCCTCGTACTGGTCGCGGTGGACGAGCAGCCGCGTCCAGGCGGTGCAGGTCTGGCCGGAGTTGGCGAAGACGTTGGCCAGGTTGACGTTGACGGCGCGGGCCAGGTCCGCGCCGGGCAGGACGACGCTCGCGGACTTGCCGCCGAGTTCCAGGGAGACCTTCTTGATGCCGCGTCCGGCGCTCTCGCCGATGGCGCGGCCGACCGCGGTGGAGCCGGTGAAGGAGACGACGTCCACGCCGGGGTGGGCGGCGAGCGCGGCGCCGACCACCGGGCCGAGGCCGGTCACCAGGTTGAAGACGCCCGGCGGCAGGCCCGCGCCGTCGACGATCCGGGCGAACAGCCGGGCGATCAGCGGGGTCTCCTCGGACGGCTTGAGCACCACCGTGCAGCCCGCCGCGAGGGCCGGGACGACCTTGGCGACGATCAGGTGCAGCGGGTAGTTCCACGGCGTGATCGCGGCGACCACCCCGGCGGGCTCCGCGTACACCGTGGAGTTGCCGACCTTCTCGTGGAAGGCGTAGTCGGCGAGGACGTCGAGGTAGGCCGAGGCCACCGCGATCGGGGTGCCGGCCTGGACGGCGTCGGCGAAGCCCGCGGGGGTGCCGAGTTCGGCGGTGACGGTGGCGGCGATCTCCGCGCGGTGGGCGGCCAGGCCGTCGCGCAGCCGGGTCAGGGCGGCGAGCCGCTCCTCGCGGCTGCTCGCCGCCCAGCCGGGTGCGGCCGCGCGGGCCGCGGCCACCGCGGCGTCGACCTCGGCGGCGGTGCCGGCCGGGACGGTGGCGATGGGCTGCTCGGTCGCCGGGTTGAGCACCACGATGGTGTCCGGCCCGGCGGCGGGCCGCCAGCCGCCGCCGATGTACTGGTCCGCGTAGTGCTCCACCCGATGCTCCTCGGAGTCCGCTCCGGATTTAACTAGCAGTGGTAGTTAACTTGCGGGTAGCCCTCCGGCGCAAGAGCACGGCCCGGTACGGCACGGCGCGGCACCGCGGGTGACGCCCCCTCACGCCCGGGCACCGGGCGAACGGCCACCACCCCGTGGCGCCCCCGCACGCCTGTAGGGTTGGGCCGCATGAACGCCCGAACAGCCCCCGCCACAGCGGCCTCCCGCAGGTCCGAGGCCCGGGAGAGGCTGCTCGACACGGCCGCCGGACTGTTCTACGCGGAGGGCGTCCAGGCCGTGGGCGTCGACCGGCTGATCGCCGAGGCCGGCGTCACCAAGGCCACCTTCTACCGGCACTTCCCCGGCAAGGACGAACTCGTCCTCGCCTACCTCGGCCGACGCGACCGGGCCGTCCGGGAACGGCTCGCGGCGGCCGCGGCGGCATCGCCCGATCCGCGCGCCACCCTCGCCGTCCTGGTGGCGGCCCTCGCCGACGAGGTCTGCGGGCCCGGCTTCCGCGGCTGCCCGTTCATCAACGCCGCCGCCGAGTACCCCGATGCCGACCACCCCGTCCGGCAGCTGGTCACCGCCCATCGCCGCTGGTTCCGCGGCGCGCTCGCGGACCTGCTCGCCGCCTGCGGCCACCCCGACCCGGTCGGCGGGGCCGCGGCGCTGCTCCTCCTGCGCGACGGCGCCATGGTCGCCGGCTACCTCGACGGCACCGAGACCCGCGACCGCATCACCGCCACCGCCACCGCCCTCCTCGGCCCACTCCCCTGACCGAGCCCGACGGGCGCTCACCGGGTGCCCCGGACACCCCGGGGGCGCCGGGGGGGTGCCGCCTGCGGGTTCCCGTGGGTGCGGCCAGCGCCTAGGGTGCTCGGCACACCGTCCGTTCCCCCGCCGGAGGATGACTGCCGTGACGTCCACCCCGCCCACCCCGCCGTCCGGGCGGCTGCGGATCGCCGTGCTCGGCGCCGGCAGCATCGGCTGCCACCTGGGCGGCCTGCTCGCCGAGGTCGCCGACGTCACCCTGATCGGCCGTCCGGCCGGGATGGCGGTGGTGCGCGAGCACGGCCTCACCCTGACCGGCGGCGGCCGCCCCACCGTCCGGGTGCCCGCCGGGCACCTCCGCACGGCCACCGACCCCTCCGGCGCCGAGGGCGCCGACCTCGTGCTGGTGACGGTGAAGTCGGCCGCGACCGCGGAGGCCGCCGCCTCCGTCGCGGGGGTTCTCGCTCCGGGCGCCGCCCTGGTCAGCTTCCAGAACGGCCTGCACAATCCGGCGCTGATCAGGTCGGCCGTCGGTGCGGACCACCCGGTGGTGGCCGGCATGGTCCCGTACAACGTGCTGCAGACCGCGCCGGGCACCTTCCACCAGGGCTCGGGCGGGGCACTGATGATCGACGACCGGCCGGCCGGCGCCCCGCTCGCCGGGGCGGCCGCGGCGGCCGGTCTGACGGTGGAGCGCCGCGCCGACATGCGCGAGGTGCAGCACGGCAAGCTGCTGATGAACCTGAACAACGCCGTGAACGCCCTCGCCGGCGTGCCGCTGCGCGAGGAGCTCGGGCAGCGGGCGTTCCGCCGCTGCCTGGCGCTGTGTCAGCGGGAGGCGCTGGCGGCGATGCGGGCGGAGGGCGTGCACCCGGCCCGGCTGGGCGTCCTGCCGACCGCGCTGATGCCCCGACTGCTCGCCCTGCCCGACGGCGTGTTCCGGCGGCTGGCGGCGGCGACGCTGAAGGTGGACGCCGAGGCCCGGTCGTCCACCTGGGAGGACCTGCAGCGGGGCCGCCGGACGGAGATCGACAGCCTGCAGGGCGAGGTGGTGGCGATGGCCGGGCGGCACGGTCTGGCGGCGCCGGCCAACGCCCGGCTGATCGAGCTCGTCCGGGAGGCGGAGCAGGCCGGGCCGGGCAGGGCGCGGGTGTGGGCGGGCGTCGAGCTGCTGGCGGAGCTACAGGCCTCCCGACCTGCGGGAACGCGATAGCGGGGACCCCAAAGACGAATCCGAGATTCGCATTAGATAGTCTTCCGGATGTGAGGCTGACGAAGGGCACCGACATCGCGCTCCGCATCGCCATGCGGCTGGCCGTGCTGGACGAGGCGTCCAACCCGACCACCCGTGAGGTCGCGGCGGCGATGGAGGTTCCCTACACCCACGCGGCCAAGGTGGTGAGCAGGCTTCAGCACCTCGGCGTGGTGGAGGCGCGCCGGGGCCGCAGCGGCGGCCTGGCGCTCACCCCGGCCGGCCGCACCGGCTCGCTCGGCGCCCTGCTGCGCGAACTGGAGGGGATCGGCGACGTGGTGGGGTGCGAGGACGACCCGCCGTGTCCGCTCCGGTCGTCGTGCCGGCTCCGCGGGGTGCTCCGCCAGGCCCAGGAGGCGTTCTTCGCGGTGCTCGACCCGCTCTCGGTCGAGGACCTGGTCGCGTCCCCGACCGGCCCGGTCCTGCTGAGCCTCTCCGTCCGTCCGCCGGACTGATCCGTTCCACCGGCACGGCCCGCCCGTTCCCGTCCCGCAAAATACGAAGATCAAATACCGATTAAGGAGCCGTCCATGCTGTCCCCGCAGAACGCCCCGGTCGTCGAAGCCACCCTGCCGGTCGTCGGCGCCGCCGTCGGCGACATCACCGCACGTTTCTACGAGCGACTGTTCGAGGCCCACCCGGAGCTGCTGCGCGACCTGTTCAACCGTGGCAACCAGGCCAACGGCACCCAGCGGCAGGCGCTGGCCGGCTCGATCGCGGCGTTCGCCACCGCCCTGGTCGCCCACCCCGAGCAGCGGCCGGACGCGATGCTCGCCCGGATCGCCCACAAGCACGCCTCGCTGGGCGTCGCGCCGGAGCAGTACCCGGTCGTCCACGAGCACCTGTTCGCGGCGATCGTCGAGGTGCTCGGCGAGGCGGTGACCCCGGAGGTCGCGGCGGCCTGGGACGAGGTGTACTGGCTGATGGCCAACGCGCTGATCGCGCTGGAGAAGGGCCTGTACACCGGGGCCGGCACCGGACCGGAGGCGCTGTGGCGCCCGTACACCGTGGTCGCGCGGCTGCTGGAGACCGACGACGTGGCGACCTTCCTGGTGCGGCCCGCCGACGGCGGCCCGCTGCCGGCCACCACCCCGGGCCAGTACGTCTCGGTGCAGGTCGAACTGCCGGACGGCGCCCACCAGATCCGCCAGTACAGCCTCTCGGGACAGCCGGACGGCGCCCTGCAGTTCTCGGTCAAGCGGGTGGCGGGCACCCCGGACGGCGAGGTCTCCAACCACCTGCACGCGCACGTCGGAGCCGGCGCGACCCTGCTGCTGAGCCCGCCGTTCGGCGACGTGACGCTGGCCGAGGGCGACGGCCCGGTGCTGCTGGCCTCCGCGGGCATCGGCTGCACCCCGATGATCGGGATGCTCTCGCACCTCGCGGCCGCCGGCAGCACCCGGCGGGTGATCTCGGTGCACGGCGACCGCGACCAGCTCGCCCACGCCTTCCGCGCGGACCTGCAGCAGCTCACCGCCAAGCTCGCGGACGCCGAGGCGCACGTCTTCTACGAGCAGCCGGCCGGCGAGTGGCCCGCCGAGCGCACCGGCCTGGTGGACCTGGCCGGCGTGGAGGTCCCGGCCGGCACCACCGCCTACCTGTGCGGGCCGCTGCCCTTCCTGCGCTCCGTCCGCGGGCAGCTGATCGCGGCGGGCGTCCGCCCGGCCGACGTCCACTACGAGGTCTTCGGCCCCGACCTGTGGCTGGGCGCGGAGGCCTGACGCCCCCTCACCCCCGCAGCTCCCCACCGCCGCGGGCCGGCACCCCTCCGGCAGGGGGTGCCGGCCCGCGGCGCACCGGCCGCGCGGCCGGTCGCCCTCAGGACTGCGCGGCGGGTGCGGCGGCCCCGTCCTGCTGCGCGTCCACGGCCGGAGCGGTCGCCCCGCCCGGCACGGTCCGCCCGGGCCGGCCGGGCACGGCGAGGGTGACCAGGGCGGCGAGGACGGCGGTGCCCAGGCCGATCGCCAGGCCTGTCCGGAAGCCGTTCTCGGAGGGCAGCCGGACCGGGCCCGTCGCGACCGTCATGTGCGAGAGCACCACACCGACCACCGCGGCGGAGGTGGAGGTGCCGATCGACCGCATCAGGCTGTTCAGGCCGTTGGCCGCGGCGGTCTCCGAGGCGGGCACGGCCGACATGATCAGCGCGGGCATCGCGGCGTAGGCGAAGGCCACGCCGGCGCCGATCACGCAGGAGAAGAGCACCATGCCCCAGACGTGGTGGGTCAGCCCGAGCGAGAGCGCGTAGCCGGCCGCGATCACCAGCGCGCCGATCAGCAGCGAGACCTTGGGGCCGCGGGCCGCCGAGATCCGTGCGGAGAACGGCGAGACGGCCATCATCACCAGGCCGGACGGGGCCGTGCACAGGCCCGCGACCACCATCGAGCGGCCGAGGCCGTAGCCCGTCCCCTCGGGCAGCTGCAGCAGCTGGGGGACGATCAGCGACATCGCGTACATCGCGAAGCCGATCACCACCGAGGCGAGGTTGGTCATCAGGACCTGGCGGCGGGCGGTGGTGCGCAGGTCGACCAGCGGGCTGCCGGTGCGCAGTTCCCACACGCCCCACAGGAGCAGCACCGCGGCGGCGGTGCCGAACAGGCCGAGGGTGGTGCCGCTCGCCCAGCCCCAGTCGCCGCCCTTGGAGACGGCCAGCAGCAGGCTGAGCAGTCCGGCGGAGAGGCCGACGGCGCCGACCAGGTCGAAGCGGCCGCCGGAGCGCACCGGGGACTCCGGCACGAGGGCCACGACCAGGGCGATCACCAGCGCGCCGATCGCGGCGGAGGCCCAGAACAGCACGTGCCAGTCGGCGTGCTGGGCGACGACGGCGGCGAGCGGCAGGCCGAGTGCGCCGCCGATGCCGAGCGAGGAGCTGACCAGGGCCATCGCCGAACCCATCCGCTGCGGCGGCAGTTCGTCGCGCATGATGCTGATGCCGAGCGGGATGACGGCGGCGGCGCAGCCCTGCAGGGCGCGGCCGACGACCATGGGGACGAGGCCGCCGGCGAGCGCCGGGACGAGGGAGCCGATCACCATCAGGGCGAGGCTGGCGAGCAGGACGCGGCGTTTGCCGTACATGTCGCCGAGCCGGCCGAACACGGGGGTGGCGACGGCGCCGGCGAGCAGGGTGGCGGTGATCGCCCAGGAGGCGTTCGCGGGTGTGGTGCCCAGCAGTTCCGGCAGGTCGGGGATGAGCGGGACGACGAGCGTGTTCATCAGCGAGACGGCGATGCCGGCGCCGGCGAGGACGCCGATGATCGCGCCGCCGCCGCTGCGCGCGGTGGGGGGTGTGCTCAAGGGGGGCTCCAAGTCACGGGGGTGCGATATGCATCGTACATACGATATGCATCATGCACATAAGATTGACTGGAACCGACGATCACGGCGACGGAGCGACGAGGAGGACGTTGTGCACGAGGAGCTCGGCGACCTCGAACGCGAACTGATGCTGATCGGTCGCCACCAGGCGATGGGCTCGCTGCGCGCCGACCCCGGCGGCCGCCTGGAGCGCAGCGCGTACACCCTGCTCAGCCGGATCGAGGCCGAGGGGCCGATGACCATCGGTCAACTCGCCGAGGCCTTCGGCTTGGACACCTCCACGGTCAACCGGCAGACCGCCGCGATGCTCCGTCAGAACCTCGTCGAGCGCATCCCCGACCCGGCCGGCGGCATCGCCCGCAAACTGCGCATCACCGGGGAGGGGCTGCGCCGGCTGCACCACGACCGCGAGTGGTCGCTCAACGGCCTGGCCTCCGTCCTGGCGGACTGGCCGCAGGACGAGGTCGCCGCCCTCGCCCGGCTGCTCACCCGGCTCAACCGCAGCATCGAGGGCAAGGAGGGCCGCAGCTGGCCCCGCCCCGGCGACCGGGGAACGGCCGACCGATAGGCTCACCGGGCATGGACAACGCCACCGCCCTCTGGTCCTTCGCCCTCCTGGTCGGCCTGCTGACGCTCACCCCCGGCCTCGACACCGCCCTCATCCTGCGCACCGCCGTCCTCGGCCGCCGCCGCCGCGCCTGGGGCGTCGTCCTCGGCATCCAGACCGGCACCCTCGCCTGGGGCGTCCTCGCCTCCGCCGGCGCCACGGCGGTGCTGACCGCCTCCCACCTCGCGTACGAGCTGCTGCGCTGGGCCGGTGCGGCCTACCTGCTGTGGATGGGCGGCCGCATGATCCGCGACTCCTGGCGGCGCGAGCCCGCGGGCGACACCGCCGGCGCCGCGGACCCGGCGGACACCGGCGAGCGCGACGCCTTCGGCGCCGGCTGGCGGCGCGGGGCGCTCACCAACCTGCTGAACCCCAAGGTCGGCGTCTTCTACATGGCGCTGCTGCCGCAGTTCGTTCCGCCGGGCGCCCCGCACCTGGCCTTCGGCACGCTGCTCACCTGCGAGCACATCGTGCTCGGCACGCTCTGGTCCGCGGTGCTGGTGGGCTTCGCCCGGGTCGTCCGCCGCCGGCTCGCCGGGCCGACCGCCAAGCGCGTCCTCGACCGGATCACCGGCGGTGTGGTGGCCCTGTTCGGCCTGCGGCTCGCCCTCGGCGACTGAGGCACCCGCTTCGGTCCGCCGGCCGTCAGTGCAGCCTGCTCCGCCAGTCCGTGGGCACCTTGTCGGACGGGCCCGGCGAGGCCTGCTCCTCCGGCCGGGAGAGCGGCGGCGCCAGGTCCGGCCCGTTGTAGTACTCGCCGGTCTCGGTGTTCCAGAACCAGTCCTCACCCGGCTCGAAGCTGGTGATGAACGGGTGTCCGCTGTCCCGGGCGTGCCGGGTGGCGTGCTGGGACGGCGAGGAGTCGCAGCACCCGATGTGCCCGCACTCGGCACACCGCCGCAGGTGCAGCCACCAGCCGGCGTCCTGCCCGGCCAGGCACTCGGCGCACCCCTCGCCGCTCGGCACCGCCGACGGGTCGATCCCGGAAATCCGCTGCTCCGCCATGCCGCCGCCTCCTTCGGCTCGCCCTCCCCCGCGCCTTAGACCGTACGCCCGCGCACCGACCCCCGCAGCGGGGTGGCCGCGGGGCACGCGGGCCGTCCCGGCCTGTCAGTGGCGTCTGGTGAGATGGGTGCGGCGACGAGGAGGGTGCACGGTGGACGGGCAGGCGGGGTGGCGCTGTACGGGGCTGCACTGGCGGGACGGGCAGCCGGTGCTCGGTGCGGTGCGCGGCGGCCGGCACCACGAGCGGGTGGTCACCGCGGGCACGGCGGTGAGCTGGCGGCTGCACGGCCCGCGGTACTGCTCGGGCCCGTGGCTGGCCGGCGAGACGGAGCAGCGGCCGTGCCCGCACCGGGCCGAGATCGATCCGAACGGCGGCGCGGTGCTCTGCCCGCCGTGCCAGGCGGTCGACCGGGGGCTGGCGCTCGCGCGGGACAGGATCCTCGACGACGGCCGGACGTACCTGCTCTACCTGGCCTGGTTCGGCGGCGACCTGGCCAAGGTGGGGCTGACGGCGGAGCAGCGCGGCCGGGCCCGGTTGCAGGAGCAGGGGGCTCCGGTGTTCACCGTGGTGGCCCGCGGTCCGCTGCCGGCGGTGCGCCGGGCGGAGTTGACGGTGTCCGGGGCGGGGCTGGCGCGCGAGCGGTTCGGGGTGCGGGCGAAGGCGGAGCAGTGGTGGCACCTGCCCGGTCCTGCGGAGCGGGCGGCGCGGGTGGCCGAGCTCCGGGCGGCGGTGACCGGGTTGCTCGCCGGGCATCCGGTGGAGCTGTTCCCGGCGGGCGAGGTGGTGGACCAGGTCGGCCTGTTCGGGCTGGTGGACGGTCCGCCGCGGGTGTACCGCGAGGTGGTGGCGGTGGCGGACGGCGCCACGATCGGCGGCACGCTGCGGGCGCCGATCGGACGGCAGCTGTTCCTGGAGCAGGCCGGTGGCGATGAGCCGCTGCTGCTGCTGGACGCCCGGCGGCTGACGGGCTGGGGGCTGTCGCCGGCTCCGTCGGGGCCCTGCTCGGGGGTGGAGGTGCGCGCGCACCGGCGGCCGCCGGCCCCGGACGCCCAGTCGGCGCTGTTCTGAGGGGTCGGGCCCGGCTCCGAGGGATCGGGCACGGCGGATCCGGCGGATCCCTTGCGGGGTTTGCTACCGGTCGGTAATTCTTGCTGACATTCCGTCCCACAGAGGAGCGTCCGCATGTCCGCCGAGGTCACCTTCGCCCTGCCCTCCCCGTACGGCCCGCGCACGGCGACGGTGCGCTACCACCGGGAGGGCTCCGGCAGCCCGCTCCTGCTGCTGCACGGCATCGGCCACCACTGGCAGGCCTGGAGCCCGGTGCTGCCCGCACTCGCCGCCCGGCACGAGGTGGTCGCCGTCGACCTGCCGGGCTTCGGCACCTCGCCGGCGCTCCCGGACGGCGTCCCGTACGGCCTGGAGGCCGCCGTCCCGACCATCGGAGCGTTCTGCGCCGCGCTCGGGATCGAGCGTCCGCACGTGGCGGGGAACTCGCTCGGCGGCCTGCTCGCCCTCGGCCTCGGCCGGGCCGGACTCGCCCGCTCGGTCACCGCCCTCTCTCCCGCGGGTTTCTGGACGGAGCCGGAGCGCCGCTACGCCTTCGCCGTGCTGGCCGGGATGCGCCTCGGCGCCCGGACGCTGCCGCGGTCCGCGGTCGAACGGCTGGCGCGCTCCGCCGCGGGCCGCGCCCTGCTGGTCAGCAGCATCTACGCCCGGCCGGGCCGGCGTTCGCCCGAGGGCGCGATCGGCGAGACGAGGGCGCTGCGCGAGGCGACCGGTTTCGCGCCGACGCTGGCCGCGGGCCGCAGCGTCCGCTTCACCGGGGACGTGCCGGGCGTGCCGGTGACCATCGCCTGGGGCGCCCGGGACCGGCTGCTCGTCCGCCGCCAGGGCCTGCGGGCGCTGCACGAGATCCCCGGCGCCCGCCTGGTGCGGCTGCCGGGCTGCGGGCACGTGCCGATGAGCGACGATCCGGAGCTGGTCGGCCGGGTGATCCTGGACGGCTGCGCGGCCGCGGCCTGAGGCCCCCGGAGGCGTCCCCGACGGCCGGGTGGCACGCCCGGCCGCGGGGGGTGGCGGAGATCACGCTCTGCAACGGGCCACCTACGGTGGCGTAGGTCACTTCAGAGGGTGAACCATCGGCACCATGCCTGATCCACTGGAGACCTTTGACCCCACTTCCTACGTTGCCCTCGGCGACAGCTTCACCGAGGGCCTGAACGACCCCGGCCCCGACGGCCGTTACGCCGGCTGGGCCGACCGGCTCGCCGGGATGCTCGCCGACCGCCGGCCGGACGGCGACTTCCGGTACGCCAACCTCGCCGTCCGCGGCCGCCTGCTCGACCAGATCGCCGCCGAGCAGGTGCCCGAGGTCCGGCGGATCGCGCCGGACCTGGTGACCTTCTGCGCGGGCGGCAACGACATCCTGCGCCCGGGCAGCGACCCGGACGAGGTCGCCGAGCGGTTCGAGTCGGCCGTCCTGCAGCTCCGCGAGAGCGCCGGGACGGTGCTGGTGTGCACCGGCTTCGACACCCGCACCGTGCCGGTGCTGCGCCACCTGCGCGGCAAGATCGCCACGTACAACGGCCACATGCGGGCGATCGCCGACCGCAACGGCTGCGCGGTCGCCGACCTGTGGTCGCTGCGCTCGGTGCACGACCGCCGGGCCTGGAGCGAGGACCGGCTGCACCTCTCGCCCGAGGGCCACCAGCGGGTCGCCCTGCTGGCCGCCCGCTCGCTCGGGCTGCCGGTCGAGCAGGACCCGGAGGCGCCCTGGCCTCACCGCCCCGAGCCCACCCCGGCCGAGCAGCGCCGCGAGAACCTGGCGTGGGCCCGGACGTACCTGATCCCGTGGGTCGGCCGCCGCCTGCGCGGCGAGTCCTCGGGCGACCACGTCGAGGCCAAGCGCCCCGAGCTGCTGCCGCTCTGAGCACCCGGCGACCGGGGCCGGCCCCCGCACGGGGCCGGCCCCGGTTTCCCTCCGCGGACGTCCGGCATACCGTCGGTCGTGACGGACCGCCCGCGCACAGGAGGCACCGCCATGGCCGACAGCTTCGCCGTCGACGTGACCCGCATCAGCCGCGAGGCGCTGCGCACGATGGCCACCGAGCCCGGAACCGCGCCGCACCTGGACGAGGAGCGGGCCGTCAGCGTGCTCAACGACGTGATCGCCACCGAGGTGGTCGGCTGGCTCCGCTACACCCGGGACGCCCTGGCCGCCGCCGGCGGGGGCCCCGAGTCCGGCCGGGCGGCCGCGCTGCTGACCGCGCACGCCGAGCAGGGCATGCGGCACGCCGTCGCGGTGGCCGAGCGGATCACCGCACTGGGCGGGCGCCCCAACTTCGACCCGGACACCCTGGCGCAGCGCGCCCACACCGACTACTCGGTGCCAGCGGACGCCGCGCTGACCGCCACCCTCGACCGCAACCTGCGGGCCGAGCGGATCGTCCTCGCGACCTACCGGGAGATCGCCGACTGGTTCGGCGACCGCGACCCCGACAGCCGCGACCTGCTGCACACCCTCGCCGCGGACGTGCGGCGCAACGCCGCGGCGCTGGAGGACCTGCTCCGCACCCGCGGCGGCTGACCGGCCCGGGGCTCCGGAGCGCCCCGGGGTTCAGGACTCGTACCGCTCGACCTCCTCGATGCTGCGCACCGCGGCGAGGTCGGGGTCGTCCCCCGCGTCGGCCCGTGCCCGACGCTGCCGGAGCAGGTCCCAGCACTGGTCGAGCTCCGCCTCCAGCTCGCGCAGCCGCTGCCGCTCGCTGGCCGGGTCGATCCGTCCTTCGGCCAGCATCGTCCGCAGCTCGCGTTCGGCCGCGACCATCTCACCGATCCGGTCCAGGATCCGCCGGTCGGTGCCGCCACTCGTGTGCTCGTCCACCGGGACACCTCCTCGCCCCCAGCCTAGGAACGGCCGGTGTGCGGCGCGACCCGGCACCCGTTCGGCGCAGCGTCGGCTTGACAGGCCGTCAAGCGGTGTTCAGGATGGCGCTTGCTGGAAATGACTTTCACTTTCAGAATCTGGCGAACCACCGTCCCCGACCGACCCCGCACAGCCGAGGAGCACCCGCATGTCCCTGAACGTCCCCGCCGCCCTGCTGGAGAAGGCCGAGCACGGCGAGGTGGAGGAGGCGGAGTTCGTCGAGACCGTCCGCACCTCCCTGCCGTACGCCTACCGCACGGTCGCCGAGCTCAGCGGCGAACTGCAGGACTCCCCCGCCGAGTTCGCCGACAACACCACCGCACCGACGGACGAGGAGCGCGGGCAGCTGCTGCGCGCCATGGCCAGTGACGCCATCCGCGGCAGCCTGGAGCGGCACTTCGGCGTGCGGATCGCCTTCCAGAACTGCCACCGGGTGGCGGTCTTCCGCCCCGGCGCCGAGCGGACGGAGGCGTACGCCCGGTTCACCTCGGCGCGGGCGCAGCTGCTCAACCAGGTGCCCGGTCTGCGCAGCTGCTGACCCGCGGGCCGGCGGCGCCGGCCGCGCCCGGTCAGCCGCCCGTGTGCAGCGGGTCGGCCGGGTCGCGGCCGGCGAGGCCGAGCAGCCTCGCCTGCGTGTCGGCGTCCTCGGGCACCGGCACGGCCGGGCCGAACACCCCGGAGGAGGAGAGGTCGCCGCCGTACGCCTGGAGCTCGGCGAACGCGAACTCGGCGGCCGCCCCGTCCATGGCGAGGTCGGCGCCGACGCCGACGGCCAGATCCCAGGCGTGGATGATCGCGTCGACCGTCATCTCCCGGCAGTAGCCCTCGGCGGGGCGGTCGCCGTACGAGAGCGCGACGGTCCGCCCCAGCGCGCCGGAGGCGTCGAAGGCGGCGCGGGACGCCTCGGCGGCGGCCGTCCAGGCCGCCACCGGGTCGTCGCCGAGCACGTCGCCGTCGAAGCGGTCGCCGACCTCCGCGACCGTGCGGCCCGCCAGCAGCGGCGGCACCCACAGGTGCTCGGAGGTGAGGTGGCCGACCAGGTCGCGGACGGTCCAGTCGGTGCAGGGCGTCGGCGCCTCCCAGGCGTCGTGGGCGGCGGCCCTGCGCACGTGCCGGCCGAAGGTGTCCTGCGCGTCGGCGAACAGCTTCAGCACGGCTTCCGGTTGCTCTGCCATGCCTCCACCCTTCACCCGATCGGCCGGCCCGGCACCCCGGAGGAACCGCCCGGCCGCCCCGGACGTCGCCCGGTCCGTGGAACGCTCCCCCTCCGAGGGCCGCCGGCCCCGACGATTCCCGGTCGACGCCGACGGCGAGCGGCTCGCCGCCGTCGCCCTCGCACCCGACGCCCCGAACGGGCTCACCGCCGTCGCGCTGCACGGCGCGGGCGACAGCGACAGCGGCCCCCTGCTGCCGCTGCTCGGCGACCTCGCCGCACGGGGTTGCCGCGCCCTCGCCCTGGACTTCTCCGGGCACGGCGCGAGTTCCGGACGACTCGCGGACCTGTCGCTGGAGCGCCGGCTGCGGCAGGCCGCCGCCCTGATCGACCGGCACGCCGACGGCGAGGGGCTGGTGCTGGTCGGATTCAGCATGAGCGGGCAGACGGTGGCCGATCTGACGGCGCGGTACGGGCCGCGGGTCCGGGCCGTCGGGCTGTGCGCCCCGGCGGTGTACGCGCGGGAGGCCTGGCCGGTGCCCTTCGGCGCGGGCTTCACCGGGATCATCAGGCGGCCCGGCGGTTGGCGGGACTCGGCGGCGCTGACCGCGCTGGAGTGCTTCGGCGGGCGATCGGTGCTGGCCGTGCCCGGCCGCGACGAGGTGATCCCCGCCGAGGTGACCGCGGCGGTCGGGCGGGCACTGGCGGCGCGGTCCGACCACCGGCGGCTGGAACTGCCGGACGCCGCCCACCGGCTCGGCCGATGGTTCGGCGAACACCCGGTGCCGCGGCGGCGGTTCGTCGCCGCGCTGCTCGACGGGGCCGCCCACCCGGCATGATGGCCTCCTCACCGCCGCGCCCAGGAGGTCCCGCCGTGCCCAGCAGTCCGGTCCGCGTCACCGTGATCGGCGAGTGCGTCGCCGACGCCTTCACCGATGCGGCCCTGAGCGGGCCCGGCGAACTGGCCCTGCGGGTGCACCCGGGCGGCGGGCCGGCCAACACCGCGGTGGCACTGGCCCGGCTGGGCACCCCGGTGGCGTTCCGGGCGCGGCTGGCGGACGACGTCTTCGGGCGGCTGTTCCGGGCCCAGTTGGCCGGCTCCGGGGTCGACCTGTCGGGCTGCGTGGCGGCGGCGGAGCCGAGCACCCTGGCGGTCGCCGAGGTGGACGGCGAGGGGCGGGCCAGCTTCTCGTTCCACGCCGAGGGCACGGCGGACTGGCAGTGGACGGAGGCCGAGCTGGCGGCCGTGCCGCCGGCCGGGCCGGTCTGCGTGCACACCGGCTCGCTGGCCCTGGTGCGGGACCCGGGCGGGCCGGCGATCGAGGCGTACCTGGCCCGGGCCGCGGCGGCCGCGACGGTGTCGATCGACCCCAACGTCCGTCCGCTGCTGGTCGATCCGGCGGTCTACCGGGAGCGGCTGCCGCGCTGGTGCGCGCTGGCGGACGTCCTGCGGCTGAGCGCGGACGACGTCGGCCACCTCTTCCCGGAGAGCGGGGTGGAGGCGGTCTGCGACCGGTTCCACGAGGACGGCGTGCCGCTGGTGGTGGTGACGCTCGGCCCGCAGGGCGCGCTGGCCTCGCTGAACGGGGAGCGGATCGCCGTACCCGCCCGGCGGGTGGAGGTGGTGGACACCGTCGGCGCCGGGGACGCGTTCACGGCCGGGCTGCTGCACCGACTGGACGCGCAGGGCCTGCTCGGCGGACGGCTGGACGGGCTCACGGTGCCCGCCGTGGCCGAGGCGTGCCGCTTCGCGGCCGAGGTGGCGGCACTGACCTGCGGTGTCGCCGGGCCCAACCCGCCCTGGGCCGATCGGCTCTGACGGCCGGCCGGCCGATGCCCGGGCCCCGACGCGGGGCGGCCCGCCGGCCCGGTGCCGGCGGGCCGCCCCCGGAGTCTCCGGGCGGGGCGGGTCGTCCTACTCGACCGGCGCCTTCTCGCGCAGCACCTCGACGAAGGCGCGCATCCAGGCCGGGTGGTCGGGCCAGGCGCGGGCCGAGACCACGACGCCGTCGACCACGGCCTCGCCGTCGACGAAGTCGGCGCCGCCCGCCTCGACGTCCGGCTCCAGCGCCGGGTAGGCGGCCGTGGTGCGGCCGTTGAGGGTGCCGCCGACCAGGGTGATCAGCGGGCCGTGGCAGATCTGCGCGACCGGCTTGTCCTCCTGGAAGAAGTGCGCGGCGATGCGCTGCACGTCGGCGTTGTTGCGGAGGTACTCGGGGGCGCGGCCGCCGGGGATCACCAGGGCCACGTAGTCGGCCGGGTCGACGTCGGCGACGGCGAGGTCGGCGGGCCAGGTGTAGCCGGGCTTCTCGGTGTAGGTGTCGAAGCCGTCCACGAAGTCGTGCACCACGAACTGCAGCGTCTTCTTGGCGGGCGCGGCGATGTGCACCTCGTACCCCTCCTCGCGCAGCCGCTGGTAGGGGTAGAACACCTCCAGCGACTCCGCCGCGTCACCGGTGACGATCAGGATCTTGGCTGCCATGTCCGGCGGTACCGTCCTTCCTCCGCCCACCCTGTGTGAGCCCCGACACACACTGCCGCCTGACGGTCCGTGGGGCAATGCGGCGCGCGAGGCACGGACGGCACGCGCCCGGTACGCCGGTGTGCGCCCCCTGCGCGCCCCACCGTCGGCCGGCGTCCGCCCGGCCGGACGCGCTCCGCGAGCGACCGGTCACGGCAGGGCCTAGCGTGCAGATGAGTCGCGTCCCCTGCCGGGAGGTAGCCATGCAGTGCTCGCAGATCGTGCGCTCCAGCACCGTCGCCAACCTGCGCGACCTCGGTGGCATCGCGCTGCCCGGCGGCCGGGTCCGCCAGGGCCTGGCGTTCCGCTCCGGCGGCCTCGACCGCCTGGACCTCACCTGCGACCCGGCCTTCGCCGCCCTCGGCGTGCGGACCGTCGTGGACCTGCGCACCGAGCGGGAGCGCACCGCCCGCCCCGACCGGGTGCCCGGCGGGGCGCACCTGCTGGTCGCCGACGTGATGGCCGACCCGGCGGGCACCGGCACCGCCGCCCGGCTGGCCCTCGCCTTCGCCGACCCCGCGCTCGCCAACCGGGAGTTCCGCGGGGGCCGGGCCGCCCGGGCGCTGGCCGCGGACTACCGCTCCTTCGTGACGGCCGAGTCCGCCCGGCAGTCGTACCGCCAGCTGCTGACCGCGCTCGCGCACCGGGACGGCGGTCCGGTGCTGTTCCACTGCACCGCGGGCAAGGACCGCACCGGCTGGGGGGCGGCGCTCGTCCTGCTGCTGCTCGGCGCGGACGACCGGACGGTCACCGACGAGTACCTGTCGGTCGGTGTCGCGGTGCAGGCCGCGTTCGCACCGGTGATCGCGGAGTTCACCGCCGCGGGCGGCGACCCGGAGATCGCCGACGCGGTGTTCGGCGCGCACCCCGCGTACCTGGAGGCGGCCCGGCAGGCGGTCGAGGACGGCTGGGGCGACGTCGAGAGCTACGCCCGCGCCGGGCTCGGCATCAAGGACGAGACCCTCGGCCACCTGCGGGAGCGGCTCACCGTCTGAACGCGCGGCACAGCCGTCAGGCGGCCGTCCAGGCGAGCAGTTCCTCGGCCGGGCGGGTGTTGACGATCCGCTCCGGCTCCAGCCCCGCGTCGGCGGCGCGGGCGCAGCCGTACTGCTGCCAGTCGAGCTGGCCGGGGGCGTGCGCGTCGCTGTCGATCGCGAAGACGCAGCCGGTGTCGATCGCGAGGCGCAGCAGCCGGGTCGGCGGGTCGCGGCGGTCGGGGCGGCAGTTGATCTCGACGGCGGTGCCGGACTCGGCGCAGGCCGCGAAGACCGCCTCGGCGTCGAACTGCGACTCGGGGCGGGTGCGGCCGCCGACCAGCCGGCCGGTGCAGTGACCGAGGACGTCGACCAGCGGGTTGCGGACGGCGGCGAGCAGACGGCGGGTCATCGGGGCGCGCTCCATCCGCAGCCTGGAGTGGACGGAGGCGACGACCAGGTCGAGTTCGGCCAGCAGGTCCTCGTCCTGGTCCAGTGAGCCGTCGTCGAGGATGTCGCACTCGATGCCGGTGAGCAGCCGGAAGGGCGCGAGTTCGCGGTCGAGGGCGGCGACCACCTCCAGTTGCTCGCGCAGCCGTTCGGCGCTGAGGCCGCGGGCGACGGTCAGCCGGGGCGAGTGGTCGGTGAGGACGGCCCAGGCGTGGCCGAGGTCGCGGGCGGTGCGGGCCATCGCCTCGATCGGGCTGCCGCCGTCGGACCAGTCGGAGTGCAGGTGGCAGTCGCCCTTGAGGGCGGCCCGCAGTGCGTCGGCGCCCTCGGCGAGCGGCCCGGCGCGTTCCTCCAGTTCGGCGAGGTAGCCGGGGACGCCTCCGGCCGAGGCCTCGGCGATCACCCGGGCGGTCTTCGGGCCGACACCGGGCAGCCGGGCGGCCCGGGCGGCGTCGACCGGCCCGGCGGGCAGCGTGCGGGCGGCCTCGGCCGCGGTGCGGAAGGCCTTCACCCGGTACGGGGAGGCGTCCTCGCGCTCCAGCAGGAAGGCGATGCGTTCCAAGGCCGCGACCGGCTCCATGGGACCAGTGTCGCCAAAGCCGGGCCGACCCGCGCGCGACCCCTTGTTGACAGACCGTCTAACTGGTTCACTGCTCCCGTCGGTGCAGCCGATCCCGAACGCCCCCGACCCCACCGGAGCCGACCGATGCGCGACACCGCCCCCGCCCCGCACGCCGACCGCCGCGAACAGAACGCCGCCCGGCTGCTGCGCGCCTCCGCCCGCCACTCCTTCGACCCGCTGACCGAGATCGACTGGGACGCGCCGATCGACCCGGACCACTTCGCCCTGCCGCAGCACCGCGTCACCCTCTACGGCACCCCGCTGTGGGAGTCCCTGACGCCGCGCCAGCAGGCCCGCCTCAGCGTCCACCAGCTGGCCTCTGCGACCGCGGCCGGCATCTGGTTCGAGCTGGTGCTGATGGAGGGCCTGATCCGGCACGTCTACGAGGGCGACCTGACCACCCGGCACGCGCAGTACGCGCTGACCGAGGTCGCCGACGAGTGCCGGCACTCCACCATGTTCGCCCGGTACATCGCCGCCACCGGCTACCCGTCGGCCCGGCCCTCGGCCAAGGCGCACCGGCGCGGCAAGCTGCACTTCCTGCTGAACGACACCGCGATCACCTTCGCCGGCGCGATCTTCGTGGAGGAGTTCACCGACGCGATGCAGCGGGAGATGGTCCGCGACGAGTCGCTGCAGCCGCTGGCCCGGGCGGTGGCACGGATCCACGTCGTCGAGGAGGCCCGGCACATCGGCTACGCCAAGCCCGAGCTGGAGCGGATCTGGGCGCGGATGGGCCCGGCCCGGCGCGCGGTCTTCCGGCGCGGCCTGCTGGTGCTGGCCCGGCTCGCCGTCGCGGAGCTCGTCCACCCCCGGGTGTACGCCCTCTCCGGCCTGGACGTCCGCGCGGCGGAACGCGCCGCCGCGGCCAACGAGCACTGGCGGCTGGCCCGCGTCGACTGGGCCCGCAAGGCGCTCGCGTTCTTCACCGACCTCGGCGTGGTCGACCACCGGACGGCCCCGCACTGGCGCCGCGCCGGCCTGCTCGACTGAACCCCGCCGCCCGTCCGGGTCAGAGCACGGCGTCGCCGGCCACCGTGCCGAGCGCGTAGGTGACGGCCGAGGCGGCGGCGACGATGAGCAACTGCCGCACGGCGGTGCGCACCGCGCTGCGGCCCGAGCCGAGGCCGAGGGCGGCGCCGACCGCCAGCGAGGCCAGGGCCGTCACCGCGGCTGAGGCGGCGACCGCGGCGGTGCCCTCGGTGACGAACCACGGCACCAGCGGGACGAGCGCACCGAGCGCGAAGAGCAGCAGCGAGCTGGCCGCGGCCACCGCGGGCGAGCCGGCGTCCTCGGCGCCGACGCCGAACAGGATGCGCAGGCTGGTCTGCCGGGCCGTCCGGCCGGCCGACACGACGCCGCGGGTGGCGCGGACGGCGGTGACCGGGTCGAGGCCCCGCTCGCGCAGGCTGCGGGCCAGGTGGGCCATCACCACCGGCGGGGAGTGCCGCCACGCGTCCTGCAGCGAGGCCTCCATCCCCTGGGCGACCTCGCGCTGGCCGCGGACCGACACCCATTCGCCGGCCGCCATCGACAGCGCCCCGGCGACCAGGCTGGCGAGCCCGGACAACCGCACGGTCGCCGCGTCCACGGAGGCCCCGGCGATGCCGAGGATGAAGCAGAGGTTGGTCACCAGGCCGTCGTTCACCCCGAGGACGGCGGCCCGGATCCCGCCGCCGGCGACCCGCCCGGCGGTGCGGCCGATCGCCGCGAGCTCCGCCTCGGCGGCCTCGTCGTCCTGGCGGGTACGGGCGGCCGGGTCCCAGCCCGGCGCGATGGCGGCCCAGTCGGGGCCCGGGGCGGACATGCGCCCAGCGTAGGTGCTCACCGGGCCGCCGCCCCGGAACACCGCGGCGCACGGCCGGTCGCGGTGCGGGGCGCCGCGGGCACGGCGGGTGGCCGCCGGGCGGTGGGGGGTGCAGAAGGGGCCGGGTGCGGCGCAGGATCGAAGGATGAGCGGCGATCGGACGGCACAGGCGATCCGGATGGGCACCCCGCGGGCGCGCTGGGTGCTCCTGGCGACGGTCCTCGGCTCCGGCATGGCGATGCTGGACGGCACGGTGGTGAACGTGGCGCTGCCACGGATCGGTGAGGACCTCGACGCCTCGCTGGCCGCCCTCCAGTGGACGGTCAACGCCTACCTGCTGACCCTGGCGGCGCTGATCCTGCTCGGCGGCTCGCTGGGCGACCGGTACGGCCGGCGACGGGTCTTCCTGATCGGCGTGGCCTGGTTCGCGGCGGCCTCGGCGATCTGCGCGGCGGCACCCACCATCGAGGTGCTGATCGCGGCACGGGCGCTGCAGGGCATCGGCGGGGCACTGCTGACACCCGGTTCGCTGGCCATGCTGCAGGCCGTCTTCCACCCCGACGACCGGGGCGCGGCGGTCGGCGCCTGGTCCGGACTGGGCGGCGTGGCCGCCGCCGTCGGACCGTTCCTGGGCGGCTGGCTGGTCGACGGCCCGGGCTGGCGGTGGATCTTCCTGATCAACGTGCCGGTCGCGGTGGCGGTGATCGCGGTGGCCGGCCGCCACGTGCCGGAGACCCGCGACCCCGACCGCTCGGGACGGTTCGACGTGCCGGGCGCGGTGCTCGCCGCCCTCGCCCTCGCCGGGGTGACGTACGCGCTGACCGACACGAGCAGCCCGTTCGCACCGGTCGCCGGCCTGCTGGGGGTGCTCTTCGGGGTGGCCTTCGTCCTGGTGGAACGGCGGGCCGAGGAGCCGATGCTCCCGCTGGAGCTGTTCTCGTCCCGGCTGTTCACCTCGGTGAACCTGGTGACCCTGTGCGTGTACGGCGCCTTCAGCGGCGTCTTCCTGCTGCTGACCGTGCAGCTCCAGGTGGTGTCCGGGTTCAGCCCGCTGACGGCTGGGGTCGCGCTGGTGCCGATCACCGTGCTGATGCTGTCCTTCTCCAGCCGCGCGGGCCGCCTGGGCCGGGCCGTCGGACCCCGGCTGCCGCTGTTCCTCGGGCCGGTCATCTGCGCGGCCGGCGTCCTGCTGATGCTGCGGATCGGCCCTGACGCCTCCTACTGGGCCGACGTGCTGCCCGCGGTGACGGTGCTCGGCTGCGGGATGACCCTGCTGGTGGCGCCGCTGACGGCGACCGTGCTCGCGGCGGTGGACGTGCGGCGGGCCGGCATCGCGAGCGGCGTCAACAACGCGGCGGCCCGGGCGGCGGGCCTGCTGGCGGTCGCGGCACTGCCCGCCCTGGCAGGCCTCAGCGGCAACGCCTACCGGGTGCCGGCCGAGGTGGACGACGCCTTCGAGACGGCGATGACGATCTGCGCCGGGCTGCTCGCGGCGGGCGGGCTGCTGGCGCTGGCGACCGTGCGCAGCGACGCCCTGGAGCCGGAACGGGAGATCGCCGAGCCGAACTGCGGCTGGCGCTGCGACACCACCACCCCGCCCATCGACCCCGGCCACCCCGCCAGACGCACCGACCCCGGATGACCACGCGCAAAGGCGCTCACCCCGGGGCGCGGGGAACTGCAGCGGCTCACCCCGGGGGCGCGTGGGGGCACCTCCCGGCCGAAGGCCGGGGGAGAACTGCGCGATCCGGGTGCGGGCCGCTCCGCACGCCAGGAGCAAGCAAAAACAGGGGCGCGGGGAACTGCGCGATCCGGATGCGGCTCACCGTACGGACCGGGGCCGGGCCCGAGTCCGTCACGATGCCCGATCCCGGACTGCGCGGTTCCCCGCGCCCCTGGAGCGCGTGCTCTGGCGCGGATCCCTACAGGATGTCGCCCGGGGCGTACTTCGCGGCCTCCGGGTAGGCGTCCGCGACGGCCTCGATCCGGCGGACCACCTCGGCGACCTGGGCGCCGGCCGCGCCGGTGAAGGAGAGCCGGTCGGCGAGCAGCGCGTCCAGGGCGGCCCGGTCGAGCGGGATGCGCTCGTCCTCGGCGAGCCGGCCGAGCAGCGCGTTCTCGCGAGCGCCCTCGCGCATGGCGAGCGCGGAGGCGACGGCGTGCTCCTTGATGACCTCGTGCGCGGTCTCCCGGCCGACGCCGGCCCGCACCGCGCCCATCAGCACCTTGGTGGTGGCGAGGAACGGCAGGTAGCGGTCGAGCTCGGCCTCGATGACGGCGGGGAAGGCGCCGAACTCGTCGAGGACGGTCAGGAAGGTCTCCAGCAGGCCGTCGAAGGCGAAGAAGGCGTCCGGCAGGGCGACCCGGCGGACGACGGAGCAGGAGACGTCGCCCTCGTTCCACTGGTCGCCGCCGAGCTCGGCGGTCATGGAGGCGTACCCGCGCAGGATGACGGCGAGGCCGTTGACGCGCTCGCAGGAGCGGGTGTTCATCTTGTGCGGCATCGCCGAGGAGCCGACCTGGCCGGCCTTGAAGCCCTCGGTGACCAGCTCGTGGCCGGCCATCAGGCGGATGGTCTTGGCGAGGCTGGAGGGGGCGGCGGCGAGCTGGACGAGGGCGGAGACGACCTCGAAGTCCAGCGAGCGCGGGTAGACCTGGCCGACGCTGGTGAGCACGTGGTCGAAGCCGAGGTGGCCGGCGACCCGGCGCTCCAGCTCGGCGAGCTTGTCAGTGCCCTGGCTGCCCCCTCCCAGCAGGTCGAGCATGTCCTGGGCGGTGCCGACCGGGCCCTTGATGCCGCGCAGCGGGTAGCGGGCGACGAGCTCCTCGAGGCGGCGGAAGGCGACGAGCAGCTCGTCGGCGACGGTCGCGAAGCGCTTGCCGAGGGTGGTCGCCTGGGCGGCGACGTTGTGCGAACGGCCGGCCATGACGAGCTCGCCGTACTGGGCGGAGAGCCGGCCGAGGCGGACGAGGACGGCGACGGTGCGGTCCCGGACGTGCTCCAGGGACTGGCGGATCTGCAGCTGCTCGACGTTCTCGGTGAGATCGCGCGAGGTCATGCCCTTGTGGATCTGCTCGTGCCCGGCGAGGTCGCTGAACTCCTCGATGCGGGCCTTGACGTCGTGCCGGGTGATCCGCTCGCGGGCGGCGATCGACTCGAGGTCGACCTGGTCGATCACGCGCTCGTAGTCGGCGACGGCGCCGGCCGGGACCTCGATGCCGAGGTCCTGCTGGGCCTTGAGGACGGCGAGCCACAGGTGGCGCTCGAGGACCACCTTGTGCTCGGGGGACCAGAGCTGGGCCAGGGTCGCCGAGGCGTACCGGTTGGCCAGGACATTGGGGATCTGGGGCTTCGCGCTCACGCTGGGCAAGCCTAACAGCCGAGGTCCGCGCGGCCCGCGCCGCCCGCGCGTACGGCTCAGCGCTCGGCGAGCAGCGGCAGCACCTGGCGGCACAGCTCCTGGAGGGCGGTGCGCTGCTCGGCGTCCAGGCTGGCGAAGGCCTCGTGGGTGCGGACCATGTCGGCGCGGATCAGGTCGAGGACCTCGCGGCCCTGACCGGTGATGCCGACGATCTTGACCCGGCGGTCGCCGGCCGCGGCCTCGCGGTGGGCGAGGCCGAGCGCCTCCAGCCGGTCGACGATGCCGGTGACGTTGGAGGCGTCGCAGCCGAGCCGGCCGGCCAGCGCGCGCATCGGCACCGGCTCCTGGACGGCCTTGAGCGCCTTGGCCTGCGAGGAGCTGAGCCCGTGCCGGGCGGCCGCGGCGGCGAAGTCCTGGAAGTAGGCGGCACCGACGGCCGCCATCGACTCCATCAGGTCGGCGGTGGACGGTGCGGTGGTGGACGCTGTCGTGGCCATGCGGTCAGCGTACGCCGGTATTCTTCAGCGGCTCAAGATTCGAGCACGGCAACCACTGCGTGGCGCGCGGCACACCGGCCGCGCGTCCGCACGGCCCGTCAGAGCACCAACTGCTCGAAGAGGTGCCGCAGCTCGGCCTCCGGGTCGCCGGTCAGCCCGGTGTGCACCGGACCGGGCTGCAGGACGGCGCTGCGCGGCGCGGTCAGCCAGCGGAACCGCTGTCCGGGGCTGTCGCCGGCGGCGGGCCCGGCGGCCCCGCCGCCCGCGCAGACGGCCTCCACGCCGTGCAGGGCGCGGCGCAGCGCGTGAACGTCCGCGACCGGGTCGAGCGAGAGCAGCCGGCCCTGGTCGAGGTGGGTCCGGGCGCCCAGGTAGCCGGACTGCCGGCAGTAGAGGAGTACCCCGACGTTGATGAACTCGCCGCGCTCCACCCGGGGCACGGCGCGGATCACCGCGTACTCGTAGTCGTCGCGCGTCGGCTCGGCCATCAGACGGCCACCTCCGGAAGCCAGTCGCGGCGGCCCGCCAGCCGGGCCGTCAGCAGGTCGCGGTACGCGGCGCGGACCGCGTCGGGCGTGTCGAAGCCGGGTTCGTCGGCCAGCCACACCTCGGGGACGGCGGCGACCGCGGTCTCCAGGGCCGCCGGGACGAGCGGGGCGAGTTCGGCGTCGGCGGCCTTGAGGTCCGGGGCCGCGGGCAGCAGGGCGTGGTCGGCCGCGTCGTAGCGGCGGTCCGCCCAGGCGGCGGATCCGGCCCAGTGGTGATGGAAGATCAGGGTGGCGCCGTGGTCGATCAGCCGCAGCCCGCCGGCGGCCATCAGCATGTTGGGGTTGCGCCAGGACCGGTCGACGTTGCCGACGAAGGCGTCGAACCAGAGCACCCGCCCGGCGAGCGCGGGGTCGACGTCGAAGCAGAGCGGGTCGAAGTTGAGGGCGCCGCTGACGAAGGCCATGCCGAGGTTCGCGCCGCCGCTGGCCCGCATCTGGTCCTGGATCTGGTGCTCGGGCTCGCTGCGGGCGAGCACCGGGTCGAGGTCGAGCAGCACCAGCTCCGGCACGGGCAGTCCGAGGCCCCGGGCGAGTTCGCCGGCCAGCACCTCGGCGATCAGCGCCTTGCGGCCCTGCGCGGCGCCGCACCACTTCAGCACGTACAGCCGCCGGTCGTCGGCCTCGACCAGGCCGGGCATCGAGCCGCCTTCTCGCAGTGGCGTCACGTACCGGACCGCCGTCACCTCGGGGAGCATCCGGCCAGCCTATCGGCGCCCGGCTACTCCCCGTGCCGTGCTGCGGTGGCAGGCCCCGTTCGTCCGTGCGAGTTTGGGGGAAAACGATGTCCCGGCACGGCACGGACGAGCACGTAAGGGATGGACGATGGAGCGACCAAGGATCGTCATCGTGGGCGGCGGCTTCGCCGGCCTGGAGTGTGCACGCCGCCTGGAGCGCAAGCTGGCGCCGGCGGAGGCCGAGATCTCCCTGGTCACCCCGTTCAGCTACCAGCTCTACCTGCCGCTGCTGCCGCACGTCGCGGCGGGGGTGCTCACCCCGCAGTCGGTGGCGGTCTCGCTGCGCCGGACGCTGCGGCGCACCCACATCGTGCCGGGCGGCGCGATCGGGGTGGACCCGCGGTCCAAGGTGATCGTGGTCCGCAAGATCACCGACGAGGTGGTGGCCGAGCGCTACGACCACCTGGTGCTCGCCCCCGGCAGCGTGACCCGCACCTTCGACATCCCCGGGCTGCGGGACTACGCGCGCGGCATGAAGACGCTGGCCGAGGCCGCGTACGTGCGCGACCACGTGATCGCGCAGCTGGACCTCGCCTCGACCACGCTGGACCAGCGCGAGCGGGAGTCCCGGCTGCAGTTCGTGGTGGTCGGCGGCGGCTACGCGGGCACCGAGACGGCGGCCTGCCTGCAGCGGCTGACCACGGCGGCGATCCGCCGCTACCCGCGGCTGGACCCGCGGCTGATCAAGTGGCACCTGATCGACATCGCTCCGAAGCTGATGCCCGAGCTCGGCGACAAGCTCGGCACCACGGCACTGGAGATCCTGCGCGGACGCGGGATCGAGGTCTCGCTCGGGGTGTCGGTGGCCGAGGTCGGCGCCGAGAACGTCAAGTTCACCGACGGCCGGCTGCTGCCCTGCCGAACCTTGATCTGGACGGCCGGCGTGGTCGCCAGCCCGCTGATCGGCACGCTGGACGCGGAGACCGTGCGGGGCCGGATCGCGGTGACCGCGGAGATGCGGGTCCCGCAGTTCGACGGGGTGTTCGCCCTCGGCGACGCCGCCGCGGTGCCGGACCTCGCCAAGGGCGACGGCGCGGTCTGCCCGCCCACCGCCCAGCACGCGGCCCGTCAGGGCAAGGCGGTCGCCGACAACGTCGTCGCCGCGATGCACAACCAGCCGCTGGAGCCCTACTACCACAAGGACCTCGGCCTGGTCGTCGACCTCGGCGGCAAGGACGCCGTCTCCAAGCCGGTGGGCGTCGAACTGCACGGCGTGCCGGCCCAGTTGGTCGCCCGCGGGTACCACCTGATGGCGATGCGGACCAACTCCGGCAAGTTCCGCGTCGGCGCCAACTGGCTGCTGAACGCCACCGCGGGCGACGACTTCGTCCGCACCGGGTTCCTCGCCCGACAGCCCGCCCGGCTGCAGGACTTCGAGTACACCGACGCCTACCTGACGAAGGACCAGGTCCGTGAGCACGCGCAGACGCTGCTCGCGAAGGGATCCGCCACCTGACGGAGGGTCAGCACACCTGTCGGGTGAATCCGGCAGCCGAACCGGAGCCGGCGCTACCGCCCTGACCTGGGCGGTAGCGCCGACACGCGTCCTATGGTGATTGTCGGACCACGGAGGGTCCGCATGACTACCGTCCGGCAGCATGCGATCACTCTCCCTGCCCCGCCGCCGTACCGTGCTCTCCGCCGCCGCCGTGGCCACCGCCGGGGCCGCGCTCGCCCGACCCGCCGCCGCCGCGACCGCACTCGCCGCCCCCGCCGCCGGGATGCCGGACGACGCGGTGGCCGCGCGGGAGGTCCGCGACGAGTTCGTGCACAGCTGGGAGGGGTACAAGCAGGCGGCCTGGGGCTACGACGAGGTCCGGCCGGTCTCCGGCGGGCGCAACGACTTCTTCGCCGACGGGCGCACCTTCGGCCTGTCCATCGTCGAGGCGCTGGACACCCTGTGGCTCATGGAGCTCGACGACGAGGTCGCGCTCGCCGCCGACTGGATCGAGCGCGAGCTCGACCCGGCCCAGGACGCCGACGTCCAGGTCTTCGAGACGATCATCCGGCTGGTCGGCGGCCTGGTCGCCGGCTACCTCTGCACCGGTCGGCAGCCGCTGCTGGACCGCTGCCGCGAACTCGCGGACCGGCTGCTGCCCGCCTTCACCCGCTCCCCCACCGGCATGCCCTACCGGTACGTCAACCTGCGCACCGGGGCGGTCTCCGGCACCACCAGCCCGCTCGCCGAGATCGGCTCCAACATCCTCGAGTTCGGCATGCTCTCGCAGCTGACGGGCCAGCAGAAGTACTGGGACGCGGCGAAGCGCGCCATGCGGGCGGTCTTCGACCGGCGTTCGGCCCTCGGCCTGCTCGGCACCTCGCTGAACATCGAGACCGGCCGCTGGACGGACACCACCTCCTGCGCCCCCAACCCGCCGGTCGACTCCTACTACGAGTACCTGTGGGCCGGCGCCGAGCTCTTCGGCGACGGCGAACTCGGCGACTGGTACCGGCTGCTGACCGGCTCGGTGCTCCGCTACCAGCTGGAGCACCGGGGCGGCTACGCCTGGTACAAGCAGGTAGACCACGCGACCGGCCGGACCACCGGCCGCGGCGCCTCCGAGCTCGGCTCCTTCTACCCGGGCCTGCTCGGCAAGGGCGGGGACATGGACGCGGCGGTGGACTACTACAACACCTGGACGATGGTCCTGGACAACAACCCGGTGGTGCCGGAGGCCATCGACTACGGCGACGCCACCGTCCGCTCGGCCCGCAACGACCTTCGGCCCGAGTACGTCAACTCCTCCTTCGACCTGTGGATGCTCACCGGCGACCGGCGGTACAAGGAGACCGCCTACGGCTACTTCGCCGGGCTGCGGGAGCACCTGCGGGTGCCGGGCGGCTACACCGTGGCGGAGGACGTCACCGCCGCCCCGCTGCGGCGCGGCGACCTGACGCCGGGCTACTGGTTCGCGGAGAACCCCAAGTACCTGTACCTGATGTTCGCGGCGGCGCCGCGCTTCGACTACCGCTCCGGGCTGCTGTCCACGGAGGGCAAGCTGATGCGCGGCGCCGTGCGCTGAGCCCCGCTAGCGGGCCGTCAGGTACGTCCCGGCGGCGTCCCGCCCGGGCGTGTTGCGGCAGGACCAGTTGCCGGTCGGCTGCGCGTTCAGCAGGGTCAGGCAGCGGCCGAGGGCCAGCTGCGCGTAGTGGTTCGGGTGGAAGGACTCCTGCAGGGTGCCCTGGGTGGTGGTGCCCATGTCGAGGAAGCGGGCCCACTCGCTGGTGGTCGCCGACGGCGGGGTGCCGGGAGTCGCCAGCCGGGTCGCGGTCGAGCAGACCTCGCGGCCCTGCAGGAGGTCCCGCAGGTCGAGGAACTGCACGCCCTTGGCGGCGGCGACGGCGGCCAGCCGGTCGGAGATCTGCGGGACGAGCGAGTCCCGGGCCCAGTCGGCGTCGAGGTTCCAGAACGGGCAGCCGCCGGTGTTGGTGCGGCTCCAGCCGCTCTCCGGGTAGCGGTTCTCGCTGCTGCGCGGGATCGGCGACGGGTAGGACTGCAGCACCAGCCGGTACGAGGAGGACGTGTAGCCGGCGGCGGACATCACCGCGCGGACCTCGTCCACGGCCTTGCCGACCCCGGCCATCGCGGCGTCCATCTTCGCGTCCACGGCGGCCTGCTGGTCGTCGTGGCAGTAGGACCACCAGATCTCGTAGTCCTGGACGCAGGTGGAGATCACGTCGCCGAAGCCCAGGTCGTTGCCGCCGACGGAGAGGGTGATCAGCTTGACGGTGTTCTGCGCGGCGACGGCGGCCAGCTGGTCGGCCTGCGGGGCCTCGCCCTTGAAGGACTGCCCGCCGTTCGCGGCACGGAACACGTTGGCGGAGGTGGCGCCGGAGCAGGCGAGGTTGATCTGGGTCTGGGCGACGCCGGAGGTGGAACGGACCTCGGCGGAGTCGGAGCGGTCGCAGCCGGAGGTGTAGGTGCTGCCGTACACCCGGGCCGGGTCGTAGCCGCTGCCCGTCCAGGCGCGGTCGGTGCCGTCGCGGCCGCCGCTCGCGGTGTCGCTGTTGCCGTCCCAGCGCCCGGCCTCGCCGGAGACGTAGCTGTCGCCCATCGAGACGACGGCGGTGGGACCGGCGGCGGCGGCCGGGGCGGCGGCGGTGACCAGCATCGGCAGGGCGAGGGCCGCCGCCCCGCACAGGGCGGCGAACCGGCGGGCGCCGGGGACTCTTCGGGTGGTGCTTCTTCTTCGGGCAGGGCGGATCTCGGGCACGGCGAAACTCCTGCGGACGGCCCCGCGCTGTGGGTGCGCGGGGCTGGTGAGGGTGGACCGCCGGCCGGTGGCGCGATGAAGATGGCATGGACGCGGTTATTACCGCCAGGTATCTGCATGCCACAATTCGGACAGTGACCGGGTTTCTCCCTGCGTCACCGGCCCCTCACCATCGCCGCGCCGGCCCCGCGCCGTCCGTCCGCCCCCGCCGCGGCGGGACCGCCCCAGCTCAGACCCCCCGCGCGCCGCCGCGGCCCGCCGCCAGCACCTCCGCCACGTCCGCCGCCAGCACCTCCGCCTCACCGGGCTCCAAGGTCGCCACGCAGAGCCGGATCGCCGGCTCCGAGTGCAGCCGGAACCGCGCGCCGGGCGCCGCCACCCAGCCGCGCTGCACCAGCCCCGCCACCGCCGCCGTCTCGTCCCGCACCGGGATCCACACGTTCAGCCCGCTGCGTCCGTGCGCGGCGACCCCGCGGGCGGCCAGCGCCCGCAGCAGCGCGTCCCGGCGCTCGCCGTAGGCCGCCGCGACCCGGGCGACCGGCGCGGCGTCGCTGCGCCACAGCTCCACGACGGCCCGCTGCAGCAGGTGGCTGACCCAGCCCGCGCCGAGGCGCTGCCGCCCCAGGACGCGCCCGACCGTGTCCTCGTCGCCGATCGCGACGGAGAGGCGCAAGTCCGGCCCGTAGGACTTCGCCGCCGACCGCACCAGCAGCCGGTGCTCGGTGATCGGGACGCCGTCCGACCCCGCAGCCAGCGACTGGAACGGCAGGTCGACCATGCCGTGCCCGTGGTCGTCCTCGATCAGCAGGATGCCCGGACGGCCGGCGATCACCTCGCGCAGGGCCGCGGCGCGGGCCGGGCTCAGCGCGGCGCCCGTCGGGTTCTGCGCCCGGCTGGTGACGATCAGGCAGCGGGCGCCCAGCGCCAGCGCATTGGCCACCTCGACGGGCAGCGGCCCCTCGTCGTCGGTGCGGACCGGCACCGGTTTGAGGCCGAGCGCGGGCACCAGGTCGAGCAGGCTGCCCCAGCCCGGGTCCTCCACCGCGACGAGGTCGCCCGGGCGCAGCCGGGCCAGCAGGGCCCGTTCGATGGTGTCGAGCGAGCCGGAGCAGACCGCGATCGCGCCGGCCGGGGCGCCGTCCGCGGCGAAGGAGGCCCGGGCCAGCTCGACCAGCCCGGGATCGGCGGGCGGGTGCCCGTACAGCACGGGCGGACCGGCCGCCGCCGCGGCGAGGGCCGGGCCGAGCGCGGGCAGCAGCGCCGGATCCGGGTTGCCCGCGGAGAGGTCGCGGGCCCCGGGCGGGACGGCGATGCCGACCTCGTCGCGCGGGGTGGTGACCGGGCGCGGGCGGACCCGACTGCCCTTGCGGCCGGCCGTCTCGATCACACCGCGGTCGCGCAGCAGCCGGTAGGCGGCGGCCACGGTGTTCGGATTGACGCCCAGCTCGACGGCGAGTTCGCGCAGCGGCGGCAGCGCGGCGCCGGGCGCCAGCCGCCCCTCGGCGACGGCCCCTTCGACGTCGGCGGCAATCTCGCTGGCCCGCCGACCCTTGATCGGATAGTCTCCTAGCACAAAGAAGATTATGCACTAGTGCAGTGAGGTTGTCATGTCGGACACGGCCTACGCCCGGACTCCCCGCACCGTCCCCACCCGATCGCGCGACCGCGCCAGCTGGGACAGGGCGGCCGTGCACGCCGTCCTCGACAGCGCCTGGGTGTGCCACCTCGGCTTCGTCGCCGACGGCGCACCCGTCGTCCTGCCGACCGTCTACGCCCGGGTCGGCGACGCGCTGTACCTGCACGGCTCGACGGGCAGCCGGCCGCTGCGCGGCGCCGGGGCCGACGAGGGCCTGCCGGTGTGCGTGACGGTCACCCTGGTCGACGGCATCGTGCTGGCCAAGTCGGCGTTCAACCACTCCGTCAACTACCGCTCGGTGGTCGCCCACGGCACGGCCTTCCAGGTCACCGACCTGGACGAGCTGGCGACGGCGCTGGACGCGCTGGTCGACCAGGCGGTGCCCGGCCGCTCGGCCGACGCCCGGCCGGCGAACGCCAAGGAGCTGGCGGCGACGGCCGTCGTCCGGCTCGACCTGGACGAGGTGTCCCTCAAGTCCCGCACCGGGGGCGTGAAGGACGACGAGGACGACCTCCCGCTGCCGCACTGGTCGGGCGTGGTGCCGGTGCGCACGGTCTACGCCGCCCCCGAGCCGCACGCGAGCACCACCGGCCCCGTCCCGGGCTACCTCGCGGACTTCGTCGCCGGGGAGCAGCCGTGCTGATCCGGTCCTGGGACGCCGGCACGGACGCCGAGTGGCGCGCCTGGCTCGCCGAGGGCCGGGACTTCGGGGTGCTCGCCGCGAACGGCCCCGAGGGACGGGGCCCGGTGCTCGTCCCGACGCACTTCCTGCTGGACGCGGACGCCGGCGAGATCCTGCTCCACCTCGCGGCGCCCAATCCGGTCTGGGCCGCGCTGCGCGCCGACCCGCACGTCACCCTGGCGGTGACGGACGACTACGCCTACGCGCCCGGCCACTGGCGCGGCGAGCCGGGCACCCCGACGAGCCTGTACGCCTCGGTGCACTTCCACTGCACCGCCGCGGTCGTCGAGGACGCGGCGGGCAAGGCCGAGATCCTCCGCCGCCAGACGGCGCACTTCCAGCCGGAGGCACCGCTCGACGTCACCCCCGGCGAGGCGCCGTTCGGGCCGCTGCTGAGCGGCCTGCGCGGGCTGCGGCTGACGGTCCGCGAGGTCCGGGCCAAGTTCAAGTACGACGACAAGAAGCCGGTGGCCGAGCAGGCCGCGCTGGCCGGCCGGCTCGCCGAGCGCGGCACCGGGCCGGACGCCGGCGCCCGGGCGCAGCTGCTGCGGCGCAACGCCCTGCGGGCGGCCGCGGCCGGCGGCCCGCGCCCCGGCCGGGCCGCTCGACCGTAGGACGTGTCTGCACAGGGCGCACGGACACCGCACAGGGACGCGTGGGGGCACCTCCCGGCCGAAGGCCCCCACGTGCCCCTGAGTCGCCCGCGCGAGCGTCCTTCGAAGAAGGTTCCCGGTCGGGCCTGCGTGTCCGGGCATCCGGGTGACGGCGTCCGGGTGACCTCCGTCGCCCGGCCGGCCCGGCCCGGCGGGCGGTGGAGGTGCGGAACTGATGGACTGCGGGACGTGCCCTGTCCATCCGGCCGAGCAGGAGGGCCGCCGACCGCCGAGGAGCCGCTCGCGTGTCCATCTCCCCGCCGGACGCCGAGGACCACCTCGGCCACGTCGTCTTCATCTCGGCCGCGGCCGCGATGGGCGGCTTCCTCTTCGGCTACGACAGCGCCGTCATCAACGGTGCGGTGACGGGCATTCAGCAGCACTTCGAGGTGGGCAACGGCACGACGGCGTTCGTCGTCGCGATCGCGCTGCTCGGCTCGGCGTTCGGCGCGGTGATCGCCGGCCGGCTCGCCGACCACCTCGGCCGGGTCCGGACGATGCTGCTGGCCGCGGTGCTGTTCGCGATCAGCGGCGTCGGCTCGATGTTCCCGCCGAGCATCGGCCTGCTCGGCTTCTGGCGGGTCGTCGGCGGCATCGCGATCGGCATCGCCTCGGTGATCGCCCCCACCTACATCGCCGAGGTGGCACCGACCGCGTACCGGGGCCGGCTGGCCTCCTTCCAGCAGTTGGCGATCGTGCTCGGCATCACCGTCTCGCAGCTGGCCAACTACGCGCTCAACCAGGCGGCCGGCGGCGAGTCCACCAACCACCTCGGCGGCATCCAGGCCTGGCAGTGGATGCTCGGCGTGGAGGCGATCCCCGCGCTGGTGTACGGGCTGATGGCGCTGGCGATCCCGGAGTCGCCGCGCTACCTGATCGCCGACCGGCGCGAGGAGCAGGCCCGCGAGGTGCTCGCCGAGGTGGAGGGCCCGGACGTGGACCTGGACGCGCGGATCGCCGAGATCCGGGCGGTGCTGGAGTCCGCGCACAAGCCGCGGGCGAAGGACCTGCTGGGCGGGCGGTTCGGGCTGCTGCCGATCGTCTGGGTCGGCATCGGCGCCTCGGTCTTCCAGCAGTTCGTCGGCATCAACGTGATCTTCTACTACTCGTCCTTCCTCTGGCAGTCGGTCGGCATCAACGAGTCGAACTCCCTGTTGATCAGCCTCTCCACCTCGATCGTCAACGTGATCGGCACGGTGCTGGCGATGTCCCTGGTCGACCGGATCGGCCGCAAGCCGCTGGCCCTGGCGGGCTCGGCCGGCATGGCCCTCTCGCTGGGCACCGCCGCCTGGGCGTTCTCGTTCCGGCAGGGCACCGGTGACAGCGCGACGCTCGACCAGACCTACGCCACGGTCGCCCTGGTCGCCGCGCACGTCTTCGTGTTCTGCTTCGCCTTCTCCTGGGGCGTGGTGGTCTGGGTGCTGCTCGGCGAGATGTTCCCCAACCGGATCCGGGCGCTGGCGCTGTCGGTGGCGGCCTCCGCGCAGTGGATCGCCAACTGGGCGATCACCGTCTCCTTCCCGGACCTCGCCGACTGGAACCTGTCGGCGACCTACGCCGTCTACGCGGGGTTCGCGCTGCTCTCCATCCCGTTCGTGGTCTTCTGCATCCGGGAGACCAAAGGGCGGGCCCTGGAGGAGATGGGCTGACGGCCGGGGCCGCTCACCCGATCGGCGCGGTGCGCGTCCCCCGTGCCGCGCCGCCGCCGCGCATAGCATCGTCCCCGCACCCGCCGCCCCGCCGCGTTCACGCGGCCCACCCCACGGAGAGGCCATGGGCAGTTCCCCGCAGAACGTCACCTTCCCCAGCAACGGGGGCACGGCACACGGCTACCTGGCGGTGCCGCCGCAGGGCACCGGTCCGGCGCTGGTGGTCGTCCAGGAGTGGTGGGGCCTGACCTCGCACATGGTGTCGATGGTGGACCGGTTCGCCGCCGAGGGCTTCGTCACCCTCGCGCCGGACCTGTTCGGCGGCGCCACCACGCACGACCGCGAGGAGGCCGCCCGGATGCTGCGCGAGCTGCCGACCGACCGCGCCGCCCGCGACCTGCGCGGTGCGGTCGACCTCCTGCTCGGGCTGCCGCACGTGGTCGGCGACGCGGTCGGCGTCGTCGGGTTCTGCATGGGCGGCGGGTTCGCCCTGGTGCTGGCCGCGCAGGAGGGCGACCGGGTCGCCGCGGTGGTCCCCTTCTACGGCCTGCCGAGGATCCCGGACTACGACTACCGCGGCCTGACCGCCCACGTGCTCGGCCACTACGGCGAGGAGGACCGCTCGATCCCCCAGGAGGCGGTGGACGAGGCCGCGATGCTGATCGGCGAGGCCACCGACCGGAGGCCGGAGATCCACTTCTACCCGGCCGGCCACGCCTTCATGAACGACGAGAACCTGGCCGGCACCTACGATCCGCTGCAGGCCGACATCGCCTGGCAGCGCACGCTCAGCTTCCTCTGGGGCCACCTCGGCTGAGCCGCCCGACCGGGTGCGCGCCCGGGCCGCCCCCACCGGACGGCGGGCACCGGAAACCGGATGGACATCGCACGGCGGAACGCCGATAGTCTCCGGGTGACCTCCCCCGCCGCCCCCGCCGACGCGCCCACCGGCCCCTCCGCGCCCCGCCCGTTCGCCTGGGCCGGACGGAACTTCCGCATCCAGACGGCCGCCACCGTGGTCAGCGGTCTCGGCAACGCCGCCGCGCCGATCGCCACCGCGTTCGCCGTGCTGGAGGCGGGCGGCTCCACCACCGAGGTGGGCTGGGTGACGGCGGCGCGGCTCGTCCCGCTGGTGCTCTTCCTGCTGGTGTGCGGCGCGCTCGCGGACCGGCTGCCGCGGCACCACGTGATGGTCGCCGCCAACCTCTTCAACGCGCTCTCCCAGGCGGTGCTGGCGGTCCTGGTGCTGTCCGGCGCGCCGCCGGTCTGGGCGCTGGTGCTGCTCTCCGCCGCCGGCGGCGCCGGCCAGGCGTTCTACGCGCCCGCCTCCGAGGGCATGATCATGGAGAGCGTGGCCGCCGAGCACGCCGGCAAGGCGTTCTCGGTCTACCGGATGGCGATGAACGGCGCGCAGATCGGCGGTGCGGCGCTCGGCGGCGCGCTGACCGCCGCGGTCGGGCCCGGCTGGGTGCTGGTGCTGGACGCGGTCGGCTTCGCCGTCGCGGGCGGCCTGCGGGTCTTCCTGAAGGTCTCCCCGGCCCCCCGCGACGCCGCCCACGAGAGCGGTCTCGTTCACGAACTCCGGCTCGGCTGGCGCGAGTTCGCCTCCCGGCGGTGGCTCTGGGCGGTGGTGCTGCAGTTCTCCGTGGTGGTCGCCTGCGTCGGCGCGGTGGAGACGGTGTACGGGCCGGTCGTCGCCGACCTCCGCTTCGGCGGCGCCCGCGCCTGGGGCGTCGCGATGGCCGCCTTCGGCATCGGCATGGTCGCGGCCGGCGTCCTGATGACCCGCTGGCAGCCGCGCCGCATCCTGCTCACCGGCAACGGGGGCGTCTTCCTCTTCGCGCTGCCCGGCCTGGCCCTCGCGGCCCGCGCCGAGCTGCCCGTGCTGGTCGCGGCGATGTTCGTCTCCGGCGCCGGCGTCACCGTCTTCGGCGTCAACTGGATGGTCGCGCTGCAGCAGGAGATCCCGTCCGAGATGTTCTCCCGGGTCAGCGCGTACGACCACCTCGGCTCGATCGCGCTCACCCCGCTCGGCACCGCGATGGCCGGGCCCGCCGCCGACGCGCTCGGCCTGGACGGCGCGCTGTGGACGTGCGCGCTCGTCACGCTCGCCCTGGCCGCCGCCGTCCTCGTCGTCCCCGAGGTCCGCCGGCTCGGCCGTCCGCTGCCCGGGCCCGCCCCGGCCGGCACCCGCGAACCGGCCGGCACCACCGAGCCCGCCGACGCCACCGAACCGGTCGGCGTCTGAGCAACCGGGCGGCCCCGCGGCGCGTCCGTCACCGGTACAGGCCGAGGGGGAGAAGGCATGCCGGACGCACCACTGCTGTACATCGACGTCGACGGGGTGCTCAACCCCGCCGACCCGTACCCGGCGGACGGCTTCCGGCGCCACGAACTGCTCGGGTACGAGGTGCTGCTCTCCCCCGTCCACGGCGAGTGGCTGCGGGAGCTCTCCGGCGCCTACCGGCTGTGCTGGGCCACCACCTGGCAGGAGTCCGCCAACGAGCACCTCGCACCGCTGCTCGGCCTGCCGGAGCTGCCGGTGGTGGGGGTCAACCGGTACGTCCGGCAGCCCGGCGATCCGCGGACGAGGCTCGCCGAGCTGTTCTCCGGCTTCAAGTGGGCCCCGATCCTCCGGCACGCGGCGGGCCGTCCGTTCGCCTGGATCGACGACGTCATCCCGCCCCGGCTCGTCCGGAACTCAACCCTGCGCCCGGACCGCCTGCTGATCCCGGTCGACCCCCACCAGGGGCTCGAACGCCACCACGTCGACCGCCTGCTCCGGCGCCCGCCCCGCACCTTCCGGCGCCCGCGTCACTGATCCACCCCGGGCGGGACGCGGGTGGCCTGGTGGTAGTACATCCGCCAGCCGCCGTCCCGGCCCCTGCGCCAGATCGAGCTGTGCCGGCTGCGGCGCCCGCCCAGCACCGCCTCGAACGTCAGGTGCACCAGCCCCGGCGCGAGCCGCACGCCCGAGATCTCCGAGGGCTCGTACTGCGGCCCGTCCTCCGAACCACCCGGGTGGCCCGCCAGCTCCGCGAGCATCGTCGCGTACGTCCACCGCCGCCCCGACCCGCCGACCTCCACGAACCCGGGGTCGAGGAGCCGGCCGGCGAGCTCCGGCGAGGAGCGCACCCGCGGATCCATGAGCTGCAGCTCCCCCGCGATCGCCTGTTCCACCTCGTCCGCTGCACTGTCCATGGACACATCCTTCCCCCGCCCACCGCCCCCACCGCAACCGCATTCGGGAACGGCGGGGGCGGCCGCCGGTGCCCGGGAGCCGCCGTCAGGGCGTGGGCAGCCAGCCGACGTGCCCGGCGAGGAGGGCGTAGCCGACGAAGGCGACGGTGTCGATCAGGGCGTGGGCGACGACCAGCGGCATCACCCGGCCCCAGCGGCGGTACAGCAGGCAGAAGACCACGCCCATGACCATGTTGCCGACGAGCCCGCCGACGCCCTGGTACAGGTGGTACGACCCGCGCAGCACCGCGCTGGTGACCACGATCGCCGGCCAGGACCAGCCCAGCTGGCCGAGCCGCCGCAGCAGGTAACCGACCACGACGACCTCTTCGAGGATCGCGTTCTGCCAGGCCGAGCCGATCAGGACGGGGATGCGCCACCAGACGTCCGGCAGGCCGGAGGGGGCGACGGTGAGGTTGAAGCCGGCGGCCTGGGCGGCGAGGTAGAGGCCGAGTCCGGTGCCGCCGATCGCGGCGGCGACCAGTGCGCCGCGCCCGAGGTCCCGCGCCTTGTCCCGGAGGTCGAAGCCGAGCACCCGCAGCGAGGTGCCCTCCCGCACCAGCAGGTAGCCGACCAGCACGACGGGCATGAGTCCGCGGGCGATGTAGTAGAGCTGCCAGGCGAGGTCGATCCAGGGCCGGCCCGGCGCGCGGGATCCGTTGAGGGTGGCGACCTGCTGGCCGAGCGCGATCGGCTGGGTCAGCGAGTCGGCGAAGCTGATCAGGGCCGCGATGCCGCTGGCCCCGAGGGAGAGGCCGAGCACGATGAGCAGCTCGACGCCGAGCAGGCGGCGGGCCGGGGTGCCGGTCTCCGGCTCGGTCGTAACGCTGGTCACCTGGTCTCCCGCGCGGCGGCTCGCTCCCCGCGGCCGGCCGGCGCGCGGGCCCGTCGGCGCGGACGGCCTCCGGGCCGATCATCCTCGCACACGCGGATGGGGGCGCCCCGCCGCGAGCGGCCGGTGGCGGGCACCGGTCGCGGGCGGCGGGGCGCGGCCGGTCAGCCGACCGGCCAGGTGTGCACCGGTTCGCCGGTGCGCATGTACTCCACGTACCTGCGGGTCATCGCGGCGATGGCGGCGGTGCGGTCCATGCCGAAGTGCTCGCGCAGCCGGTGCACGGTGGCGGCCTGCCAGGAGGCGCCGTTGGTGCGGCGCAGGCAGCGCTGTTCGATGACGCCGAGGTAGCGGTCGCGGTCGGCGGGTTCGATGCCCCATTCGTCGAGGCCCTGGTGGGCGAGCGGGAGCAGCTCGTTCAGCACGAGCTCGGTGACGGGGGTCGGGGCGGTGCCGCCGCGGCCGGCCCGGCCGTGCCGGGGCCAGTGCAGGACGGCGTCGATGCCGTGCCGGGCCGCGGTGTGGAAGTTCTCGTCGGCGCGTTCGAAGGGCAGCCTCGTCCAGACCGGCCGGGACTGTTCGGCGAGGACGCGGACCAACCCGTAGTAGAAGGCGGCGTTGGCGAGGACGTCGGTGACGGTGGGCCCGGCCGGCAGGCAGCGGTTCTCCACCCGGAGGTGGGCGATGCCGTCGGCGACGTCGTAGACGGGGCGGTTCCAGCGGTAGATGGTGCCGTTGTGGAGCCGCATCTCGGCGAGTTTGGGGACGCCGCCGGAGGCGAGCACCTTGACCGGGTCCTCGTCGTCGCAGATCGGCAGCAGGGCCGGGAAGTAGCGGAGGTTCTCGGCGAAGAGGTCCAGCGCGGAGTCCACCCAGCGCTCCCCGAACCAGGTGATGGGGCGCACGCCCTGCGCCTTGAGCTCCGCCGAACGGGTGTCGCAGGCCTGTTGGAAGAGCACCGGGCGGGTCTCGCGCCACAGTTCGCGGCCGAACAGGAACGGCGAGTTGGCGCCGAGTGCGACCTGGCAGGCGGAGACCGCCTGGGCCGCGTTCCACACGGGTGCGAACTTCTCCGGCGTGACCTGCAGGTGGAGTTGGAGCGAGGTGGCCGCGGCCTCCGCGACCATCGAGACCGACTCGACCGCGAGGTGCTCGACGCCCTCGATGTCCAGCGCGATGTCCTCGCCGCGGGCGGCCAGGATCTGGTCGCTGAGCAGGCTGTAGCGGTTGTTGTGCGACATGGCGTCCAGGCCGGTGTGGTCCAGGTCGAGGGTCGGCAGGATGCCGACCATGACGATCCGGGCGCCGGCGTCGGCCGCCTGCCGGTCCGCGTAGCGCAGGCAGGTGTCGACCTCCTCGCGGAGCTCCTCCAGGACGTGCCCGCCGAGCCGCCGCGGGGCGACGTTGACCTCGATGTTGAAACGGCCCAGTTCGGTCTGGAAGTCGGCCGAGGCGATGGACTCCAGCACCTGCGCGTTCCGCATGACCGGCATGCCCTGCTCGTCGGCCAGGTTGAGCTCGATCTCCAGGCCCATCATCGCTCTGGGGCGGTCGAAACGTCCCTCGCGCAGCATCCGCTCGAACACGTCCAGACAGGACTGGAGCTTGCGCCGGTACAGCTGCCGGTCGGACAGTTCAGCGCGAGTGGCCGCGACCTTCTCGCCCATGAGCGTCCTCCTCCCCTAGGTCGACCGTGCATGCATCATGCCCATCCGGAAGATCGATAGCCCGGGGTCTCGAACGCGGTGGCGAGGGCAAGAACTGACGGGCCGTCAGCCTCGATCGGACTTGCCGCCCCACACCGAACGTGATAAGAAGGTCACCCTGCGCACCTGTTCGAGTAGAATTCGCACTGCGCTTCCGGCCGGTTTCCCGCCGCACGACAACCTCGTGCTCGCGTGGTTCCGTGCCCGCACCGCGATCATGCCCAACCGGACACGGCCAGGTCCCGCCACGCCGGTATGCCGCACTCGCACGCCGATCTCGCACAGAGAGGCGACCCGCCATGACTCTGCAGACCCCCCAGCCACCGCCGAGCGCCCTGCGCGCCGTTCTGGCCGCCCTCGACGACGAGGGTGCGCTGAGCAAGCCCGCGGCCGCCGCGCTGCGCCATACCGCCGGCCCGCTGCTCCCCGCGCATCCGCTGGCCGTGTACGTGCTGGAGGGGTCCGCGCTGGGCACCGCGCGGCGCACCGGCTGGCGGTTCCTCATCAAGCAGGGCAGCGGCGGCGTCGTCGCGGCGGCGGAGGTGACGGAGACGGTGGCCGGGCACACCTTCTCGCACTTCGCGGCCGGCCCCTACCTCGACTCCACCGTCCGGGCGCTGCGGCAGGCCTGGCAGCTGGCCCAGGGTTCGCGGACGATCCGGCTGCCCCGGCTGCTGACGATGCCGGGGCACTACGCCACGGCGCTGTGGCTGAACGGTTCGGCGCCGGACGGCGGGGACGACCTGCTGATCCCGCTCTCCCCCGCGCCGCTCGGGGTGACGGCCCACCGGATCTACCGGGCGGGCGAGTTGCTGGCGGCGCTGGAGCGCCCGCCGCTCGGCGGCGCCGCGATGCTGCTCAGCCAGAGCTGAACCGCCGCACACCGGCCGGAGCGCGACCGCCGGACCGGCACCTCCGCATCACCCGGACGGGCCATCGGTTCTGACCTACCAGGGTCAGTAACCCGGTGGCCCGTCCGGCCGTTCCGGAACAGGCCGGCCGCCTGAACGGGTGATCTCCCGCGACGGGTTGTGGCTCATGTCACAAAAAGGCTGCGGGAAGGACCCGGGATGCCGACACTGGGAACCAGCGGATGTGGGGGCTTGTCCTACCCACCGGAGCGCCGGTTCACACCTGGGCCGGCGAGGATGATCCGCCGGCAGGGCGGCGCGCCACGGGGGTGCCGTGCGGCGGGGCAGGATCCGAGCGAAGCGAGGGTACGAGCTATGTGCCAGCACCGTACTGAGTGTCCTTCGGCCGAGTCGGCCGACCGCGAGGCGGCCGTACCGGTGGCCCGCCACCCCGAGCAGGGCTGGAGCCTGCTCTGCAACGGCGTCCTGCTCTTCGAGGACACCGGTGAACTGCTGCCCGACGGCCGGGTGATCGCGCCGCGGCGCCCGCTCGCCGTGGCGGCCTGACCGACCCGGCAGCACCACAGCACCACGGCATCCCGGCACCACCGGCCGGGAACGCCGCGAGGGCCCCGGAGGAACCGTCCTCCGGGGCCCTCGCCTCGTGCGCTACCGGCTCAGTTGCCGTACTCGTCCAGCGGCGGGCAGGAGCAGACCAGGTTGCGGTCGCCGTAGGCGCCGTCGATCCGGCTCACCGGCGGCCAGTACTTGTCCGCGGGGTTCACGCCGGCCGGGAAGACGGCCTCCTCGCGGGTGTACGGGTGCTGCCAGTCGCCGGCCAGCTCGGCGGCGGTGTGCGGGGCGTTGCGCAGCGGGTTGTCCTCGGCGGCCCACTCGCCGGAGCCGACCTTCTCGATCTCCGCGCGGATCTGGATCATCGCCTCGCAGAAGCGGTCGATCTCGTGCAGGTCCTCGGACTCGGTGGGCTCGATCATCAGCGTGCCGGCCACCGGGAACGACATGGTCGGGGCGTGGAAGCCGTAGTCGATCAGGCGCTTGGCCACGTCGTCGACCGTCACGCCGGTCTCCTTGGTGAGCGGGCGCAGGTCGATGATGCACTCGTGCGCGACGAGGCCGCCGGGGCCGGTGTAGAGCACCGGGAAGTGCGGGGCGAGCCGCTTGGCGATGTAGTTGGCGTTCAGCACGGCCACCTGGGTGGCGCGCTTGAGGCCCTCGCCGCCCATCAGGCGGACGTACGACCAGGAGATCGGCAGGATCGCCGCCGAGCCCCAGGGGGCGGCCGAGATCGGGCCCACGCCGGTGGCCGGGCCGGCCTCCGCCTGCAGCGGGTGGTTCGGCAGGTACGGCGCGAGGTGCGCGCGGACCGCGACCGGGCCGACGCCCGGGCCGCCGCCGCCGTGCGGGATGCAGAAGGTCTTGTGCAGGTTCAGGTGCGACACGTCGGCGCCGAACTTGCCCGGCTTGGCGAGGCCGACCAGCGCGTTGAGGTTGGCGCCGTCGACGTACACCTGGCCGCCGGCCTCGTGCACCATGGCGCAGATCTCGGTGATCTCGGTCTCGTACACGCCGTGGGTGGACGGGTAGGTGACCATCAGCACCGAGAGCTGGTCGCGGTGCTGCTCGATCTTGGCCTTGAGGTCCTCGACGTCGACGTCGCCGTCGACCAGGGTCTTGACCACGACGACGCGCATGCCGGCCATCACCGCGGAGGCGGCGTTGGTGCCGTGCGCGGAGGACGGGATGAGGCAGACGTCGCGCTGGGTGTCGCCGTTGGCCAGGTGGTAGGCGCGGACGGCCAGCAGGCCGGCCAGCTCGCCCTGGGAACCGGCGTTCGGCTGGATGGAGACGGCGTCGTAGCCGGTGACCTCGACGAGCTGCTGCTCCAGGCCGTGGATCAGGCTGAGGAAGCCCTGCACCTGGTCGGCCGGGGCGAACGGGTGCAGCTGGCCGAACTCGGGCCAGGTGACCGGCTCCATCTCGGTGGTGGCGTTGAGCTTCATGGTGCACGAGCCCAGCGGGATCATGCCGCGGTCCAGCGCGTAGTCGCGGTCCGACAGACGGCGCAGGTAGCGCAGCATGGCGGTCTCGGAGCGGTGGCTGTGGAAGACCGGGTGGGTGAGGTACTCGTCGTCGCGCAGCAGGGCGGCCGGCAGCGCGTCGGCGGTCTCGTCGAGCTCGCCGCCGGCGATGCCGAACGCGGCCCACAGCGCGGTGACGTGCTCGCGGGTGGTGGTCTCGTCGCAGGAGATCGAGACGGTGTCGGCGTCCACCTTGTGGATGTTGATGTTCGCCTCGAGGGCGGCGGCGACGACCTCGTCGGCGCGCTGCGGGACGCGGGCGGTGACGGTGTCGAAGAAGGCGCCGTGCACCAGCTCGACGCCGCCGGCGCGCAGGCCCGCGGCGAGTGCGGCGGCGTAGCGGTGGGTGCGGCGGGCGATGTCCGCGAGGCCGTCGGGGCCGTGGTACACGGCGTACATCGAGGCCATCACGGCGAGCAGCACCTGGGCGGTGCAGATGTTGCTGGTGGCCTTCTCGCGGCGGATGTGCTGCTCGCGGGTCTGCAGGGCCAGGCGGTAGGCGCGGTTGCCGTCGGAGTCGACGGAGACGCCGACCAGGCGGCCGGGCAGATTGCGGGCGAACTCGGCGCGGACGGCGAGGTAGCCGGCGTGCGGGCCGCCGAAGCCCATCGGCACGCCGAAGCGCTGCGAGGTGCCGCAGGCGATGTCGGCGCCCATCGAGCCCGGGGACTTGAGCAGGGTGAGGGCGAGCAGGTCGGCGGCGACGGCGACGACCGCGCCGAGGCCGTGGGCCTGCTCGATGACCGGGGTGAGGTCGCGTACGGCGCCGGCGGCACCCGGGTACTGGAGCAGCACGCCGAAGACGCCGCGCTCGGCGATCTCGGCCGGGATGCCCTCGGACAGGTCGGCGACGACCACCTCGACGCCGGTCGGCTCGGCGCGGGTCTCGATGACGGCGACGGTCTGCGGCAGGGTGTCGGCGTCGATCAGGAAGACGCCGCCCTTGACCTTGGTGACGCGGCGGGCCAGCGCCATCGCCTCGGCGGCGGCGGTGCCCTCGTCGAGCAGCGAGGAGCCGGAGGTGGCGAGGCCGGTGAGGTCGGAGACCAGGGTCTGGAAGTTCAGCAGCGCCTCGAGGCGGCCCTGCGAGATCTCCGGCTGGTACGGGGTGTAGGCGGTGTACCAGGCCGGGTTCTCGAGCACGTTGCGCAGGATCACCGGCGGGGTGAAGGTGCCGTAGTAGCCGAGGCCGATCATGGAGGTGGCGACCCGGTTGCGGTCGGCCAGCTCGCGAAGCTCGGCGAGGACCTGGGCCTCGCTGCGGCCGGCGGGCAGGTCCAGCGCGGTCAGGCTGCGGATGGCCTCGGGAACGGCCGCGTCGGCCAGCTCGTCCAGCGACGCGAAGCCCACCTGGGCGAGCATCTTCTCCTGGGCGGCGGCGTCGGGGCCGATGTGGCGGGTCTCGAAGGGGCTGGCCTGCTCGAGCTCGGTGAGGTTCGGCTGGGCGTTCATGGGGGTCGAGGCCTCCTGGTCACGGACCGGCGGGGGTACGCACGCCGGTCGGCCGCCGTGGGGAGCCGGAGACGTACGAACCCGTCAGGCCTCCCCCTCTGTCATCGGTACCTGAGAGCTTCGCCGTTTCGACGCCCGAGGGCATCTCGTCGGCTTGCACCGTCGGTGAGGGTGGTGCCGACGGCTCCTGTGCCGGCGGTCCTGCCCTGCTTTCCAGAGTGACCTGGCCCATGCGGTACGGGTGCCTGAGAGATTCCGGGGAGGAGTTGCTCCTTCGGCGCCCCTTCCCCAGCTCAGCGGGGTCGGGGACTCTCCCGCGCGGGCTCGGCGGTCGCCGCCCAGGGTACCAGCGGGACCACCGGGAATGGCGGGTGCTGTGACCGGCGTCCCACCGCCGGTGGCCGGTCCGCCGGCCCCGCCTGCGGGCCCGCGGGCCGTGCCCGTCCCCCGGACGGCCGATCACCGGCCCGGACGGCCGCTCCCGGCTCGCCGGTGACCGGTCCATGGCGTTCTGTGTAGATGGCGTCTGGCCAGCTCCTCCAGCCGTCCCGACGTCCGCGGAGACACAGGAGCAGTAGGCACTGGAGGACAGCGTGCAGACCGATATCGATCCGCGAGACCTGATCGGGCACAAGGCGGTCGACCGGAACGGTGAGAAGATCGGCACGGTCGACGAGGTGTATCTCGACGACGCGACCGGTGAGCCCGAGTGGGCCGCCGTCCGCACCGGGATCTTCGGCCGGGACGCCTTCGTCCCGCTGACCACCAGCGAGTTCTCGGGCGAGGAGCTCAAGGTCCCGTACGACAAGTCGCTGGTGAAGGACTCCCCGGACTTCGGTGTGGGCCAGCACCTGTCACCCGCCCAGGAGTTGCAGCTCTACCGCTACTACGGGCTGGACACCTCCAACGGTCGGCCGGGCCCGGAGGCGGGTCCGGCGCCCGCCGAGCGCCCCGGTGACACCGAGTTCGGCGCGGTCGCGCACGCGGCACCCGAGCAGTCCGCGGCGAACGGCCGCCCGGCGGCGAACGGCCACGGCCGGACGGACCACGCCGACGGGCAGCACGGCGGCACGCGCCACGACGGGCCCCGGCAGGAGGAGACCCGGCCGGACGGCTCCGGACCGGCCGGCTCCCGGCAGGACAGCTCGGAGAACACCATGCAGCTCCCGGTGGTGCCGGCCGGCGGCACCGTCCGCCCAGCGGCCGCGCCGACCGCCGCGCACCGGCCGGAGCGGCCGGAGCGGCAGCAGGGCGGCGAGGCCTCGGCGCACGGGCCGGTCGAGATCGTCTGCCGCGAGGAGCGGCTGGACATCAGCACCGAGTGGCACGTGCTGGGCACCGTCCGGCTGCGCAAGTACGTCACCTCGGAGGCCGTGGAGCGCCGGGTACCGGTGGTGCGGGAGCGGGTGCGGGTGGAGCGGGTGCCGGTGAGCGACGCCGAGCGGGCCGCGCTGAGCGACCAGGAGATCGCCGAGGCGGTCGAGGAGGTGACCCTGCGCGAGGAGCAGCCGGTGGTGCGCAAGTACCTGGCCCCGGTCGAGCGGGTGCGCCTGGTGGTGGAGCGCTACACCGAGGAGGAGCTCGTCCGCGAGGAGCTGCGGCGCGAGCAGGTCGAGGTGCACGACGGGACGGCGCGCCAGCCGTACGGCCCCCGGCCGGCCGACCGCGCGGCGGCCACGACCGCCTCCACCGCGGCGACCGCCGCGGCTGCCGCGGCCGGGCCCGCTCCGGCCGGTGGGCAGCCGGCGCCGGCGCCGGCACCCGCCGCGTCGGGCCAGGCGCCCGTCCAGGTCGCGGCGCGGACGGCCGCGGCGCAGCCGACCCGGCCGGAGCCGCTACGCCCCGTCTGATCCTCCGACGGCAGGACGTCCCCCGGGGTCCCGGTCCGCTGCGGCGGGCCGGGACCTGCGCTTTGCCAAAGCTTCACCGATCGATATTTGACAGACTGAAGTATCGGCCTGCATCGTTACTTCAGTTCATTCACTATCGCTCGCCTGAAGCAGTGACCGGCTTCCGGCGACCCAACGGGAGGAAACCCACCGTGAGTGAGGCCCCACAGCCCGCCGCCACGGACGAGAAGCCGAGCAGTGCGCGGGTGCTCCCCGCGCTCGTGCTGGCCATGCTGGCGTTCAGCGTGGTGCAGACCGCGGTCGTGCCGATCCTGCCGTCGCTCGCCAAGGAGCTCGACGTCTCCGGCTCCAGCATCACCTGGCTGATGACCGCCAACCTGCTCTCCGCGGCCGTGCTCACGCCGCTGCTCGGCCGGTTCGGCGACCTCCGCGGCCGCAAGCCGATGCTGCTGGTCTCGCTCGCCGGCCTGGTCGCGGGCTCCGCCCTCGCGGTCGGCACCCACTCCTTCACCTGGCTGGTCGTCGCCCGCGTGCTCCAGGGCGCCGGCGGTGGCGTGCTCCCGCTCGCCATCAGCATCGTCCGCGACGAGCTGCCCAAGGCCAAGGTCACCGGCGGCGTCGCCGCCATCAGCGCCTCCATGGGCGTCGGCAGCGGCCTCGGCCTGGTCGCCACCGGCCTGCTGCTGGAGCACTGGAGCTACAAGTCGATCTTCTGGATGGGCCTGGCCTTCGGCATCATCGCCGTCGCGCTGGTCGCGATCCGCGTCCCCAAGGATCCGGTCGTCGACAAGGAGGGCGGCGCCGACCCGCTCGGCGCGCTCACCCTGGCCGGCTGGCTCTCCGCCCTGCTGATCGCCGTCAGCCAGGGCAACCACTGGGGCTGGACCTCCAACCGCACCCTCGGCCTGTTCGCCGTCGCCGCCGTGGTCGCCCTCGTCTGGATCCTCATCGAGGTCAAGGTCAGCCACCCGCTGGTCGACATGAAGATGATGTCCCGCCCGGCCGTCGCCTTCACCAACATCTCCGGCCTGCTCATGGGCTTCGGGATGTACGGCTCCTTCATGGTCATCAGCAACTTCGCGCAGACCCCGGAGAAGCTCGCCCACTACGGCTTCACCGCCACCGTGCTGCACGCCGGCATCATGCTGCTGCCGTCCGCGCTCGGCTCGATGGTCGCCGCCCCGCTCGGCGCCCTGATGATCGCCCGCCGCGGCCCCCGCCTGCCGCTCGTCGCCGGCGGCCTGCTCGGCGCCGTCGCGATGGCCTACCTCGCCGTCCGGCACAGCCACGAGATCGACATCTACCTCGCCTCCGCCGTCTTCGGCCTCGGCGTCGGCCTCGCCTACGCCGCCATGCCCGCCTACATCAACGGCGCCGTGCCCGCCGAGCAGAGCGGCATCGCCAACGGCATGAACGCGGTGCTGCGCACCGTCGGCGGCGCCGTCGGCACCGCCGTCATGGCGGCCATCCTCACCGGCGACACCATGAAGCTGCCGATCCCGATCGCCCTGCCGACCCTGACCGCCTACGAGCACGCCTACTGGACGGCCGCCGTGATGTGCGTGGTCGCCGGGCTGGTGCCGTTCGCCATCCGCCGGATCAAGGCCGCCGACCTCCCGGCCGCCACCCCGGCCGAGGCCGCCCCCTCCAGCCCCGAGCTGGCCAAGACCGACGCCTGACGAGGCGTCTCCCTCGCGCCAGGGGACGAGGCGCGAGGGGGGCCGGGCCCCGTGGACGGTTGTGGGCATGCGACCGCGGACACGGCCCGGCCCCGCCGAGCGGCCCCGCACTGGGACGGTGCGGGGCCGCTCGCCGTTTCCACCGGCGTCCCGGGCGGCTTGAGAGCCGGGAGCTCAGGCCCGGCGCAGCGGCAGCGGGTCGGAGGGCTCCAGGTCCGGATCGTCGACGGCGAAGGTCCGCACCCGGCCCGGCGGGTCGTACGGCGTCTCGAAGCGCACGGTGACCCGGCCGACACCACTGCCCTGCACCCAGCCGGGACCGTGCTCGGCGTGGTGGACGTCCTGCCCGGGCAGCCAGCGGCGCAGCGCCGGCGGCACGGCCGGAGCCGTGTCGGCGGCGTCCGCTCCCCCGGCCTCCGCCGACGCCACCCCTGCTTCTGCCCCTGCCGCCGCTGCTGCCTCCACCTCCACCTCCGCGGCGTGCGCGGCCTGGGCGAAGAGGTCCTCCTGCGTGTAGTCGGCGAGCTGGGAGACGCCCACGCCGAGCAGCCGCACCCCGCCGGTGGTGTCGACCTGCAGGGCCAGCCGTCGGGCCGTCTCCGCGATCACGCCCTCGTCGTCGGTGGGGGCGCGGAGCGTCTCGGAACGGGTCAGGGTGGAGAAGTCGAAGCGGCGCACCTTCAGCACCACCGTGCGGCCGGAGCGGCCCGCCGCCCGCAGCCGCTTGACGCAGCGGGCGGTGAGCTGGTCGATCTCGTACAGGATGCGGTCACGGTCGGCGAGGTCGACCTCGAAGGTGTCCTCGACCGACACCGATTTGGCGTCGCGGTCGGGCACCACGGCCCGCTCGTCGTGGCCGACGGCCATCAGGTGGATACCGGTGCCGTGCGCCCGCCCGAGCAGGTGGACGAGCTCGGCCTCACCGGCGTCCGCGAGGTCGGCCACGGTGGTCAGGCCCGCGCGGCGCAGCGTCTGCTCGGTGGCCGGGCCGATCCCGGGCAGCGCCCGGACGGGCATCGGGCTGAGCACGGCCCGCTCCGAACCGATCTCCACCAGCACCAGGCCGTCCGGTTTGGCCCGCTCGGAGGCGATCTTCGCCATCAGCTTGGAGCCGGCGGCGCCGACGGAGGCGGTGAGGCCGGTTCGTTCGAGGATGTCGGCGCGCAGGTCCTCGGCGACCGCGAGCACCAGCTGCGCGCCGGTCTCCGGGTCGGCCTCGGCGAGGGCGGGGCCGTACGGGCCGGCCTCCAGGTCGACGAAGGCCTCGTCGAGGCTCAGCGGCTCGACCAGCGGGGAGCGTTCGCGCAGCAGGGCCATGACGATGTCGCTGTTCTGGCGGTAGGCGGCGAAGCGGCCGGACAGGAAGGCGGCGTTCGGGCAGAGCCGGCGCGCCTGGGCCATCGGCATGGCCGAGTGGACGCCGAACCTGCGGGCCTCGTAGGAGGCGGTGGCGACGACGCCGCGGCCGCCGAGGCCGCCGACCACCACGGGTTTGCCGCGCAGGCTCGGCTTGGCCGCCTGCTCCACCGCGGCGAAGAAGGCGTCCATGTCGAGGTGGATGATGCTCGGCACAGTCCGCACACCGCGATCATCGCGCACGGCTGTGACAAACCGGTTCGAGGCGGGCCGCCCCCGGTCCGCCGGGCCCCGCGCCACGCCTCGGCGGGGTCCGCGCCCCGCGGGTCGATACGGCTACGGCTTGGCGGCGTCCGCGAGCGCGCGGGTGACCCCGGACTCGGTCGCGCCCAGGAACTGCGGGTCGGGCCGCAGCCAGGCGTCCAGCGCCGCCTTGCCGGCCCCCGGGATCTCCCGCAGTCCGCCGTAGTACCAGGTGGTGTCGTGCGGCTCGTCCACGGCGACGGCGTACGTGTCGATGCCGGCCGCCTCGCACAGCGCCAGGGCCCGCCGCACGTGGAAGCCCTGACTGACCAGCAGGGCGTGGTCGACGCCGAACACGCGGCGGGCCCGGCTGCAGGAGTCCCAGGTGTCGAAGCCGGCGTAGTCGCCGACCACCCGGACGTCGGGCACCCCGCGGTCCGTCAGGTACCGGCGCATGGCGTCGGTCTCGTCGTAGTCGGTGGTGCTGTTGTCCCCGGTGACCAGGATGGCCCGCACCTTGTGCTGCTGATAGAGGTTCAGCGCCGCGTCGAGCCGGTGCGCCAGGTACGGGGAGGGCTCGCCGCCGAAGAGCCCGGCGCCGAAGACCACGGCCACGGGCGCGGCCGGGGCGTCGGCCACCGTGGTGACCCGCCCGCCCTCGCCCGTCCACAGCCAGGTGCTGGGTGCGAGCCCGAGGGCGCTGACGAGGACGGCGGCCTGGAACCAGCGGCGCCGACCGGTGCGGTCGTCGAGCCCGGGGATCCGCCGCAGCCGCGCCACGGCCTTGCGCAGCACCTTCACATCCTTGATCGACACATCTGGCGGGACGCCGACCGGGGCCGGTGCGGTTCCACCCGGGCGGGGCCGTCGCCTCGTCAGGCCGCGATCGCCGTGTCAGACCGCGCGGTTGCGCCGCTGGGCGAGCTCGTCGGCCGGGTTGTGGCCGACCAGGGTCTCACCGGTGTCGGTGCGCTCGGCGTGCAGCCGGCCGAGGGCGGTCTCCAGCTCCTGCCAGACCGCGCCGACGGCGATGCCGAACATGCCCTGTCCACCGCCGATCAGGTCGACGACCTGCTGCGGGCTGGTGCACTCGTAGACGGTGGCGCCGTCGCACATCAGGGTCAGGTCGGTGAGGTCGGCGGGCTCGGCCGCCTGGAGGTGGGCGACGGCGACGCGGATGTTCTGCAGCGAGACGCCGGCGTCCAGCAGCCGCTTGACGATCTTCAGCAGGAGGATGTCGCGGAAGCTGTAGAGCCGCTGCGCTCCGGCCGGGTAGGCGGTGCGGACGCTGGGCTCCAGCAGCCCGGTGCGGGCCCAGTAGTCGAGCTGACGGTACGTGATGCCGGCGGCCGCGCAGGCGGTCGGCCCGCGGTACCCCACCAGGGCGGAGGTCGGCGGGATGCGCTCGATCGCGGGCTGCCCGGCCTGGACGGCGGGGAAGCGGCCCACCCGGGGCAGTTCGGGCTCGTCCGGCTCGGCCAGCGCCTCCCGACCCCGCACAACCGGTCCTCGGGCGGCGCGCGGCAGGTGCACGGCGCACAGGCCCCCGGCGGTGGCGTCGTCGCCGTTACCGCTCATGCCTGCCTCCGTCCACTCGGTCCTGCGGCTCTTCCGGCGCCGGACGGCGCAGGCCGACCGGAACCTCCCTTGACGGTAGGCAGTCACCACAGGCCCGTCAACGATCGCCACGCCGGGGCTCCGGTCGGATGTCACTCCGAAGAGTGGTTTTTCGTGCCCTTAGTGTGGGTAGGAGGGGCCGCTTTTGCAAAGCGCGGTTGCAGCGCCCCGGAGCGCGCAGTACGCGCGCCGGCCGCGGGCGGCGCCGCCTCGGGCGCCGCTACTGCCGACCCGCCGCAACAGGCCGCCGCAACAGGCCGCCGCAACAGGCCGCCGCAACAGGCCGTGCTACTGCTGGCCGCCGCCGAAGTCCTCCGGCGAGACCTGGTCGAGGAACTCGCGGAACTTCTCGACCTCGTCCTCCTGCTCGTCCGGGATCGCGATGCCCGCCTCGGCGAGCACGTTCTCGCTGCCGTAGATCGGCGTCCCGGTCCGCAGCGCCAGCGCTATGGCGTCCGAGGGACGCGCACTCACCTCGACACCGCCGGAGAAGACGAGCTCGGCGTAGAAGACGCCCTCCCGCAGGTCGCTGATCCGGACCTCGGTGAGCTGCTGGCCCAGCGCGTCGAGCACGTCCTTGAAGAGGTCGTGCGTCAGCGGCCGCACCGGGGTCATGCCCTGCTGCGCGAAAGCGATCGCGGTCGCCTCGCCGGGGCCGATCCAGATCGGCAGGTACCGATCGCCCCCGACCTCCCGCAGCAGCACGATCGGCTGGTTGGAAGGCATCTCCACCCGGACACCCACGACGTCGAGCTCATTCACACTGGCAACCCTATGGCGCGCGCCGCCGATAGGAAAGCGCAGTCCTTCCGGCCCTGGTCAGCAACGCGGCCCCGGGGTGTCGTCGGCACCGGCGCTCAGTTCGGCCGGGCCCGCAGGCCCGCCTGCACCATGGCCGCGTGCAGCCGGACGGAGAGCGTGGCCAGCTCCCGGGCGGTGGTCTCGGCGTGCGCCCGGGTCTGCGGGTTGCGGTGCCGGCGCAGCGGCGCCACCACCTGGTCGACCAGGGCCACCTCGCGCTCCGCGGCGGCCTTCATGGCCCGCAGGTGGCGCGGCTCCAGGCCGTACCGGCCGAGCTCGGCGACCAGCCGGGCGATCTGCAGCGCCTCCCCGTCGTAGCCGCCGTCCGGCCCGGCCGTGACCAGGCCGTAGGACTCCCACTCGAGGAGCTCGCCCTCCTCCGCCTCGGCCGCGGCGAGCAGCTCCGCCCGCCCGAGCCGCACCCCGGCGACCGCGCCGGACGCGGCGCCGAGCTCCCGGTCGGCCTCCTCCAGCGGGCCGGGCCGGGCCTCCGGCGCGGGCAGCGCCGGCGGCGCCTCGCCGCGCTCGATGGCGTCCAGGTGCTCGCGGATCACCCGCAGCGGCAGGTAGTGGTCGCGCTGCATGCGCAGCACGTACGCCAGCCGTTCGACGTCCCCGGCGCTGAACTTGCGGTAGCCGGACGGGGTGCGCTGCGGGTCGACCAGCCCCTCCGCCTCCAGGAAGCGGATCTTGGAGATGGTGACTTCGGGGAAGTCGTCCCGGAGGAACGCCAGGACGGCGCCGATCGAGAGCAGCTCGTCGCCGCCCCTCCCCCGTGCCTCGGCCGCACGGCGTGTGGCGGGCACGGGGGTGGCCCCGAGGGTGGTGGGAGGGTTCGCGGTCACTCGGGCTCCTGCCGACGTCGGATTCAGTACCCCCGGACGTGGCCGGCGAAGAACACCAGCCGGTACTTGCCGATCTGGACCTCGTCGCCGTTGCTAAGCGTGACCTCGTCGATCCGCTCCCGGTTGACGTACGTGCCGTTCAGGCTGCCGACGTCCGCGACCGAGAAGCCGCCGCCGGGCAGCCGCCTGAACTCCACGTGGCGGCGCGAGACCGTCACGTCGTCCAGGAAGATGTCGCCCTGCGGGTGGCGGCCCGCGGTGGTCACGTCCGAGTCGAGCAGGAACCGGCTGCCGGAGTTCGGGCCGCGCTGCACGATCAGCAGGGCGGAGCCCGGCGGCAGGGCGTCGATCGCGGCCAGCACCTCGGGCGACAGCGCCGGGGTGGCACCGGTCGAGGTGGCACCGGGCTCGTACGACTCGAGCCCGGAGATCGAGATGGTCGACGTGGTCTCGGCGGCCCTCTCCGGCACCGGCGCGCTGCGCAGCGCCGTCCCGCAGTTGGAGCAGAACCGGGCCGTGACCGGGTTCTGGTTGCCGCACCGCGGACACGGGGAGGTGCCAGCCATCGTCACAGCCTCCTGGCTCGGCACACCCTGCTGGACGTGCCCGGCGTAGGGGTCCGGGGTAAACCCTCCACCGGAGGTTGAGGGTGCTGCCGGGAAACCTATGCGCGGCGCGCCACCCGATTCAACCGACGCGCCGTAGCCCCGGGCATTCCCCTCGTACGGAGCCGCGCCGTGGCCGTCGCGGAACAGCGGGCGCTCGGCGTACTGGTCCGCCTCGGGCGCGGGCCGCATGCCGGGGACGGCGGCCTCCTCCCCCGGGTGGCGGTGGCGCGCGGTGGGCGCGTCCGCCGACTCCTGGCGGTTGTTGCGGCCGAAAAGCTTCGAGAACAGACTCACGGGCGAATCCCCTTGCGTGTGACAGACCCGCCCGCGGGGCAGGGTGACAGGCTCGGACAGGCAGCTTGCCCGGCATCCGGCCGGGCCCGAGCAGGCGGCGGAGCGCACCGCCGGGGTGGAACATCCCAGTGTGCCTCAGGCTGCCCGGCGGCGCGCCACCGGGGGCCGCGCGTACCTGACGGACCGTAGGACAGTCGACCCGTCACTTCGCCGCCGGCTTGCCGTACTGCAGCGGCTTCGGCGCTGCGAGCGCGTCGACGACCACCTTCTGCTGCTGGGTGATGACCGCGGTCGCCTGCTCCTTCTCCAGGGTGCGGACCACGCCGCCCGGGATGTTCAGCGCGGGCGTCAGGTCCTGGGGGTTGCCCACGACCGTGAAGCGGAACGGCTGCGACACCTTCTTGCCGTCGATCTGCACACCGCCGTCGGCGCCGTCGGTGAAGTAGGTGCCGGCCACGACACGCACGTCGTTGATCTGAATCGCCTCCGCTCCCGCCGCTCGGAGTTCCTGCAGGGTGTCCAGCAGCATATCCGCCTTCACCTGCCCCTGGGGATCATTGATCGTCAAGACGATTCCCGGCCCGGTCGCCTGCTCCGTGCCGGCGAGCACACCCAGCTCGGTCGCCTTCCTCCTGGTCTGCTCCTGGGCCTCCTTGGCCTGGTTGGAGCTGTTCTCCAACTGGGTCAACGACTGCTCCAGCTGCGTCTTCTCCTGCTGGAGACGCTGCTGGCGGCTGTCCAGTTCGTCGAGGATGCGGACGAGATCCTCCTGGCGGGCCCCGCGCAGCTGGTTGTGGTCGTTGGTGGAACGCACCTGGATCGCCAGACCCAGGCCCAGCGCGAACAGCAGCACGGCCACGACGAGCTGGCCGCGGGAGAGCCGCGGCGGCCAGAGCGCACCCCGCAGCCTGCGGCGCGAGTCGGCCGGCGCACCCGGGTCCGCCGACTCGGGCTCCTCCGCCCTCTCGGCCTTCTCGACCGGCGTGGCCGGCTCAGCGGTGGGCTGAGCACCGGCCTCGGCCTCGGACGGGCGGGGCTCGGTGCTCCCGTCCGCCGCGGGAGCCCGGGCAGGCTCCGCAGCGGCCGCGTCCGGCTCCTCGACGGCTCCCTCGGCGGGCTCCCCGCCGGCCGGCGGGGTCACGGACGGCGCCGCCTCCTCGCCGGCCTTCCGGAGAGCCTCGCGCGGCTCGGGCGCCGCGCCCTCCTCCGCGGGGGGCACCGGCGTGCCGTTCGGCTTGTCGTCCTGTTCCACGACGTGTCTCTCCCTACGCCCTGAACACATGCCGCCGGATCGCGGCTGCGTTGGAGAAGATCCGGATACCGAGCACCACGACGACACCGGTCGAGAGCTGCGCGCCCACGCCGAGCTGGTCGCCGAGGAAGACGATCAGGGCCGCGACGACCACGTTCGAGAGGAACGAGACGACGAAGACCTTGTCGTTGAAGATCCCGTCCAGCATCGCCCGGACACCGCCGAACACCGCGTCCAGCGCCGCCACCACCGCGATCGGCAGGTACGGCACCACGGCGTCGGGGACCTCGGGCTGGACGAAGAGGCCGACGACGACGCCGATCACGAGCCCCAGAACGGCAATCACGGTGAAGGTACTCCTGTCCGGGTGGCGGTCGACTTGGTGGCCCGGGAGTCCGGGCGGGACGGCGAGGCACCGCCCGAGGGCGAGGAGCCGGCCGAGGGCGGGGCACTGCCCGGGGGCGGGGTGCCGCCCGAGGAGGCCGTCGGGGCGGAGGACTCGGCACCACCGGGCTTCGCCGTCCGCAGCGTCACGCCGAGCGCGGCCGGCAGCGACATCTTCTTCTGCACGGACACGTTCGACTTGATGCCGTAGCTGTCCTGGATCAGCTTGAGGTAGCGCCCGGCCGAGCTGGAGTCGAAGGCCTGCGCGAACCGCTCCCCGTCCCCGACCGCGAGCACGGTGTACGGGGGCACCAGCGGCCGGTTGTCCACCAGCACCGCGTCGCCCGCGGCGCGGATCGCGGAGAGCGTCGTCAGCCGCTGGCCGTTGATCGACACCGCCTCGGCGCCGGACAGCCACAGCCCGTTCACCACGAGCTGCAGGTCGCGGTCGCGCAGCCGGCCGGTGTTGTTGAAGCCCTCGGCCTCCCGCGGGTTGCTGGCCGAGCCGCCCGCGCCGGTGCCCGAGGCGTCGTCGATCACCAGCTTGATGCCCGGGCCGCTGATCTCCCCCGTGCCGGTCCGGGCGGCGAGCAGGGCGAGCGCGTTGTCGCCGCCGACGGGCAGCGCCTGCTGCTGGGCCGTCGCGACCTTCGTGCGCAGGTCCTCGACCTGCCGCTGCAGCGTGTCCGCGGCCTTCGTGGTGTCGTTGACCCGGTGGACGAGTGCGTCCCGCTCCTTGGCGAGCGTCGGCTCGGCCTTGGAGGCGTTCACCCCGCCCACGGTCACCACGGTCGCCGCCAGGGCCAGCCCGACCGCCAGGGTGAGCTTGCCGCGCAGGCTCGTCGGCAGCCGGCTCGGACCGTCCCCGCGGCGCGCGGCCTCGGCGTAGCCCTCGTCCAGGCTGTGGTCCATCACGTTGGTCAGCAGGGACATCGAGGCGTCCGGACGGTTGAACCGTCCGTTCGAGTCGCTCGGCGTCGGCGTTGCTGGCATGCGGGACATCGTCCCATGTCGCCGGGGCGGCGTACGCACAGCCCCCGCGCTACCGTCCCGGACGGACACCGAACCGTGACCGGCCGGGGCGCGGCGGCGTGCTGCCGCCGCGCCCCGGCCGGGTCACCGGGCGGTGTTCCCTCAGCGTCCGGCCGAGTCCACCACCGCCGCCCACTCGTCGAGCAGCTGCTCGGTGGCCTCGTCGTCGGGGCCCTCCGCCCACAGGTGGGTGACCGCCTCGGCCGGGTCCGGCAGGACGAGCGTCCACCGACCGTCGGCCTCGACCACGCGCACGCCGTCCGTGGTGTCCAGCCGCCGGCTGCCGGCCGCCTCCACCACCGAGCGCATCACCATGCCCTTGGCCGCCCACGGCGTCGCGATGTCGCGCCGCTTGATGTGCGCCTGCGGGATCCGGGCGTCGATCTGGCTCAGCGTGAGCTGGGTGCGGGCCACCAGGCCGACCAGCCGGACGAACGCCGCCGGACCGTCCAGCACACCGCTGAACTCGGGCACCACGAACCCGCCGCGCCCGTCGCCGCCGAACACCGTGCCCTCCTCGGCGGCCGCCTTCGCGAGGTCGTCCGGCGAGGTGGTCGTCCAGGTCACCTGGGTGCCGTGGTACGCCGCGACCTGCTCGGCGATCCGGGTCGTCGTCACCGGCAGCGCCACCTGGCCGCTGCGCCGTTCCGCCGCGACCAGGTCGAGCAGCACCAGCAGCGCCCGGTCGTCCTGGATCACCCGGCCGAGCTCGTCGACGAACGACACCCGCTCGCCCACCGGGTCGAAGCGCACCCCGAAGGCCGCCCGCGAGGAGGCCACCAGCTCGCCGAGCCGGGCCAGCGCGGCCCGCCGCTCCTCGGCGTCCTCGGTCGGCCGGGCCTCGTCGAGGCCGCTGTCGACGGTGAGCGTCTCGACGCCGAGCCTGCCGAGGATGCTCGGCAGGACGAGCCCCGCACTGCCGTGCGCGGCGTCCACCACGACCTTCAGACCGGCCTCGCGCACCCCGCTGGTGTCGACCGCCCGCAGCAGGTTCCGCGCGTACGAGTCGAACACGCTGGACGGGTGCAGCAGGTCGCCGATCTCACCGGGGAAGGCCCGCCGGAACTCCTGGCGCGCGTACACGCGGTCCAGCTTCCGCTGGCTCGCCTGCGAGAGGTCGGCGCCGGCCCCGTCGAAGAACAGGATGTCCAGCGAGTCCGGCACTCCCGGCGTGGTCCGCAGGAAGATGCCGCCCGCACTGCCGCGCGCGGTGTTCTGCCGCGCGACCGGCATCGGGACGTTCTCCAGGTCGCGGACGTCGATCGCGCTGGTCTGCAGCGCCGAGATCATCGCCCGCTTGAGCGCCCGGGCACCACGCGAGTGGTCACGCGCGATGGTGACCGTCGCCCCCTTCTTGAGGGTGGTGGCGTACGCGCCGGCCAGCCGGACGGCGAGCTCCGGGGTGATCTCCACGTTCAGGATGCCGGAGACGCCGCGCACGCCGAACAGGTGCTCCTGGCCGCGGGACTCCCAGATCACCGAGGTGTTGACGACCGCGCCGGCCTCAATGGTCTTGAACGGGTAGACCCGGACGTTGCCCGCCAGCAGCGACTCCTCGCCGATCAGGCACTCGTCACCGATCACCGCGCCCTCGTCGATCCGCGCGGCCCGCATCACGTCGGTGTTCTTGCCGATCACACAGCCGCGCAGGTTGCTCTGCGGCCCGACGTACACGTTGTCGTGGATCACCGCCTTGTGCAGGAAGGCGCCGCGCTTGACGACCACGTTGCTGCCCAGCACGGTGTGCTCGCGCAGCTCCACCCCGGCCTCGACCTTGGCGTAGTCGCCGATGTACAGCGGCCCGCGGAGCACCGCCTCCGGGTCGACCTCGGCCCCCTCGGCCACCCACACGCCGGGAGAGATCTCGAAGCCGTCGAGCTCGACCTCGACCTTGCCCTCGAGGACGTCCGCCTGCGCCTTCAGGTAGCTCTCGTGCGTGCCCACGTCCTCCCAGTAGCCCTCGGCGACGTAGCCGTAGACCGGCTTGCCCTCCTTGAGCAGCTGCGGGAAGACGTCGCTCGACCAGTCGACCGACTCGCCGGCCGCGACGTAGGAGAAGACCTCGGGTTCCATCACGTAGATGCCGGTGTTCACCGTGTCCGAGAAGACCTGGCCCCAGGTCGGCTTCTCCAGGAAGCGCTCGACCCGCCCCTCGTCGTCGGTGATCGTGATGCCGAACTCCAACGGGTTGGGCACCCGGGTCAGGCAGACGGTGACCAGCGCGCCCTTCTCACGGTGGAAGGCCACCAACTCGGAAAGATCGAAATCGGTGAGCGCGTCACCGGAGATCACCAGAAACGAGTCGTCCTTGAGCGCGTCCTCGGCGTTCTTCACACTGCCCGCGGTACCGAGCGGGACCTCTTCATTGGCATAGGTGAGGTTCATCCCCAGCTCTTCGCCGTCCCCGAAGTAGTTCTTCACCAGGGAGGCCAGGAACTGGACGGTCACCACGGTGTCCGTGAGACCGTGCCGCCGTAGCAGCCGCAGTACGTGCTCCATGATCGGCCTGTTGGCCACCGGCAGTAGTGGCTTGGGCATGCTCGACGTCATCGGACGGAGTCGAGTGCCTTCGCCACCCGCCATCACAACGGCTTTCATTCGGGTGCGTCCTCCTTCGCGGTGGTGAACCCTGCAGATCCATCAAACCGTTCCAGAGCTTCTCTACCCGGATAAAAACGTCCGACTCACCGTGTCGTGGCAAGTCGGACGTGGAGATCTTGTCAGCAGCGTGCAAACAGCCCGCTCAAACGGCAGCCGTGCGGTCCGCCCGCACCAGCTGCCGGGCCTGGACGGCGTACAGGATGCCGGCCCACCAGTAGAGCACCGTGCCCCACCAGATGAATGCCCAGCTGACCGGCTCGGCAACCGTGGCCAGCCAGCTCTCCCCGTTGCCGAGCAGCAGAAGCGGAAAGGCGTACATCAGGTTGAACGTGGCCGCCTTCCCCAGGAAACTCACCTGGAGCGGCCCGTAACCGTGCCGATTGAGAATGGGAAGCAGCGAGCCGATGAACAGTTCGCGCGCCAGCAGCACGACGGTGACCCACAGCGGCAGGATCTCACGCCACGTCAGACCGACCAGCGTGGACAGCACGTACAACCGGTCCGCCGCCGGATCCAGGATCTGGCCGAGCCGGCTCACCTGGCCCCAGCGCCGCGCGAGCTTGCCGTCCAGGTAGTCGCTGACGCCGCTGAGCATCAGGATGACGATCGCCCAGCCGTCGTTCTCCGGCCCGCCGAACACCGGCCAGAGGATCAGCCACAGGAAGATGGGCACACCCACCAGCCGCGCCATGCTCAGCAGGTTGGGGATGGTGAGGACGCGGTCCGTCTGCACCCGCGTCTCCTGAACCTCCACCTGGGACCCTCCTGACAGCTGTACCGCCGTGAACGTGTGCGGCATTGACCTTACAACAACAAAGCCCCCACCCTGCTGGGTGGGGGCTTTGCCATGAAGAATTGTTCGGCGGCGTCCTACTCTCCCACAGGGTCCCCCCTGCAGTACCATCGGCGCTACGAGGCTTAGCTTCCGGGTTCGGAATGTAACC